>JAQVBP010000143.1 GCA_028690255.1 Methanosarcinaceae archaeon
ATGAAAGTGCTATATACTTTTATTTTTTGTGCCTGTTATTCAATGAATAACATGTACGTTTTTTAAATTTCTTTTCTGGAGTTTTAGGCGCATAAATGCCTCTTGATGTCGAATTATGCGCTTAAATATAAGCACATAATTCTTTTGGCTGCATTTATATAATTATATAGTTTCACTCTTGTTGGTTTATTTTGAAGGTTTCAGAACATTCACAATTTAGTTTTTTCAGAAGATTATATAAATAAAAGAAACTTATAAAATATAATAAATTAAAGGTGGTGGACAATTTAAAGAAAGAATACGTGATGTCCCCCTCAAAATACCCGAATCCTGAACTCTCCGAGAAAGAAAAACTGCCGCTTTCTTCCAGTAATTTTACACAAATTCAGATAAGTGAAGAAAGGTACCGGCTTTTTGCCGAAAAGGCCGGAAAGATCCTTTTTGATGCTGACTTGAAAACAGGGGCGGTTGAGTGGCTCGGGGCTATAAAAGACGTGACCGGGTATGAGGTCTCAGAGTTTCACAAAATCGGTTTGGAAGGTTTTAAAAAATTAATTCATCCGGAAGACCAAAATAGACTATCCGTTTTGATTGATTCGGTTCTCGAAGGCGAGTGTGAGTTAGAAACGGAGTATAGGTTCAGAAAAAAAGACGGGAAGTATATCTATCTGGAAATAACCGTGGTTTTTCTGAAAGACGAAGAAGGAAAACCTTACAGGGTTTTGGGGGTTCTGAAAGATATAACTGAAAAGGTCCACTCCCGGCGAAAAATGGAAAAAAACGCAGAAAAGTTTCTCTATGTTGCCGAGCAGACAGGGCAGTTAATTTTCGATATCGACTTCAGGACAAATAAAATTGAGTGGGCAGGAGCCATCGAGAAGATTACCGGGTGTACTCCTGAGGAATTTTATGCTTTCAATCTTTTTGCCTGCAGGGATTCAATACACCCCGATGATCGGGGAAACGTGTGGAAAACCCTGAAACATTCTCTGAAAACGGGGGATAATTTATATGCAGAGTTCCGGTTCAGAAAAACGGACGGAAATTACGTTTATGTGGAAGACAGCGCGGTTTTTCTGAGAGATGAAGCGGGTAGGGTCTACCGGGCCCTGGGCGTGATAAAGGACATTTCGGAAAAGAAACATGTCCGGGAAACCCTGGAGAGAAACGAGGGACGGCTTCGTACATATATGAAAAATTTAAAGGGAATTGGCTTCCAGCTTGACAGGAATTTTAAGCCGGTGATGATGCTGGGGGCGGTGGAGGATATTCTTGGCTACACTCCTGAAGATATCCTTTCCGGAAAAATCATACTTTTTGATCTTTTTGATCCCGGGGATAGGGACCGGTTAATCGAAAACCAAATAAAACTATTAGAAAACCCGGAACTGGTCATAGACCATATCTACAGGATTCGGCGCAGGGACGGGAGCCTGAGATGGGTGCATGAAATCATACAGAGTATTCGCAACGTTGAAGGAGAAACCTGGCTTTTCCAGGGCTCGGTCCGGGACATCACCGATAAAAAACGTGCGGAGGAAACCCTCAAACTTGCCGAGGAAATTCACAAGAAAGAAATCCACCACCGTATCAAGAACAACCTCCAGGTGATTTCCTCACTCCTCGACCTCCAGGCCGATTTTTTCGAGGACAAAGAGGTTATAAGGGCCTTTAGGGAAAGTCAGAACCGGGTTATCTCCATGGCCCTGATCCACGAAGAACTCTACAAGTCCAGAGATCTGGAAAGCCTTGACTTTGCGGGCTATCTGCGGAAACTGACGGGCGAACTCTTCCGTTCCTATGCTCTTGACAGCTCGAAAATCCGGTTGCATATGGACGCCGCAACTCATATTTTCCTTCGAATGGACACCGCAATTCCTCTGGGGATGATAGTTAACGAGCTTGTCTCAAACTCCCTCAAACATGCCTTTTTTGAAGGAAACAATGGGGAAATTCGGATTAAACTCCAATGTATGGAATATAAAACCGAATACGATGAATGCGGTTGCCCGGAAAGTTTCGAATACGTCCTTAGCGTTTCAGACAATGGCCGGGGTATTCCGAAAAACATCGATTTCGAAAACCCGGAGACTCTTGGGCTCCAGCTCGTAAACATTCTTGTGAAACAGATCGGAGGTGAAATCGAGCTGAAGAGAAATTCGGGGGCGGAGTTTGTAATCAGGTTCGGAAAGCAGGAACCTTCAACCCTGTAAATTTGTTATGGTAGAAGGGGTGCAGGGGTATAGAAAGCCCATGACTTGGTCCTGGAAGTAGTCAGCTTTCTCATAAGCTTTATATGGTGTCGAATAAATTAGACCGTAAATGTTTCCGTCCCCGGCAGTGTTCTTTAATTTCTTTTGAAGCCTGTGAGACTCTGGAAATGGAGGCCGGGCCCTGTGACAGGAAATAAGAAGCAAGATAACTAATTATTTATTATTAAATTCTGATGTCGGTGCAAATGGCAGAGAAACTCCACATTAAAATCCTTGAATTGCTGGCAGAAAAACAGCTTTCGATAAGCGGGATCTATCGAGAACTAAAAGCCGGAGGTATGGATGAACACCGCCTTATCCTGACCGGCTATCTCCGGGCGCTTCGGGACCTGGATGTGGTAACGGAAATCGATGTACCCCCTTCAAAGATATATTCAAGCCCGGAGGCTGAAATCCTGGTGGAAGGAGCGGAAACACCTTTTTATCCGGACTCTGCCGAATCAAAAGAAGGGGATATATACGCTCTTATCAGGGTCCGGCTTATGAAGGTCGAACTGGAATTGAGGATCCCGGTGGGCGTGTACGTGATATCGAAATTATTTGAAAGGCCCTGTTTCCATCAGGAATTGAAACTTGTTGGAATCACTCCAAAACATCTCAAGAAATTTTTCGAAAAACCAGGGGTTGTCCGGGAAGTCCCTGATGCGGACCTGAAAGGATGCCGGGCCGAAATTAGCAGAATAAAGCTCCCTTCGTCAGACCCCGGGTATGAAGTCCGCAAGGCAAACGAAGAGATTTCAGGCCTCGCGAATGAGTTACTTTTGGAGATACTGAAAGAGAAAATTGATTTCGACGGACTTGTCCCGAAGACCAAACAGACCAAACTGATCTGACCCTGATCTGACCCTGATCTGACCCTGATCTGACCCTGATCTGACCCTGATCTGACCCTGGCTTTTTCTCTTCAGGCGTGAAGATTTTTTCCTTGACTCCGAAGGGGCCGGAAAAGGTAGTTGACCTGAAACAACCAGGCCCCTGTAAGGGGCAGTGTATAAAAAACAGAAAGGCTCGATGATGAAAGTTGCCTGTATCCAGATGGATGTCCTGCCCTGCAGGAAAAAAGAAAACCTTGAAAAGGCCCTGCGGATGGCAGAGGAAGCCATCGTAAATGGGGCTGAAATTCTCGTGTTTCCGGAAGTCTTTTCCACCGGGTTTTGCTACGAAAATTTAGACCTTTTATCCGAAAGTTCTCCGTATCACACCCTCCTGGAACTGGCCCGTTTTTCCGAAACCCATGCCTGCGTCCTTATAGGGTCGATTATTGAAAAAAAGACTGAAATGGTTCTTGATAATGTTCTTGAAAAGGAGAACTTATCTGAAAACGGAAGTTCCGTGTCTGGTTCCGTGTCTGGTTCCGTGTCTGGTTCCGTGTCTGGTTCCGTGTCTGGTTCCGTGTCTGGGCCCGGACCTGAAAAATATATTTCGGCCTATTATAACCTGGGGTTTTGTCTTGAGGCAGGAGTTCTTGCAGGGACCTACAGGAAGACCCACCCTTTCAAAAATGAAAATCTCTATTTTTCAAAAGGAAATTCAATTGAGCCCATCTCCCTTAAAAACCGGAATTTGAAAATAGGGCTTGAAATCTGTTACGAACTGCGTTTTCCCGAAATCTCAAGAAAACTTGCCCTTGCAGGTTCCGACCTCCTGGTGACAATCGCTGCCTTCCCTTCTCCGAGGGAGGCTCACTGGAGAAATCTGTCAGTTGCAAGAGCAATCGAAAACCAGCTTCCGCACATCGCCTGCAACCGGACCGGGGGAGGAGAAAATAATTCTCCAGGCTATTTCGGGGCTTCAATGATAGTTGATGCCTGGGGTGAAATAAAAGCCGACGCCGGGGATAAAGAGGGTGTGATTGTTTATGATCTGGACCCCATCCGAAAAAATAAAGTTCGGGAGCAGATTCCTGTTTTCAAAGACCGGCGTCCGGGCCTGTATTAAAACCCGGAAATCCGGGCTGTGGCCGGGACGATTAACTGGAAGGCGCAGAGGTGTGCATCCTCATATTAACAATTTTTGCATTATTCCATAATCATTAACGGTTCAAGCCTTGCCGTATTTTTTTTTGTCCAGTATCCGCAGACCTTACAATATTGATATTCTCCATAGGAAAAGTTTTCAAGCTCGGAACCGCATTCAGGACAGCTTTTAAGGCAACTCATTCTTCGTTCCTCCTTTTCTTGGCCCTGGAAAGGCCTCTATCAGATATTTTTGTTTACTCTAAATTGACTACTCGTGTTTTAACTGCGTATTGATTTTCAATTTTGTAGTTGACGGAAATCACAATAAAATAACACTTTTATATCAATTAGTATGTCGTATGAAGGTAAATAGTTGTAACTTATATTTAATCCATTCTACACCCATATCAATAAAAACTATTCATATATGCTCTGATCTTAATACCGTACGCTCCTTTGAAATGGTGTATAAGCAAACACCAACTTATTTCCTATCCCATAATATTTAATATTATGCATCTCTTTAATATTCAAAAAAATAACTGCTTGAAAAACAAACTCGAAACATCCTTAAATCTTACCTTAACTTTTCCTGAGTTTCTTTTCAGCGTCCAGCACCTTCAAGGTGATCTTCATCACGGAATCCGGGTTTAAGGATATTGACTCAATTCCTTCTCTTACCAGAAACTCCGCAAACTCCGGGTAGTCACTCGGGGCCTGTCCGCAGATCCCGCTGTGCCTTCCGTTTCTCTTTGCTCCCTGAACAGCCAGGGAAATTATTTTCATGACTCCGGGGTCCCGCTCATCAAACTCGGCGGCCAGGAGTTCGGAATCGCGGTCCACCCCCAGGGTTAACTGGGTCAGGTCATTGGAACCTATGGAAAAGCCGTCAAAGAGTTCGCTGAACTCGTCGATTAAAAGGACGTTGTTCGGAATCTCGCACATTACATAGACCAGAAGGCCGTTTTCTCCCCGTACAAGCCTGTTTTTCTCCATCTCGGCGAGAACTTTTTTCCCTTCCTCAAGGGTCCTGCAGAAAGGAATCATGAGGATAAGGTTCTTCAAACCCATCTCATCCCTGACCTTTTTCATGGCCCTGCACTCGAGAGCAAAACCTTCCCTGTAGCGTTCGTCAAAGTAGCGGGAAGCCCCCCGAAAACCTATCATGGGGTTGTTTTCTTCCATTTCGAAGTAACTTCCCCCGAGGAGGCTTGCGTACTCGTTGGTCTTGAAATCGCTCAGGCGGACGACCACGGGCTTCGGGTAAAAGGCGGCCGTAATCGTTCCGACCCCCTCGGCCAGGCGTTCGACAAAATAAGCTTCCCGGCTTTCGTAGCCCCGGGTCAATTCCTCGATTTTCCGGAGCACGCCCGGGTCCTTGATTTTTTCCGGGTGGACGAGAGCCATCGGGTGGACCCCGATAAAGCTGTTTATGATAAACTCCAGGCGGGCAAGCCCGATGCCGTCGTTCGGGATCTGGGAAAGCCCGAAGGCCTCGTCCGGGTTTCCGAGGTTCATCATGATTTTTGTCCGCGGCCGTTCCAGTTCCGTCAGGCTCAGGGAGTTTACTCTGAAAGGAAGAGCTCCTGCATACACAAGCCCCGCGTCCCCCTCCGCACAGCTCACGGTTAGCTCCATGCCGTTTTTGAGGACTTCTGTTGCATCTCCCGCCCCCACGACCGCCGGAATCCCCAGTTCCCGGCTAACAATGGCCGCATGGCAGGTCCTCCCTCCCTTATTCGTGACAATCGCAGCTGCCCTTTTCATTACCGGCTCCCAGTCCGGGGTCGTGGTGTCCGCAATAAGCACCTCCCCCGGCTTAAAGGAAGGCAAATCCGAGACTTCCGTGATCACGTGGGCCTTTCCTGTGGCGATTTTATCTCCTACGCTACTCCCCCGGACGAGAATTTCGGACTTTTCCTCAAGCACGTAGGTCTCAAGCACGTCCAGCCGCCTCTGAGACTGTACGGTCTCGGGCCTGGCCTGCACTATAAAAAGTTCCCCGGTTAATCCGTCCTTTGCCCATTCGATGTCCATGGGCCGGGATTCGTTGTACTTTTCCGAGTAATGGTCCTCGATTGCAATGGCGTAGCCCGAAAGGGTCAGGACCTCCTCGTCGTCCAGGCAAAAGCGCACCCTCTCAGCCTCCGGGACCTCGACGTTCCGGGTAAGCACCTTCGAGTCCCCCCGCCCGTAAATCATTTTTATTTCCTTGCTCCCTGCCTTTTTCCGTATGATGGGCCTGAAGCCTTCCCGGAAGGTGGGCTTGAAGACATAGAACTCGTCCGGGTTGACCTGCCCCTGCACAACGTTTTCCCCGAGCCCGTAGGCCCCCGTGATAAAAACAACGTCCCTAAACCCGGTTTCGGTATCGAGAGTAAAGATAACCCCGCTTGAAGCAAGGTCGGACCTTACCATCTTCATAACCCCGATTGAGAGAGCCACCCTGAAGTGGTCAAAACCGTTAGTGACCCGGTAGGAAATCGCCCGGTCCGTAAAAAGGGACGCAAAACAGCGAATACAGGCATCCCTGAGGGCCGGATAACCCCGTATGTTCAGGTAAGTCTCCTGCTGCCCCGCAAAAGAAGCCGTGGGCAAATCCTCGGCCGTCGCCGAACTCCGGACCGCGACATCCGCGTCAGCCCCGTATTCCTCGCAGAGCTGATCATAAGCGTTTTTAATCTCCCTCCAGAGCCCATCCGGAACCCCGGCCTCAAGGACCAGGTCCCTGGCCTCCTTCCCCCGCCGGGCCAGATCCCCAACGTCCGAGATATCCAGGCCCTCAAGGACAGCTTTCAGCTTATCAAGAATGTCTCCCTCCTCAAGCAAATGCCAGTAGGCCTCGGCAGTAACCGAAAAACCATTCGGGATCTTAATACCCTGGCCGGTAAGTTCCCTGTACATTTCCCCAAGCGATGCATTCTTCCCTCCCACAATCGGCACGTCTTCTATCGTGGTTTCACTGAACCAGCGGATGTATCTGCTTTCCGGCATTTTTTCCCTCCCGGTGTATA
>JAQVBP010000005.1 GCA_028690255.1 Methanosarcinaceae archaeon
TGAATCTCCATAGAGTAATAGAATCAAAGAATATTTTCAAATCGTTTGAATCAAAAAGACGGGGCAATAGCTGCAATGTCTACGAAAATTCGGCGAAAAAATTAAAGGGGGGTCGAAATGTAAATTTACTGCTCTTTTTTTCAGAAATTTTAAAATGGTAAAATGTTATCGTTTTATTAAAACAATAACATTTTAGGATTAATTACCCGTTTTTATTAGAAAGAGATAGGGGTTTAAGGTATAAAATGTTATTGTTTTACTATAAAACAATAATATAATTTATTTATCAGATCTGTTTTTTCTTTATTTTTCTTGTTTTCAAAAATAGATAGCAATTACTAATTATAACTCACATTTCGAATCTTGGCATTTATGTACAAATCCATGACACAAATATGCCATTTTATCTGATACACTATCACTAAAATGGCCAATATGCAGGAATTATTATCTCATATTGGCAGTGGGTCGAAATGTCGATTATAACAAAATTAGTAATTCTTTATCAGATCTGTTTTTTCTTTATTTTTCTTGTTTTCAAGAATAGATAGCAATTACTAATTATAACAAAATTAGTAATTCTTTATCAGATCTGTTTTTTCTTTATTTTTCTTGTTTTCAAACCTGCATTCCGCATTTATATAAATTACTGCATGGTTAACCTCAGATCCATTTTATGACTTTTAGGAACTATTCAGCCTATCAAAATTAGTTGATTGATATTGATTTTGACTAAACTGATGTGCTGATCATTTACTGAAGCAAAATAAAAAACGTGATCAATCCAACAATTAAAGAGAATCAATTCATAGAAATTTGTCCATTGAATCTTAATAAAGATGGCTATTGATGCAGGTTTGCCTTGGCTGAATATTTATGCTTATTTAATCAATAAATTAAATCCTGAATTATTTGATTCCCATCTATTAATTGAAGCATAAAGATCTGTTCCAGAAAAGCATAAAAAATCAAAGGAAAGTCTCAAATTTCTTGATACAATATCATTATCTATAAATTTACTTGTATGGTTCCCAAATATTTCTTTTAGGCCAATTGTCAATATTTCTATCAAATCGTGTCCTTGACAAATTTGCCAAGGGTTGTGTGTGGATTTAATTGAACAAATCATAGATTTAATCTTTTTATAATCCAAAGTATAATTTTTTGGATTCTTTTCCAAATTATATAATAAACTACTACAGTCAACCATCAGATTATTTTTGTCAGTAAACTGGCAAAAATCAAGTTTTTTGAAATCTATATACATATTATATTTTGAAGAGACCCATCTGACATACCCTATTTTTATACCACTCTGTATTAATATTTCACGTATTGGTTTGCCAAGTCTAATTAGTTTATTTTCATTTGCATATTCAGAGAGCATCTTTTCAAGTGCATCTGATGAAAGAATCATTGTGTCAGTATCATGCGTATCTGTTATCAGCAAGTTTTTACTATATTTTTCCGGTTTGACTCCATCAACATGCCAAAAATCTGCGTCGACAATTGCTAACACGCCACAAACACCACTATGTTCAAGAATTAAAAGCGCATCGATAGCAGACGTTTTACATTTTGCATAGACCACATTACAAGTATTGTCATCAATAAAACATTTGTAAACTCTTGAGTCTGTACTACCTTCAACTATTAGTATAGCTTGAGTAGAGTCCCTCCTACTCATCCTAGCTTTGTTGGCAATCCGGTTGGGAGTAATGTATCTTTTCATAGAAGTTCACCTAAATGAAGTATCTAACTTAACTGTTAAGTCCCACCGATCTTCTATGATATCTGGAGAATGAGTTGCTATAAGGACGTCAAGGTCTACAAGTTCAAGAACTTTCTGTAGATCACTTAAAAAGTCTTTTTGCCATCCTATGTGCAAAGAAATTTCTGGCTCATCAATTAAGATTAATGATTTGTGTTTTATTCTAAACAATAATTCATAATACAAAATTAGTTCATGTTGTTCCCCTGAAGATAGATTTGTTGGTAGAATTTTTTTATTGTTTGATGTGGTAAAAATAAACCCCGTATTTTTATTTATGGATATACTTTTGTTGGCAAATCTACTGTTAATTATATTAACAAAAAGATATATTTTATCTCTAAGTTCATTGAATACATCCAATTTTTTCTTTACATCTTCAATATAAACAGAAAGAACGTGAGCATTTTCCTCGGTCAATTCTTGAAACTCTCTGAAGTTAATTTCTTTCTCTTCATCAAGAAGGCCTGTTTTAATCAAATTAGTTCTTCTTTCTTCAAGGCTTGATAAGTATTCTTTAAGCTTGTTGATATTTACATCATCTTTTGTCTTGGCTAATCGAATAGGAAACGTTCTATCTAAGGATTGAGAGAGACTTGCATATTCAGCAAGCTTTTTTTGAATAGCATCTGATAATTCCCTTGAATAATCCATAACCGTATTCTCAATGGGTGCACCTTTCGAATATTCAAAATCCCTTTTCAAGCGCTTAAATGTAAACAACCTTTGAGTTGTTATAAAGTTTATATTGATCGATTTTTTTATATTAATAAACCACTCCTTCATGTTCTTTTCATCAAAATTTAGACCAAATTTCCACATAATTTCATCAGATGAATATATTTCATTTTCGGGATCATAAATCCACTTATCATCATCTATTCTTATAAGTCCTGGAACTGTTCTAATTAATGAAAAAATATCCTTTCTATCATCAATTCTTTTTTTAATTATTACATTTTTATTTTTATTGTTGCTGTGTGATAGTATAAGTGAAATTTCATTTTTTGGAGTGTCATGTTGAAAACAATTATTTTCACTTGAACTCTTCTTATTAACAATCTTTTTTAAACAAATAGTATTTCCATCATCAAAACTCACGGAAAATTCATCAAATGGAATGTCATAGAATATTTTATAATCTAAACAAAAAAGAGATTTTATCATTTCTAAAATAATGGTTTTTCCAACCCCATTTTGACCATGAATAATTGTTATATGATTCTCCATGTTTAAATTTATTTCATGATCGTAAAGTTCGAAAAGATTTTTAATATTTACCTTCTTAACTCTCATAATATTACCTAATCCTATAGATTCTGAATATATGATATAAGTCTTTTCTTATGTATAATTAATACCAGTAGTGGAAATTATCAATATGAGTACGAGTTACGCACTTGAGATGTAAAACCAAGCACATTAGAGCTTGTAGTAAATATTGTGCTTTAGACAGTTTGATGATTCATGCTACTGGTTTTCTGTTCAACTGCGTAAGTCCTATATGAGATAATAAATTATTTTTAATTATAATCCTGTATCTCCCTGTCGTCTCCTTCGGAATTAGCAGAGAGGGTTTTAAAAAGTTCATAGTCCTCATCTGTGAGAGGTAATTCTTATTTTTTTCATGATTTCACCTATATTAACATTGATAAGATAAATTAGAAGCGGCTCTAAAGATCATATCAATCTTTTCTTTTTCTTTCGGCTTATCCTTCGGTTTTGGCTTCAAAGCATTCTTAACCTTCAAATAGGCCCCTGCAAAGAAGGCTTTAGAGTCTGATCTGTTAGAATGCCTGTAGCCGGTAACTTTGCTTATTGTGCCTTTCAGGAAATGTTTTTTAGGGCGGTTCTCGTCGGGCTTTTCTTTTTTCGGTTGAAGAGATTGGGAGCAAGACCAATTATGAAAACCGAAGGCCCAAAACATGTAACCGGATTCAGAGGTCATGCTTTTTTCTAAGTATTTTCGGAGATAATCATAAGGAGGGGTTCCGGCTGCATCCTCGGGACAACTGCCGGACCAGATCCAGGAAGAGCCCTGACGCCTGATAGTGTGAATGTCCAGGATCTCACCGCCTCCGTACCCCCTCCAGGCGTATTGTATCACACTTTTGGGCATGAGCCAGTTAATCCCGAAAAAGGTTATATGGAAATGGACCCGCCCGTTTTTCTGAAACTCCCGGACGGCGATATATTCGGCGTGGTCCGGGAGATGATAACGTATGTAATCAAGGAATTTTTCAAGGGCTTCATTTGTTTTATAATTGCATTCAGCTAAGGAACCGTACCCATAGGGCCGGGCTGTGAGGGTAAGTTCAGAGGCTACGCAGTGCCTCCGACTGGCTGCACCCCAGGCAAACCGGAAGCCCTGTATATTGGCGTCTTGTCGGTCCCGAGCCGTAAAACGGGTTTTATATGGCATTGTGTAGTTTTCAGCAAAAACCGGGCTACCTGTGGGAGAATAAGCCATATCAAGGCGTTCTGTTTTGGCCCGCTTGCAATAGTTGTTATATTCGGTTATTACCTCTTCTTCTACGTTATTGTGCTTGATCCAGTCGGAGCCCTCATAATGACCAAAAGAGTTTATACGGTTGAGCTTTAGAAGGGCTTTAAGCCGTTCAGGGCCTGCCCGCTTAAGGTGACTTAATGGTTCATGCTGCCGCCCGCTTGCGTGTTCGGTTTTTTCGGAGTTTTGCTTATCACAGATCAAGTCTAGGGAAGAACCCGAAAAAAAAGAAGATTCTTGCCGGGGATTTGCACGGACCCACAAAATAGAATCTACGTTTTCAAAAAAATATTTAACTTTTACTTTAGAATCACGGAGATAACGGCGTACCTTCTGATAGCCATTTCTTCCGATCAAGCCTAACCTATCCGCTATTTGTTGCATAGTTAAGGGAACGGATAAAGTCATATCCCAAATCTTAGCTTTTTGCTCTGCTGTAAGCCCTGCCATAGAATAACCCCGTTAGGACGGTAGTAAACCCCGGTATTGTTCGGTTTTAAAAAAAATAAAAAAAATAGGCTTATGCCAGGGTTCCCAGAGCTTCCGCTAAGGTGGTTTGTTTAAAATGCTTGCAGAGATCATCCAGAGAAGGACCTCTTAGCTTCCAGTATGACCATTCAAGGCCACAGTCAGGACAGGTGATAAAGACCCACTGAGGGAACGAAAAACCCCTTAGACGGTATCCGCTATCATGGTCAAAGGTCCCGAGCTCTCCGGCCAGGAGAGAAGCCCCGCAGGAACAGGTTTTAACGGGGGCTCTCTGGAGACGGTCCAGGATTTGATCTTTGATGTAAATTGCATCAAAAATGTTTTCGATACTGCTTTTTATTTTGAGGGGAGGACCTCGGGGGGGCTGGTTGTGCTGTACTTTTTTCCAGCATTCCGGACCGTACCCGCGTTGTTTGCTTAAACGGTCCTTTAAGGCCCGTCCGCATCGAAGGCAGCGATTATAAGCCATTAGGCCACCCCCAGGAAATCAGAAGCCACATAGGCCCATACAACCGCCCCCCGTGGAAACTTGAAAGTAACAGGCTTGATTAATTGGATGTTTTCAAGGTCCCAGAAATAGGTTTTACCATCAACCCAATAGGAAGAGGGGGCATAATGGGACCCGGCCAGCCGGTTAAATTCAGAAGGGAAGGCGATATTATCACAGCCGCTTAATTCAGCGAATGCAATTATAGCCCCATGAACAAAACAGGAATCCGGAAGGCTAATGTTTTGACTTTTCAATACTGTTTTTACATGCCGAAGGTGTACCCTGTCCGGGTTTGTCAGGCTGGCATAGATAGCTATTTTTTGCCTTTCAAAACCTTGAGGATAGGGATAACGCCGGACCTCATACCCTTTCAGGTCCGCAGCTATAAGGCCCGCGAAGGGTTGCCGGACAGCCAGGACGGGTATTTTTTTTTCGGTCATGCGAGAACCCCCCGGAGGGTTCCCAGGAAGGCCAGGACGAGATAAACGGAAAAGAGGACCGCCTGCCTTTGGGCTGCATGGGCTTCAATGAAAAGCTCTTTTTCTTTCAGGGACCGGGCCGCGTTGATATTTGCGAAGACTAAAATAAGGTTTCCAGGAAGCCAAACGAGATTAGCCAGGCCAGCCTTTCCGAAGGAGACGCAGGCCGCGCCAGCGATTCCCGCGAATACTGCCAGGTCCATAAAGCCCAGGCGGGGAAGGTGTAGCCGGACCGCCCGGAAGGAAGGGGATAAAGCCGGGTGATTCACAGGAACAGACCCCCGCAGCTATAAATTTTTTCGAAAAATTCATCTACTTCAAAAAAGGGGGTTCTTGGGTGGCGTTTGTTGTAAGCCTTCATTGTTGCCTTAACCGCGTATTTATCATACTCGGAAAGGGTCGCATAGCTTGACGTTCGGGGGTTCATACCTTCACCCCCTGCCTCTTTGAAGCAATTTTAAAGAATTTGGGGTTTGCTCCCCCCCGGATACGAATAACTTTTTTTTCTGCCTGCTGGAACTGAGCCCCGCAGATCTCACAGCGATAACCGGGCTTTCTTGTCCTGTGACGAATCCGAACGGTTCCGCAGAAAGGGCAGCATTTTAAAGACCGGGTCTTTATCTCCAACATTGGCCTAAAAGAGCCTGAATTATTTAGAACATTTATACAGCCCTGAGCAGAGCTAACGCTATTTGAAGTTGTGTTTCTCATGTCGTTTAGTCCTATTCAATAACTGCCCGAAACCGGCAAAGTTTCAGACGTTAAAAAAAGGGATACTCTTCAACTATATAAAAGTTAAGAAAAGCAATGTTTATAAACAGAGACGTTTCATTAACATAATGACCTTTGTTAAGGCCGACGGCAAACGGTTTGAGGTCGAAATCCGCGAGCGGGAAACTATTTTTAAACGTTTAGTCCGCCCCGTTCAAGATTGACACTTATCTTACAAGGTCAGTACCGTTCTAAGGGTTCGAACCCATAGAAATTAACTCGGGTTCGAATCCCGGTCCGGGCGCTTAATTTTTTTGAATTTTTAACTTTGTGAATATTTTTTACTGGTTTTGAGAAGTAATAAGCTTTAATTGAAGATTTCTTTGATTTGAGATTCCATATTATCTTTTTCAGGTTTATTTCGGGACAATAAGAACTTTATCCGTTAATGAGGGATATTACCCTTCATGAATCAAACAGAACCCGGGATTAAAAAACCCCTGGAAGAGGCCGGAGCCGAAGCTTACCTGATGCTAGGGGACCTGCATTCGGCAGACATTTTTTACACAACCCGTTTCCTGGCCTCGGACTCTTTTGCATACCTTCAGACCGCTTCCGGAAAAGAGACGCTACTCATATCGGAAATGGAAAAAGGAAGGGCCGAAAAAGAGTCGAGATTGTCCGGGATTAAAACCATGAAAGACTTCGGCTACCGGGAAAAAGTAAAAGAAAAGAAAGATGCAGCGCTGGCTTACGCGGCCTGCCTTTCGGATCTGCTCCTGGAAACCGGGGTAATAAAGGTTGCCGTACCTTACGATTTTCCAGTTTTTTATGCAAATTGCCTGACCGAAGCCGGGTTTTCCGTGCTGCCCTTAAAAAGCCCTTTTAAGAAGCTGAGGAGCGTAAAGGGGGCGGAAGAAGTAGAAGCCGTCAAATACGCCCAGAGAGCCGGAGAAGAGGCCATGAAAGCGGCAATAAAACTAATAGAACGAGCCGAAGAAAAAGACGGCATCCTCTGGCATGAAGGCTCGGAACTGACCGGAGAAAAAGTACTCTCCGTAATTGACCACACTCTCCTGGACTACGGCTGTGAAGCGGAAGAGACCATCGTCTCCTGCGGAGAGGACAGCTCAAACCCCCACGGGACAACAGCGGGCCCCCTCAGAGCAGACGCCCCTATCATCCTGGATATTTACCCCAGAAGCAAAAAGAAACGCTACTTTGCGGACATGACACGCACGGTAGTCCACGGAAAAGCTTCCGGGGAATTGAAAAAAATGTATTCAGCCGTACTGGAGGCCCAGGAAACAGGCCTCAAAATGGTAAAACCGGGAGTCACGGCCTCAGACATCCATAATGCGGTCTGTGACCTGTTTGAAGCCCGGGGGTACGACACCTACCGGAGCGGGGCAGAGGTGGGCTTTACCCATTCCACAGGACACGGAGTCGGGCTTGACATCCACGAACTCCCGGGAGTGGGAGATAACGGGGCCGTACTTGAAGCAGGAAACATCATCACAATCGAGCCCGGACTCTATTACCCCAAAATAGGAGGAATCCGGCTGGAAGACCTGGTACTCGTAACAAAAAACGGATGCGAGAACCTGACAAAACTGGAGAAGAAATTTGAGTTGGGTGGGGAATAAGCTGGCCGGATTGGCCTTAATTTTTCCCGCATAATACCCAGAAATCAAAATTATTTAACTGATATAGTTATCATGTATTATTCATTCAGGAGTAAGTATGACAGATAACGTTCAAAACAGAGAAGAAATCGCTGAAAAATACAGAGAAGCAGGCAGAATCCTGACCCAGGTCCGGGCCGAGGCAAAAGACCTGGTCCGGGTCGGGGGCAGCCTTCTTAAAGTTGCGGACTTCGTGGAAACCCGGACCGTCGAACTCGGAGGGAAACCGGCTTTTCCCTGTAACATCTCAAGGAACGAGGAAGCGGCCCACGCAACCCCGAAAACGGGAGACACGGACACCTTCGGAAAAGACATGATAAAGCTGGACCTCGGGGTCCATGTGGACGGCTACATCGCAGACTCGGCCCTGACTGTGGACCTCTCGGGAAACCCTGACATCGTAAAAGCCGCCGAAGAAGCACTCGCTGCGGCAATTGCCCTGGTAAGGCCCGGAGTCAGCACCGGAGAACTGGGGGCCGCAATCGAAGAGACCATTCGGGGCTACGGGCTGCTCCCAATCGCAAACCTTACCGGGCACGGACTCGCCCGGTACATTGCCCATGACAACCCTGCTGTCCCGAACAGACATGTGGACGGAGGAGCGGTCCTGAAAGAAGGAGATGTAATTGCAATCGAGCCATTCGCAACAAACGGCATGGGCCTGGTCCACGACGGAAGCTGGACCGAGATCTACAGTATTATCCGGAAAAAACCCGTCCGTGTACCTGCAATCCGGAAGGTCCTCAAACAGGCCGAGGAATACAAAGAGCTTCCCTTTGCAAAACGCTGGCTTTCCTCCGATAAACTGGACTTTGCAATGATTCAGCTTGAAAAAGCCGGAATCCTCCACGGCTATCCCGTCCTCCTGGAAAGCGCAGGCGGCCTGGTAGCACAGGCTGAGCACACGGTTATCGTAAACGAAGACGGGTGTGAGATTACTACGGAATAAAAGAGATAGATAGGGCAGGCGGATGAACAGATATAAAGTGTTAATGCGAAAAAACGCACATAAAAATCTTCGAATTACAGGTACAAAAAATGAAAGTATACAGATACTTTCGTACCAAAAGAGAGGAGTTGAACAGCTTGAAACCTGAAAATTTTCTTCCGGCAACATGTATAATCCTCCTGCTTACAATCCTCCTGCTTTCTGGAACAGGAGCCGCTGCCTTCTCCTACTCCAATAGCATCACCTTAAACCCCGGGAACGCTACCTGGGGATACGAAGAATACGTAACAGGCAAAGAAGCTAGTTTTTCCAGGCAACTTATAGACAATCAGGCCGGCAACAATGACAGCTTTGTCAATGTCTGGGAACTCATAAGCATGGAGCGGAGGTTCGGAGAAAGACTGCGTGAGTCCATCGAAAAAAAGCCGGACATAAAGTTTAACAATTCCTCGGAAACGGTAAAGGTCCTTGATGTTGAGTACCGTTTCTCGGAAGAGTCCCTCGGAAACGTCTTTAAAACGAAAGCCCTGAAGAACCGGGCCTTTGTTAAATACAGCATTGATAAAGGAGCCCTGGCCCCAGGCACTGAAGCCTGGTTTAGGGGAACACCCGAATCAAAAGTAAGAGTCATACTGCCCCCGGGCCTTGACGTAAACGAAACAGGGGGGCTCGAAAACAGCACGGTCAGCTTTAAAAATGATCGGGCAGTCCTTGAGGGCAGATTTGACGAGAAAGGGGAAATGACACTCCGATTTTCGGAAAACAAAAGCTTTAATCCGAAGTCCTCCGAAGAGGCCTTAAACGTCAGTTCGGCAGAAGAAATGAATGTATCGGCCCCTGAAAAGCCTATCAAGGCCCAGGAGCCGGATATGTTTAATTATTTTGATGGTTTGAAGGATAAACTGGCCCGGAGCCTTGAAGTATGAGAACGCCTGCCTCCGACCCGGTTATAGGTCCCGAAAGCTGTACTTAAACCCAAAAACCTTTAATTAAACCCAAAAGTTTAATCTTAGTCCCGACCCATGCTAAAAGACATGCTTGTAAAACAGATAATCCTGGAAAAAGGGTGTGCCCTTGGCCTCTGCTTTCAAATGCAGGCCTATCCCCTGCTTGTCCTTCGGGCGGAGAAAGGTTTTTTAATGTGCGGCTACCTGGACACCCGGGCCGCAGAAAGGCTCGTCGACGCCGCAGCAAAGGTAACAGGTGTTAAGACCTTCGAAGACATGCTAAAAGCAAAAATTGTTGAGGCCACGCCCGCAGCCAGAGCTCTCGGCGTTGAACCCGGTATGACAGGGGAAGAAGCGCTCAACAAAATGTTTTAATCAAATTGCCCCTACCTCCCGACCTCGAAAGCAGACCTTCACCGGAAAGGGGACCCCCTGACAGACAGTGGACCCCTGACGGGCAGAAGACTCTCCCCGGAAAGCGGGTCGCTCTGGCAGACCACACTCCCACAAATAATCCAAAATGATCCAGATTTACCCAAAAAAAGGACCAGTAATACGGGTTTACCAATGTTATACGCTTTTGAACTTTCAGGAGAACACGAACAACTACCCGCCGCCGAGGCCCTTGCCTGCCTTGAGACGGTGGGGCTTGAGTTTGTGACTCACGCCTTTTTTGAGCAGTGCCTCGTGGTGGATATCCGGGGTAGAAAAGAAACCGTTGAAGAAATACTAAGAGGTCGGGTAACGGAACGGCTCGCAATGACCCATCACATCCTGAAAGTGGTGGGAATCACCGAAAGCCGGCCTGAAGAAATTCTCAGGTTTGCCGAAAATTTCGATCCTGAAGACTTTATCAGGGAAGGCGAAAGTTTTGTTGTCCGGGCAAAACGAATCGGGAAACACGTGGACTACCCCTGTGAGCCCCTTGAAAAAAAGATAGGAGGCTACATCTACAGGAAAGGTTTCAGGGCAAAGCTCAAAGCCCCGGACGTTAGTTTCCGCCTTATCCTGAGTGAGCGGACCGTTTTCGGAGTCCTGCTCTCGTCAGTTGACAGAAGCGACTATGAAGCCCGAACCCCGCAGAACAAACCCTTTTTCCACCCAGGAGTCCTCATGCCAAGGGTTGCCCGGGCCCTTGTAAACATCGCCCGGACAAAGGCCGGAGACCTTTTCCTCGACCCCTTCTGCGGGACAGGGGGCATCCTTGTGGAAGCCGGCCTCCTGAAAGCGAGGGTTCTGGGAATCGACGCCCAGGAAAAACTTGTGCTGGGAGCCCGCATAAACCTTAAGGCTTTCGGGGCGGACTACGTCCTTCTGGAAGGAGATGCCTGCAGAGTCCCCTTAAAAGCGGAAACCGTGGACGCGGTTGTAACCGACCCCCCTTACGGACGCTCGGCGGCCATCCTAGCCGAGTCCCTGGAAAAACTCTATGCAGGGGCCTTTATGGAAATTTACCGCGTCCTGAAACCCGGGGGCCTTGCAGTCGTGGTCTCGGACAAACCGGCTTACGAATACGGAGAAAAAGCAGGGTTGGAAGTGCTTGATATCTATGCCCAGCGAGTCCACCGGAGCCTTACCAGGACGATAACGGTATTCCGAAAACTAAGGTAATCTGTCCATCTGTGATGTCCGGGAAGAAGGGGGGGCCTGGAAAAAATAAAGAAGGTGCCGGAAAATAAAAATGAAGATATAAAACGATAAAATACTCATTCCTTGAAAATCAATTCCTCAAGGACCTCGGCCATCACCCGGTGTTCCGGGATGCGCCTGTAATTCAGATCCTCTGCCCTGCGGACCGAATAGGAATCCTCCACCCATTCCAGGGGGTCGGGATAATTGATTTCCATCAGGGTGAGCCCGTATGGGGGAGCAGGCTCCAGCCCTTCTTCATAGACTTCGGGGGAAAGCATCTGGATCAGCCAGTCCTCGTCCCTGACCCCGTTTCCGATCATGGAAAGGGCACTTACGATCTTTCGGACCATGTTCCAGAGGAAACTGTTCCCCACAACATCTATTTTTGTGAGTTCCCCGTCAACCCTGATATCGATCCTCTCAAGGGTCCGGACCGTTCCCTTGTCCCCGTCAGCCCGGGAAAAGTTCGCGAAATCATGGGTTCCGAGGAGGAGTTTGGAGGCTTCCCGGATCCTGGGGATATCATACGCTTCCCCGCACATGACGTATCTGTACCTTCTGGAAACCGCCTGTCTTCGCGGATCGAAACCTCCGGAAACTTCCGCATGAGCCCAGGTCCAGATGGAGGACGGAAGTTCCGAGTTTATGACCCTTGGGATTGCCAGGTTAGGTTTATCGGTATCAAAGGAAACGACCTGTCCAAGAGCGTGCACGCCCGCATCGGTCCTGCCTGCGCAGACGTAATTGGCGGATTTGGGGCTTTCTATAATTCCGAGTTTTCGGAGAGCTTTGAAAAGTTCCCCTTCCACAGTCTCAACATTGGGCTGAATCTGGGAGCCGTGAAACTCGGTGCCTATGTAGGCAAGTTTTAGAGCGACTCTCATATGAATTCCCTGATTACATGGACTTTTTCTTATAATAGACTTCTCTTATGATCAAAAGGCATATGACAAAGAGACAACCGAAAAGAAACCAGACCCCCGGATGAACCAGAAGGGTATCGAAAAAGTGGGAGCCAGCTCCGGCCCCGGCCCCGAGCGTGCCCGGAGGGATGGAATCCAGGGCAGATGAGTCCATACCCTCCAGGAGCTCCGCCCCTTCCGCAGGCACGGCATTCTCTGCCAACACTGGGGCGGATTCCGGAGCGGATTCCGGAATTGCCGAAACTTCTTCTTCTGCAGGCATTCCCTCATCCAGGGGAATTTCGTCTATAGAGGAATCTGCTACGAGGGCGTCATCCATGGAGATTTTATCCTCAAGAGCATATTCAGCACCTGATTCCTTTAATGCTCCATCAACAGAAGCCCCATCAACAGAAGCCCCATCAACAGAAGCCCCATCAACAGAAGCCCCATCAACAGAAGCCCCATCAACAGAAGCCCCATCAACAGGAGCTCCTTCAACAACGCCCCCTTCCATGGGAGCTTCCTGAGCAACCATATCATTCTCAGAAATATCTACAACGTCCCCCGCAAAAGTGGCGTTCATAGCCCCATTCCCGGGAATGAACTCTTTATCAAAAACGTTATAATCTGCCCCAAGCCCGGGGGATTCGGCCATTTTAGGGCTCAGACCACCTTCACTCGCGTTTTCTGCCATATACATGGCCTCCGGGGCAGCGACAGTTTCCGGAGCAGTATAGTCGGTCGAAAATCCGGCTGGGTCCATGGGAAGAACTTTGAGAAATCTTCTGGCCCGCAGGTAAGCTGTAAGGTACTCGATTCCCGCAGCGGCAAAGAAAGCCCCCGCTATTACCCCGATGTACTGCTGCAGAATGCTCATTATGGAGATCTTGTCCGCAAAAGTTTTGCTCGGGACCAGCACGATCAGTTTTTCCATTGCCTCGTAAATCTTGACCTGCCGGCCTTTCCGGCTCCATTTGATCTGCTTGACCTGCACAAGCTCGGAGTCGACCAGGGAATCAAGGTTATACTTGACCGTGGTCAGGGGGATTTTGAGCTCCACGGCAATATCACTTGCAGAAAGGCCCTTCTTGCCCAGAAGTTCGAGAATCTTTAAAGAGGTCTCGTTCGAAAGGGTCTGAGTGATCTTTCTCGAATCCTCGTTTACGGGAATTACCAGCAGCTTTTCAGCATCGTCCCGGAGGCTTTTTGCACCTTCCCCTTCTTCGGGGCCGTTTATACCCCCTATTTCAATCCTGCTCTCTATATTACTCATGTTAATTTTCCTGAGTTAAAGGCCCGTAATAATGATAGAATTATTTTCCTGCGGGAATCTTAACACATAAAACATTTCCAGATTATAAGGCTAGAAAAAGTATATTTTCTTTATTAACTAATATTTTAAAACTGTATAACCTTTTGCTCAATTCTTTTACTCAATTTGTTTTTATTTAAGAAACGCCCAAATTAATAATTTATGATAAACTCACTTGATATAATTTTGATATATATTATACATATCTGGCTATAATTTAAATATGATCCTTCCCCTAAAGTTAAATATAACATTGTGCATTCTAACCTAAATTTTTCCTAAATATTTCTGTTGGTAGCCACTATGATAACTAAAGAGCAAGTTCTGGGTATTCTGAAAAACTATGATCTGGAAAACCTGACAATTGCAACGGTCTGTTCTCACTCAAGCCTTCAAATCTTTGACGGAGCAAGAAAAGAAGGTTTTAAAACACTGGGGATCTGTGTAGGCAAACCCCCTAAATTCTACGAAGCTTTTCCGAAGGGTAAGCCTGACGAGTACCTTGTTGTCGAGAGTTATGCAGACATAATGAACAGGGCAGAGGAACTCCGGAAAAAAAACACGATTATCATCCCCCACGGCTCTTTTGTAGCCTATCTTGGCATCGAAAAATTCATGGAACTTGAAGTCCCGACCTTCGGGAACCGGGGTGTACTGGAATGGGAATCCGACAGGGACAAAGAAAGAGAATGGCTGCTCGGAGCAGGCATCCATATGCCCAGGCAAATCAATGACCCGAAAGATATCGATGGGCCAGTTATGGTCAAGTATAATGGGGCAAGGGGCGGAAAGGGCTTTTTTGTGGCAAAGACCTACGAAGAGTTCCAGGAACTCATAGACCCTACCCAAAAATTCACAATTCAGGAATTTATTACCGGGACCCGCTACTACCTGCATTACTTCTACTCACCCATACACGACGACGGCTACACCCTCAGCAAAGGCAACCTCCAGCTCCTGAGCATGGACAGACGGGTTGAGTCAAACGCCGACGAAATCTTCAGGCTGGGCTCTCCGAGGGAACTTCTGGAAGCCGGCATCCGGCCCACCTACGTTGTCACAGGAAACGTGCCCCTGGTTGCCAGAGAGTCCCTCCTCCCCCTGATCTTCTCCCTTGGAGAAAGAGTAGTTGAAGAGTCCCTGGGCCTTTTCGGAGGAATGATCGGGTCTTTCTGCCTTGAAACCGTGTTCACGGACGAACTGGAAATCAAAGTCTTTGAAATCTCGGCCAGGATCGTAGCAGGCACGAATCTCTACCCAACAGGTTCTCCCTATTCGGATCTGATCCAGGAAGACCTCTCTACCGGCAGGAGACTCGCTCAGGAAATCAAATACGCAGCAAAAACCGGAAAACTTGACGAAATAATTTCTTGAAACGGCCTATAGCTTTGTCAAATCCCCCCGACTAAAAATCCGGGAGGGTTTTCTGTTAAGCTTAAGCTATCTTAAGCTACATGAAAATAAGATCGGGAGACTGAGCCGAAAGGAAAAGAGGGCTCCCGGTCTATTTATAATTCCTTTTGTCCGGATTTTTAAGGCCCGGACTCATCTGCAAGGACCCGGGCTCCGGAGACTTCTTCAGAGAGGTTCAGGTAATAAGCGAAAAGTTCTTTGCCCCATTCAATCGCGCTTTCCTCAAAACTGATTAAGAACTTCTGATCGAGTTTACCTTTTTTGTCAAAAAGTAGCATGGACATGAAACGTTCGGTAACGGTAAAAGAAAGGATTCTTGGGGCCTGAGGGTAAACAAAGAGGCTTGAATTATCAGAATCCAGAAAAGTTTCATACACCTCCGAATAATCAGCCAGCATCCTTTCAAAAAAAATATTTGAGATTACGAAAACGACCTTCCGATTTATTTTCAGATACTCGCTATAAACTGGAATCAGCGAAGGCTGAAAATAAGAAGAAAAATGCAGAACTTCCCTGGAGTTGAGCAGGTTTTCCTTAAACTCTGCATGAGGCTCGAAAATCCGACCCAAATCGGGTTCGATAACCCGATAGTCCCCGAGTTCTCCGAGCCTCCGGAGGAGAAATGCAGGAATTCCTTCCAGGGCCCGGTCTGTCCAGTAATCGTAGTTTTTTTCAAGCACCTGCAGAGTTCCCAGGAGAGGGACCATTTTTTCAGCCATAATCTTTCCAATACAGGAAAGGCTGTAGTATTTCCCTTTCTGGAGAACAAGGTGACTGTCTTTTAGTTTTTTAATCTGAGGGAGAATTGAAGTAGGAGGCGCAGCTAAGACATTCGCAATATCTCCAATATTTTTAGGCCCTTCCATAAGGAGGAAGATAACTTTCTTTCTTTTTTCAGAGCGAAGAAGCAGGTCTTCTAACGAAAGTTCTTGAGTAAGATCCACGGCACCAACTTCAGAATAACTATAATGAATAACGGCTATAGATGGCGTTTTTATATTGTACCCATAATCTCAATCCTATATACCCCATCATACCAGTACTGGTTATATACACAGACATATTTGAGCTAACACTATATAAAAATTTAGGAAATATTTCATAAAAATTATAAGAAAACTGAGAAATATTCAGACCTTTTTTATCGAACCCATGCATAATAAAATATATTATATAGTTGATACCCCCGATTATTGAATAATGATTGAAGGAAGTAAAAAGAATCCTGAAAGTTCATATCGGGCCACAGTCGCCGCAAAAGAGCGTGTGCTTGGAAACGATGAGAACCCCGGGGAAGGCCGGCTTTTTCTGGGAAACTATCTGGCCCTTGACCGCTCAAAAGGGGCCGCGGTTTTCCTGGACGCTCTCAAACCCCACGCGCTTTTGATCTGCGGGAAGCGGGGGTACGGGAAATCCTATACCATGGGCTGTATCCTGGAAGAGCTGGCCCTTCTGCCCCCTCATATAAGGAAAAACCTGGCGGCCCTGGTTATTGATACCATGGGGGTCTTCTGGACAATGAGGTATCCAGGCAGGGCGGAAAAGCAAAAACTTGAGGAATGGAAACTCTTCCCCGCAGGTTTCGAGCTTGAAGTCTTCGTCCCGGCCGGAAAGGCGGAAGAGTACGAAAAACGGGATATAAAAGTCCGACCCTTTTCGATATCCTTATCCGAACTCAGCGGAAGCCAGTGGTGCGGGCTCTTCAATATAGAGGAGGTCTCCCCCGTAGGGGTCCTTGTGGTAAGGACAATTGACCTTTTAAGGGAAAAAGAAGAGAGAACTGCCTCCTACTCCTTTGAAGACATCAGCGCCACACTCCTCAAAGATAAACGCTCCGGCGGTTCGGCAAAAGGAGCCGCTGAAAACTATTTCAGGGCCATGGCCTCCTGGGGCATATTTGCAAAAGAGGGGGTAAAACTGGAGGAACTGGTCAGAGGGGGAAGGGTCACGGTGCTTGACGTAAGCAGCTTTGCAGGAGAAAAAGTCTGTGCGGCCGTGGTCTCGATCCTTGCGGGAAAACTTTATGAAAAGCGGATCGAGGCCAGGAGAGCTTATGAGAAAAAGCTGATGGAAGCTTCTTCTTCTGTGCTCCGATCCAGAGAAAGGGAAAATGGAGGAGAAAATGGAGAAAATGGAGAAGATGGAGAAGATGGAGAAGATGGAGAAAAATATGAGGAAGAATTCCCGATGCCCTGGCTCTGTATAGACGAGGCCCACCTTTTCCTGCCCGGGGAAGGAAAGAGCCTGGCCTCCGGGGTTTTGCTTAACAACTGTCTCAGGCAGGGCCGCCAGCCGGGCCTTTCCCTTGTCCTTGCAACCCAGCGCCCTTCCAGCCTGCACGGAGAGGTAATCTCCCAGAGTGACCTTATAATCTGCCACCGGCTGACCTCGGGAGAGGATATACAGGCCCTTGAGGCAGCAAGACCCCTTTACATGCAGGAGAGCATACGGACCTACATAAAAAAGATGGGAAGCGAAAAAGGAGTCGCCTTAATCGTGGACGATCATTCCGAATCGGTCCACCTGGTCCGCGTGCGCCCCCGGAAGAGCTGGCACGGGGGCGGGGAGCCCAGTGCCCTGACTCCGGAAAGGGAAGAAAATGGTAGACCGGAAGGGGGGCCGAAGAGAGTATGAACCCCTATTTTTAACCGGATTCAGGGAAAACGGGGGAGGTATTGTAAACCTTTTTTATAGGCAGCCAGAAAATAATTTAAGTATTAGTTATATCTACCATCAATCCAGGCTGTAATTAAGAGCCTGAGACCTGCGGCTTCGAGCCGCAATAAAAAACAGTCCATATTTCACATTTTCAATTGCATTAGACCACACTGGTGATCATATGAAAGGAAGAGCCTGGAAATTCGGAGACGACGTGGACACGGATGCAATCATTCCGGGTCGGTACCTCATCTTTAACACCCCGAAGGAACTCGCAAAATACACCTTCGAGGGCGTCCGCCCTGATTTTGCGAAAAATGTCCGGGAAAACGATATCGTTGTAGGAGGCAATAATTTCGGCTGCGGGTCCTCAAGGGAACACGCCCCTCTGGCCCTTAGAGGGTCAAAGGTGAGCTGTGTTATCGCAAAGTCCTTTGCCCGGATCTTTTTCAGAAACTCCATCAACATCGGGATTCCGGTCCTGGAATGCCCGGACACGGACAGAATTGAAGACGGGGACGAGCTCGAGGTTGACCTCGCCACCGGAGTCATCGAAAACAAGACGAAAGCTGAGACCTACCAGGCAACCCCTCTGCCGGAATTCGTCCGCGATCTCGTGGACAAGGGCGGGCTTGTCGAGTACGCCAGAGACCTGGTCTCCAAAACGAATTAAGGATAATTCCATCAATCAAATTCCATTAATCTAATTCCATTAATCTAATTCCATTAATCTAATTCCATTAATCTAATTCCATTAATCTAATTCCATTAATCTAAAATCTCGGCCGGATGGTGCTGGTCAGGAAATGACTGCCGGAAAACGGCCGGAAACCCAGAAAAATTCAAAAAAAATTCAAAATAAGGAGTAGTCAACATGACGCAGTATAAGGTTCCGGTTCTTCCCGGAGACGGAATAGGGCCGGAAATTATCGCCGAAGGCCGGAAAGTCGTAGACGCCGCGGGCGAACGATTCGGATTTGACGTGGAATGGATCGAGTACCCCCATGGGGCAGACCACTACCTGGAAACGGGAGAGCTGATTTCCGAGGACAGCTTAAAGGAGTTGTCCGCATACCAGGCCATTTACCTGGGCTCCATCGGAGACCCGAGGATTGCTCCGGGCATTCTTGAGAAAGGGATCTTATTAACTGCACGCTTCTACTTCGACCAGTACATTAACCTGCGGCCCGTAAAGCTTCTGGAAGGCGTCTGGACCCCTCTCAAGGACAAGACCTCAAAAGACATCGACTTCACCGTTGTCCGGGAAAACACCGAGGACTTCTACATAGGAATCGGAGGCCGGGCAAAGACTGGTATAAGCAAGGACTTCCTCGAGGTTAAGCGGACCCTCTACTCCGCCAAATTCGGGCTGGACATCGAGACCGACAGCGAGGAAATCGCCTACCAGATAGGCCTGATCTCCAAGGAAGGCACGAAACGGGTCATGGAATACGCCTTTGACCTCGCCGAGAAGAGCAAAAAACACGTCTCATCCGTGGACAAGGCCAATGTCCTTTCCGACATCTACGGTTTCTGGAGAGAAGAGTTCGAAGCCGTTGCCGCAAAACACCCGGACGTTACAACGGACTTCAACTTCGTGGACGCCATCACCATGTGGTTTGTTAAAAACCCCGAATGGTTCGATATTGTCGTTACCCCGAACATGTTCGGAGACATCATTACCGACCTCGGAGCCATGATCCAGGGAGGCCTCGGGCTTGCCCCCGGCGGAAACATCAACCCGACCGGCACAAGCATGTTCGAGCCCATCCACGGCTCGGCCCCTAAGTACAAGGGCCTGAACAAGGTCAACCCGATTGCCACCATCTGGGCCGGGGCCCTTTTGATCGAACAGCTCGGAGAAAAAGAGGCTGCTGATGAAATAGTGGCTGCAATCCAGCAAAACATCCTGGACGCCAAAATCAGGACCTACGACATGGGCGGCAGCAGCAGCACCTCCGATGTCGGGGATGAGATTGCAAGACTCGTACTGGAAGGGTAATTTACCTTTCCGATTTTTCTTTTTTATTGTTGTTCAGGAAAACCATAATTTATTCGCATTTTCCCAGACAAGCTTTCTTGCCACGTCCGCGGGGAGCATTGAGACAAGGGTATTGTATCGGGCCATTGTCTTGCCGAGAGTGACTCTTTTTTTGCCATTGTTAAGATAGTTAAAATGCCCGCAGAGATCACTTCCTATCATAAACCGGTCCGGATATTTTGTGATCAGCTCCACCCAGACCTCTTTGGGAATTTTGGAATTTTCTTTGCAAACAATATCATCATAAACGATCCAGGACAGGTCCACTTGCAGGTTCCGGTGGTTCTCCAGCATCCCGTCCACCATTTCCCAGTATTTTTTATGGATTACCCGCCTGGAAGCTCCGCAATGAGCCCAGACAAGTTTGAGTTTCCTGTAATGGTCCAGTACAGCTTCGATTTCATGCAAATACTCAAAATCCTCATGGTTTCCGACGGACGTGCTGTTCTGGTGGATGTTTACAGGCAGCCTTTTTCTGGCACAAAACTTGAAAACTTCCTCCAGACCCGGGTGGTTGGACCTTGCGGTTTCTTCAAGCGTGAGGTTGGTCAGGTCATCGTGCCTGAGCAAAAGTTCTCCCACCCCTTTCCAGATATCGGATTTCTTGAACATCGCCTTAACATAATCGATAGCGAATTTGTCCGTGGGATTGAACCCGCAGAGTGTGGGTGCGATTCGCTTTTTTTCGGCAGGGGAAAGCTTCTCGTAATCCTCGGCCACTACCCGGTCAGTCAGGGCGTAGTAGTAACACTTTGAATTGTCATCCAGGTAGTAGTGCGGCATGTTGGGTTCGAAATATTCCCATTTTTTCTTTACCGGCAGGCCGAACAGAACGGTTTTTGCAATATTTCCCCGGTCCATTTCACGGATCAGGGCCTTCATACCGTCCGTTTGCTGAAGAAAATCCACATAATGAAGGTGCATATCAATGACGCCTTCGGGAACCAGAGCCTCCTTTTCAGGAGCAACTGCATCCCTATCTGCTTTTAAAATATTCGAAGGGCCTTTCTTAAACAGCCCTTCGGGAAGCTTAACTTCTGTTTCGGATTCGTCCAGGATTCTCTGTTCAAAAGCTTGACTGAAACTCATATTTTGTATCCCTTTCCTGTTCTGAAAAAATCCCACTCCCGTTCTGAATTATCCAATCCCTATTCTGAATTATCCAATCCCTATTCTGAATTATCCAATCCCTGTTCTGAAATAATCCAATCCCTATTCTGAATTATCCAATCCCTGTTCTGAAATAATCCAATCCCTGTTCTGAAATTATCTTACTTTACATTAGAATAAGGCCTTCTTATTGTATTTCTTTTGCCTTGAAGAGAGTCCAGGGCTGAGAAGGTCTGTCTTTCAGGTACCCGTCAAGGTGCTTCCACTGGATATGTTCTTTCAGGAACTCTGAGGCCTCAAAAGGAATGCCGGAAGAATTGCCCCAGCGCCCCCAGAAAGCAAACTCCTTTGCAAGCCTGCTGTCCATCACTTTGCCGTCCACGGCTCCCCTGGGCTGGAAGGGAAGAGGTCTCCCCGGCTGGCTCATAGATTCCCTGGCATCCAGTTCATAGTGCCCGTCAACCGTGCGGGAACAGGGATTATTGCGCTTTTTCAGGTAGACATCGTAGTGGTCCGCAATAATTTTCTTAGCGCTTTCCACGTTTATTCTGCCCCTGTACTCTTCCATCAACTCCTCCAGTCGGACCTGCCTGGCCCCCTGGTGTCTCCTTATGTCGGCATATCCCGTGTTCGAACATTCCAGGTTCCGGATGCGAGGGTCCAGAGGAGCATTAAATCCTATGAAATACCCCTCCTTTTTCCTGGAAACATTGTTGTATTCAAGTCCGAGTTCAAAGCGCAGGATTTCCCCCGAATTTATATCCCCCAGGTACCAGGTATTCGCATACCCCCCGTTATTCCCCTGCTTCATGAATTCCACAAACCTGTCAGGGCTCTCCGAGTACTGCATTGCCTTTCTTACCCGGAAAAACTCCGGAAGCTGGTCAGGGTCGTAACAGTTAAACCCTCCGATGGTCGTTTCGGTGCCCATCAACCCTGCCCCGGTTACAAAAAAGTCGGTCATGCTATGGATATAGCCGGGATAGGCTTGCATGAAAATGCGCTGGCCCCGGGCAGGCTTGATGTCAAGAACCAGGTTGCAGAATTGTCCGGTTTCAAAATTGCTCCAGGTGTTGTGGGCCATGACGATTTCGGGCCCGTCCTTTTCTTCGGCCCTTTCCCCCCCTCTTCCTTCAGACCTTTCTCCGGCCGTCGCCCCGCCCGTATAAGGGGCCGTGGCAATGAAAGCACTGCAGTGGTCCTTTCTGTTCCGTATGGACTCCGAAAATTTACCCTCTTTCCGGAGCGGCCACCAGTAACCCGTAAGTTCTTCATATCCGTTCCAGGCCAGCACTTCCTCCCAGGTGATTTTCACTCCGGCTTCCCTTGCCCCGGCCGCAATTCCCTGCATTTCGGCAAGAAATTCCTCGTCGATTCCAGAACCCGAAGGAGAAAGCCATAAATCCCTGGCGGCCTCAACAAAAAACTCCCATTTTTTCCCGGTGTCCCAGTAGGTAAGGTACTCAATACTCCTCATAATTTCTTTAATTTCCGGGGCCATAAGGTAGCCGTGCTGAAACCCTCTCTCATAAGGACCTCCTTCGATATGAAGGCAGACCCAACCATTTATTTCATCCCTGAAACCTTCTTTATAGGCTGTGATAGGACAGATTGTAAGCCCTCCCAATTATTCAAAATTTAGATATGTAACAGGGAATCTTAATATACAATACTACATAATTGTTTTCAAAAGTTATGTACAGAAATATATAATTTGGAACTTATATTGATTGAATGGTATCAATAAAATTATGTGAATAACAAAAACAAAAAATAAAAACCGATACAGTACATTAACGTTAAATAATTAGAGAGAAAGAGGATATTTATGGGATATGGAAATCAACAATATATTTATCCAGATTTAAAAGATCGAATCACATCTGTATTAATTAGCAGCAAAGAACCTTACGAAGGATACTGGGAGGAAAGTGAAAACTTCATACTAGATTTAATAAAAAAGCACATCAGCAAAGATATAATAAATAAAGAAAAATCTCTATTAGACGCTGGTTGTGGGGAAGGAAGATTAACAATTTACTTTAGTGACTATTTTGAACGAATACTTGCAATAGACCCTGATAGGTCTCGACTAGATATTGCTATAAAAGAAACAAAACGACTTAAAATATCTAATAAAATTGACTTTGACAGTGTTCCTATAGAAGAGATCAATGAAGACGAAAAATTTGACGTAATACTTTGCAGTCATGTATTCCAACATGTTCAGACATCTCTTATCCCAAAGATTATAGAGAAATTAAGCATATTGATGAAAAAACCAGGATTATTATTTGTAACTACATGTCATTCCACAAAAGGAGATGACTACTTCGTAAAAAATTATTTAGATGATTTTAATTTTGTAGAAGAAACTATTGATCAAGATTCTTTTAATTCTCTTGTTTTTGGAGTTAATCAATTACCTACGCACCTCTTTTCCCGTGGAAGCATTGAAGAGCTTCTTAAAAAGTCAGGGTTTAAAATTATTGATTATAAAGTTTTTCATATAATTGAAGAAGATTTTGGAACAAAACAAAATAGAGATATAACAGTTAATCAATCCCCCTCATTACAAAATAAATATGGGAGAGATGTATTTATTGCCGCAAAAAAAGAGTGATGATAACAAGTCAAAATCAATCGAAATAAAAGAGATTCTTGGAGATGAAATAGAAGAAAATATTTATTTTTCAGATGTATATATAGGATTTTTGTACACATTCAATATAGAAATTAAAAACATTTTATCAAAAAAAGAAATACAGTGTTTGCTGAAGGATAAAGGAATAAATGCTGAATGGAATGAGAATGAAGAATATACAAAAGTTTTTGAAAGTGCAGAAGTTTTTTTTAAAGCCCCAGTGAGTGTTTTTACAAAACCACTTCGATTTAAAATCGGTTATTTATATTTTAAATGTCCACATATAAAGTACAAAGAAAATATAGAATGTATGTTTGATAAGCCTACAAAAATCGAATTATTTTTAACAATATACCCAAAACTTAAAAAAGCGATTTTACTTTTCAATATAAAACTAGAAAGTTGTGACTCGAATGACATTATTTTTCTCCGACATTGTTTCATGGGAGATAGACAAGAATTAATCCTTGACATTGAGCGATCTAATCCAAAAATATGCAAAACCTGTAACAAATTTAAAATCGATTGTGGCATAAGCAAACACTATTATAAGGAATTTAAAATTGACTGTGATATATATAATTACAGTGAAGAATTCAAAATTTATTTAGATATATGCGAACATTATAAAAAATATAAAAGATATTGTGAGAGATATAAAACCTGTAAAAAAGTTAAAATTGATTGTTATATAAATTTTATTAAATCAGCATTTAGTGAAGTGAACGAAGAAAAATCAGATCAATCCGAAAAAAAAATAGATAAAACTGATACGGAAAAATCGGAAGAAGAAAACACCTCATGCCCCATTGTTGTAAAAACAAACATAATAGAAATTCGGAACATATCCAACTTAAATTATTTAAACGTAGATAATTGTGAAGATGATTTATTAAGCAGATATCCCAGACAGATATACAGTCTTTTGGTGGGAGACGAAGGATGGAAGTTTGTTCCACGGAAACTGGCAATATCCAGAATAAAAAAAAGATGGGGGACCAGAGGATTTTTTACTGTATTCACATTCAATAACTCAGTTCTAGTTTTCAATTTTACAAAAACGAACCATTATAAAATATATGGATATACTCAAAAAGAATTAAGCAAAAGATTCAGACAAAAAACCGACGAATATTTTACCTTATGTTATGAAATTGCAGGCCTTGAACATGGTCCACTAACGAACCTTGAAATTGCATCGGTTATTCGATGTTCTCTTGATACTCTTTTTGAAAAACTTGATGATAAAAAATCAGAGTTGAATTATGAAAATGAAGATAATATAGTAAAAAAATTTCGTTCATGCATTTTCAATCATAAAAAAATCGAAAACATTAACCGCATGAAAAACGCAGTAAACACAACTCTACTTGACCTAAATAAAATGAACAAAATATGGGAATTGGGGGAGCTACTTAACATGTTTAGTGAAAGTCTGTCAATATCGAAAGACATACTCAAGCTTGAGAAGAAATCGAATTTCATAGAAACCAAAATAATGACAGAGTATCAGAAAAATAACAATCTGATTTTAAGTGTATTAACATTACTTACAGTTATCCTAACCTTTTTAGGGATTATTTGTGCAGTATATGAAATATAGTCACGCTTGCATTCGATGCGACAAAAATTACATGATGGTTTATATTTTGTTGTCGCATTACTCATGCTCGTGACTATATTATTACCAAATATAGCAATAATTCACTGATTCCGTGACAATTTAATATTTATTATACACCAATTTCTTTGAAAAAGAAACATAATCCAGTAGACTTCTCTTCTCTGCCCTCAGTTGCCTTTAAATGCCGGTACTTCCTACTATCCCCTGATCGACATGCCACGGAAAAAGCAATTTGAAAAACCCCTGCATGGGGACAAGGAAAGTTTGAGATTCGCAAGCCTGAGCCAATTACCCGCTACAGGGCCCGGCGTCTGAAATGCCGGACCTGGCCGATATAAGCTACGGGACCGGGGGCGAATCAATGTGAAAAAAAATCAATGTGAGAAAAGACAAATTTCATTCTCTTCCGTTTCTCTTTTACGTTTCTCTTTTTGCTTTCTGGCTTTCTGGTTTTCTGCCCTTATTGAAATTCGCCAGGTCTTTATTTAGTATAGCCAATTATAATGTGCTATAGTAAGTTATAAATTGGTTCAAATCTAATAGCTGTTTATGGCTGAAACGACGACCATTCAGGTAAAACAGAGCACAAAAGAAGCTCTTGAGAGAATGAAAATCTTCTCTAGAGAAACTTACAATGATGTCCTGGAAAGGCTGATGGAAGAGGTTCAGGAAATAAACGAAGAGACAAAAAAAGAGATCGAATGTGCCCGTCAGGAGATTGAAGAAGGCAAATACGTTACCCACGAAGATCTAAAGAAAGAAATGGGATTCTGATGCGTTTTCAAATTATCTGGTCCGAATCAGCAGCTTCCCAACTAAAAAAACTGGACCATTCCGTTGCAAAGCGCATTTATCGGAAAGTCTCCGAACTTGAGGAGAATCCTTACCGTTACGTGACAAAACTTGTAGGGGATTCCAGTTACAGGCTGCGAGTTGGAGATTATAGAGTGATTCTGGATATTCAGGGCAACCACCTATCGGTTCTTGTGCTTAAAATCGGGCACAGAAAAGACATTTATAAAACCATAGCAGAAAACCCCTGAGTCTTTAGCTCAGTGGCCGTTCACTTCTCGACTTCTTTTTGTCTCTGTATTTTCTTTCCTTACCTGCATTCCGCATTTTTAGGCGCATAAAGGTCTTTAGCTATTGAATTATATGCTTAAAATATAAGCACATGGTTTTTTTGGACTGGCTTTTAAAATCAGCATCAATTGAGATCATATGTTAGTAATAATGCCTATATATGCGCTTAAAATTTGGAAACTAAAATTATAAACAAGAAAAGTTTTCTTTCCCCTGACCAGGTAGTTGCCTTTAAATGCCGGTACTCCCTACTATTCCCTGATCGATGTGCCAAGGAAAAAGCAATTTGAAAAACCCCTGCATGGGGACAAGGAAAGTTTGAGATTCGCAACGCCCGAGCCAATTGCCCGCTACAGGGCCCAGCGCCTGAAATGCCGGACTCTGGCCGATATAAGCTGCGGAATCGGGGGCCAGACCATCTTTTTTGCCCAGCAGTGCGAGTCCGTCTACGCTGTGGAAATCGACCCGAAGAAAATCGAATACGCAAAACAGAACTGTGAGATGTACGGGCTCGAGAACGTGACTTTCATCTGCGGAGATGCCCTCGACCCGGAAGTCATAGCGCAGATCCCTAAAGTCGATATAGTGTTTTCGGACCCGGCCCGGCCGGCCGAAGAGGACGAGAGGCAGGTCTCAAGTATCGAGCCCGGAATCCCGAACGTGCTTGAAGCCTATGCGGAAAAGACCCGGAACTTCGCCTTTGAGGCTCCGCCTCAGATGCCCCCCGAAAGGATTCCCTTTGACTGCGAAAAAGAGTACATCTCCCTCGACGGGCAGCTCAACCGCCTGACCCTCTACTTCGGAGCCCTCAGGCAGTTTGAAAGGCTGGCAGTCGCCCTCCCTGCGGGAGAGGGGCTTGTCGCAAAGGAAAACCCGATTTCCCAGGTCCGGGAAACCGATAAAATGAAACTCTATGCCTACGAACCCGAGCCCTCGGTCGTGGCAGCGGAACTTTTGCCTGAGCTCATCGACTCCATGATCGACATCGTAGGGCCCCTTGTCGGAGGGTTTGAACTCTTCCGTGTAGATAAAAAAAGGATCCTGCTTACGACAGATGCCCTTGCCAAACAGTCCATGGTCAAGAACAACTACCTCGTACTCGGGACCAGGCCTTTCGAGCCGAAGGAAATAAACGAATTTTTGAAGAACAGAAACGTCGGAAGCGTCGTCCTCAGAGCCGGGGTGAAACCCGAAGCCTACTGGGACGTCAGAAATGAAATCGAAGAAGGCCTGGAAGGAAAAAAGACCGTGCACCTCTTTGTGAAAGGGGATACCGCAATTCTCTGTGAAGTGCTTTTCAAGGATTGAAGATTGAAGTTCAGAAACTAAATTTCAGGAAAAAATAAAAGAAATGCTGCCCGGGTTTTCCGGGTAGCTTACTGTTTTTGTGCCTTATCAGCTGATGACCAACCAATCAGCCAAATACTAAACGAATTAGCTAAACGAATTAGCTAAACGAATTAGCTAAACGAATTGGCTGGCCAGCTAATCGATTTTCAAATTAGCTTTTTTATCAGCTTATTCGGATTTTCCAGCGCAGGCTTCCTGTACAAGCTCAAGCCCGCGGGCCAGGGCAACTTCGATCTTTGAGGGGTCGGTCCCTCCGCCCATGGCAAGGCCCGGCTTTCCACCGCCGCCGCCCCCGACGATTATTGACATTTCTCTGACAAGGTCCCCGGCTTTGACCCCGCGGGCCACGGCCGTTTTGCCTGCCGCTGCCACGAGTTTGACTCCCCCTACCTCGCTTGCAAGAAGGGTTACCACGTCCCCGGCCTTTATGAGTTCGGTTGCGATCTTGTGGAGTTCCTGGGAATCCGCACCTGCAATGAGTTCCGAGACCACTTTCAGGCCGTCGATTTCTTTTGCATTTTCGAGCAATTGATAAACCCTTGCCCGGGCCAGTTCTTCCTTAAGACGCTCGTTTTCTTTCTTGAGGTCCTTCCATTCTCCGAAGAAACGCTCCACACTTGCAGGGAGCTGGTCCTGGGGAATACTGAGGGTCTTTGAGGCTTCAACCAGGAGGGCTTCCGTCTTCTGCATGGCAAAGACCGCCGCGTCTCCTGCCGCAAATTCAAGCCTCTCCACCCCGTCCTGAATCCTCTCTGTCCTCAGGATTTTGATGGGGCCCACAATGCCCGTGCTCGTGCAGTGCGTCCCGGCACAGGCTTCCACATCGTCGCCCACCTTGACGACCCTGATGAGGTTTCCTGGAGGAACTCCGCCCTGGTAGAGCCCGAAACCGTATTCCTGCTCGGCTTCGGTTCTCGGCATCCATTCGGTCAGGACCCGCCTGTTTTCCATGACCGTCCGGTTGGCAAGAAGCTCGATCTGCCTGAGTTCGTCAGGGGAGATGTGCTTGTAATGGGAAAGGTCCAGCCTTGAATGGTCTTCAAACTTCTGGGCCCCTGCCTGCCAGATATGGTTTCCGAGGACTTTCCTGGCGGCGTCGTTTACGATGTGGGTTGCGGTATGATGTCTTGCAAGGGCCATCCTGCGCTCCACGTCCACCTTGCCCACAATCATGTCGCCTTTGCTAATCTCCAGCTCGCCTTCTGAAAGTTCCACTTTGTGCATGATTACCCCGGCATGGACCTGGACGTCCTTTACCCGGTAAACCGCATCCCCGGAACTGATGGTCCCGGTGTCTGCAGGCTGGCCCCCGCCTTCCGCATAGAAGAAGGTGCTGTCAAGCACGATGTTCCTGTCAAAAACGTCAAGGACAACGGCCTCGAACTCCATGCGGGTGGGCTCGTCGTAGAAGAGGCGTTTGGTCTTCGGAAGATGAGTGAGTCGTTCTGCATAGGGGAATTCCTCGACTTCCTTTTCCTCGGCCTTGTTCTGTCTTTCTCCGATAAGGGAATAAAAGTTGTCCGGGAACTCGACTTCCACCCCGAGCTCGGCCGCGACGTCCTTTGCGGTCTCGGGAGGGATTCCGTGACTGTCGTAGAGTTCGGTTAACTGAGAGAGGGGGATCTTTCCGCCGCTTTCCTTGAAATGCTTTGCGGATTTCTGGATGATTCTCCGGCCCCGCTCAAGGGTGGTGTTGAACTTCTCTTCTTCCGACAGAAGGATGTCCTGTATAACAGGGAAGTTTTCCCTGAACTCCGGATACTCGGGCATGTTTTTGATGTGTATGTCCACGATTTCCGAAAGGGGGGTCCGGATGTCCAGGTCCTTCATCATGCGCATGGTCCTTCTCAGGACCAGCCGGGCAAGATATCCGCCTTTGACATTTGAGGGAATGACCCCGTCGGCCAGCATGAAGGTCAGGCAACGGGTATGATCCGTGATTGCATAGACCTTTTCAACGGGCTCCATGATGGAGGAGAGTTTGTCCACGGTCATGCCGATGCTCGAAGCCACCTGTTTTCTGAGGCCAAAGAGGTTGGCCTTTTCGCTAACGTCCATAAGTCCCGAAAGTCTTGCGTTCTGGGCCAGGATGTTTGCATATTCGGGATCGTCGAGTTCGTGTTCGAGCCCTGCAAGCCCCATGAGTTCGTTTACGATTTCAGGGAAGATTGCATCGTAGATCGTGGGTGAGCCTTTTGAGGCCCAGACGAAACGCTCAAGCCCGTAGCCCGTATCCACGATGTAGTTGTCCATTCTGGAGTAGTTTTCACCCTTGATCGGGATGTCCCCGTTTTTGTCCTGTTTCAGGTTCATGAAAACAAGAGTTGCGAGTTCAAGCCCGTTTACGATAGTCTCGACGCACGCACCTGCGTTTCCTCCGCCTGCCCAGGGCTCTTCCTTGTAAGTTACGGCAAAGGGGTCGAGTTTGAGGGAATTGAGGAGCTCGTCACAGAGTTCAAGGGTTCTGTCCTTCCAGTAGATCTCTTTACCTTTGTTGTTGAAGGCGTGGTGAGCCATCATCTCAAAGGTTGTCAGGTGTCTGCCACTCCTTCCTACCGAGTCAAGGTCATTTAAGCGGATACAGGGCTGAGAGATTGTGAGGGGGTTGGCCGGAGGTGGGACCTGTCCCGAGGTTACAAAAGGCTGGAAGTCCGCAATGGAGGCAATTGTAAGGTAAATATCGTCCCTCCAGCGAGCAATCACCGGGTAGCGGTCGATTCTGGTGTGATCATGGGCCTCGAAAAAGGAAAGGTAATACTCACGCATTTCTGCTATATTGAATTCCCGGGAAAAAGCCGGGTTTCCAATAAAAGAATAGGGGTCGCATGGAGCGTCTCCGCAGGTCTCTCGGTCAAGATCCCGGGTCCAGAAGAATGCACCACACTTGGAGCACTGCTTCCGGACAAAACCGTTATCTTTGAAAAAATCAATTTGATACTCGTCTTGAAGCATAATTATCTCTCCGGATGCGTGGGGGCGGACTCTGCCTGATTTTCAGAGAAAAGAAAAAGAAAGCAGAAAACCCCCGCTCAACCGTTATATGGGTTTACTTAGATAGAGCATATACAAATTCATCAAGTGCAATCATTGAGTTTAACATTAAATCCAGTCATTAAGCCTGTTTAAATACAGTGAATAGTCTTAGACATTATGAACATAAAATGAATTATATAAGGTGTTGCATTGGAAAAGTGCTGACAAAACAAGATTTTGCAGCAATAACAAATTAAAGCGGACTTTAAAATATAAAGATTATTCTGTGAACCGCACCCCCATATCAGCCTTTGGCTGCGGAGGAATTGCTGTTTGAAATCAAATGATTCTATAGAAAAACCTAATTCTATTTTAAAAGGCTATTTTTTGACTGGATTTTTCAATACTGCATAAATTTAGATGTAAATTTCCAACTTTTTCGACATTACCTGATTATAAAAACCATACATTATAAATTTATTGTAAAAATCGCAAATTAAAAAAAGGAAATTCCTTCAACTGGAAGGAAATTTCAAAAAAAAGTTACAATAAAAGGAGAAAGGCGCCATCATACCCCTGTTTTCACTTTATAGTGCCACCACCTCTCAGCCAGAAGGAACACCCAAGAAAATTCCCTGGAAAAGCCGGGAAAAACATGAAAAACATGAAAAACATGAAAAACATGAAAAACATGAAAAACATGAAAAACATGAAAAACATGCTGAGTGCGAGGGGAAGGGGCCCCCGGAAAATTATCTGTAAAGGACCACAGTCCTGCCCCGGGTCTCAATAAGGGTAGACTTTGTTTCCTCTGCAAGTTCTTCTGCTATACCTTTCAGGTCCTTCTCCGCTTCCGCACTCTTCAGCACCTTTACTTTCACAAGCCTGCTGGCCTTTATGTGCTTTTTCAGTTCCTCTATTACGGAATCAGTAACTCCGTTCTTTCCTATATTTATGATAGGACTGAGTTTGCTTGCCTCTGCCTTTAAACTGTAGATTTTATCCTTTTCCATAAGCATTCTCACGGTCAACCGTATAATTAAGTTTTCCGTTCAAAAAGCATAATCTCCACCTGAAGAGCTATTGATCCAATTCCAAAAGTACATTCACAAACCCGGACTTTCAGGATTGATCCATTGATCAAAGAATTGCCCATTATAGGCAGATACCAAAATTCCTCTCAGTCCCCCTCAAACTACCTGACATACTATCAAAACCTGTGGAATAATCCGACACCCTGATTTTAGAGAGTTTTGAAGTTAACGGCGTTAGCATTAAATATTAGGGCGACCTAAATCGCAGATAAGCAATATATTAGGCAACCCTAAAAATAAAAAGGTAGAATATGAAACTTCCGTCCATAAATATAAAAAAACATAATTGCTGCAGCAGCAAACCATGCCCCTCCGGTGAGTTACAAAAAATAATTCTGGTCGGGAACCCGAACGTAGGCAAAAGCAGCCTGTTCAACTCTCTTTCAGAAAGTTATGCAATGGTCTCCAATTATCCCGGCACCTCTGTGGAAATTAGCAGAGGAAAAGGAAAAATTGGAAACCGGGAATACGAAATAGTGGACACTCCCGGGATGTATTCCCTGCTCCCGGTAAGTGAAGAAGAAAAGGTCAGCAGGGACCTCCTTTTCGAAGATAAACCCCTGGTTTACCTGCACGTGGTAGACGCCAAAAACCTCCGGCGTATGCTCCCCCTCACACTGCAACTCCTTGAAGCAGGCCTCCCCGTTATCCTTGTCCTGAACATGATGGATGAAGCCGGGGAAAGGGGTATAATAATCGACTTTGAAAAACTCAGCCTGCTTCTGAAAATCCCGGTTGTCCCCACGGTTTCAAGCGAAGGGAAAGGCATTGAAGAGCTCAGAGAGACGATTAAAATTTTCAGGCCCGTTGAAGATTATGAAAGTTCAGGAGCATTAACAGATTACAGCCTGGAAATTGAAGAAGCCCTTAAGGAAATTGAAAGCCGGCTGGAAGAAGAAGAAGAAGGTTTTTCAAAAAGAGCAATGGCACTTCTCCTCCTCCAACAGGACAGCCAGACCCTTGAAAAGGTAAAAACTGGGGACAAAGCTGAAGAAATAAAGGCCATGTCGGAGGAACTACGGAAAAAAAGCGACCAGCCTTTCCAGTACCTTATTACTTTGCAGCGTCAGGAATCCGTAAACAGAATTTTAGACCGGGTTGTGGAAAGCCTGCCGGAAAACCCTGAAGCCGGAAAGGAGAAAAACGGAAAGGAAAAGAATACGGAAAAGGCGAAAAAACCCGGGATCTTTTTAAAGCAGAGGAAAAAAGCGGACCTGACCGGGAAAAAAATTGCGTTTGCGGAAAAGCTCGATTCCGTCCTCACCCATCCGGTCCTGGGAATCCCGGTGCTTTTTCTGGTCCTGTACTTCGGGCTCTACCGTTTTGTTGGAGTCTTTGCAGCCGGGACCGTGGTGGACTTTCTTGAAAACGTGGTCTTTGGGGAAACTATCAACCCCTGGGTCAGCACACAGTTCAGTACCCTCGTGCCCTATCCGATCATACAGGACCTTTTTGTGGGAGAATACGGAATTTTCACCCAGGCCGTGACATACGCCATCGCCCTGATCCTGCCCATAGTCGGGGCCTTTTTTCTGGTATTTTCCATCATCGAAGATACAGGATATCTGCCCCGGCTGGGGATGCTCATCGATAGCTCCTTTAAAAAGATAGGACTTTCCGGACGGGCGGTTATTCCTATGGTTTTAGGCTTTGGCTGCTCCACGATGGCAACAATGGTCACCCGGACCCTGGAGACCCGGAGGGAAAGGCTCATTGCAACCATCCTACTGGCACTTGCCATCCCCTGTTCGGCACAGCTCGGAATCATCCTCTCTATCCTTTCGGTAACTCCCAAAGGCCTCCTGATCTGGGCTGGCGTAATCTGTCTGGAATTTGCCTTTGTGGGCTTTCTCGCAGCAAAACTGCTCCCGGGAAAAGAGCCGAGTTTCTTCATGGAACTTCCCCCACTTCGCAGACCCAGGCTTTCGAACATAGCCATAAAGACCTATTCAAGGATGCACTGGTACTTCCTGGAAGTCTTGCCCCTCTTCGTCCTGGCAAGCGTCCTGATCTGGATCGGAAGGCTTACCGGACTTTTCGGGCTGGCTTTGAAAGTAATGGAATACCCCGCAGGCTGGATAGGGCTTCCCCAGGATACGGCTGTCGTTTTCCTATTCGGCTTTTTCAGACGGGACTTCGGGGCGGCCGGACTTTATGATATGTATGACACAGGCCTCCTTTCAGGGGTGCAGCTTGTGGTTGCTGCGGTTACTCTTACTCTCTTTATGCCCTGCATTGCCCAGTTCATGATGACCGTAAAGGAAAGAGGGCTTAAAACGGCTCTCGCAATCTCGGGCTTCATCTTCCCCGCAGCCTTCCTGGCAGGCTTCGTTGTCAATACCGTGCTCAGCGTTCTCAAGGTGGTCATATGAAGTGCCCTCTCTGTGGTTGCGAGTTCGAAAAACCCGACGAAAGGACCTGTGCAGGCTGCGGAAAAATGCGACACTGCAATAAACACTGCTGTCCAAATTGCGGATATGAGCTGGTAAAGGAAACAAAATTAGTGCGCTTCATAAGGAGATTATTCGGATGATAAAAAGAATTTTGAGGAAAATAAAGAGCGGGAAAGGAAGCAAAGAAAACAAAGAAAGCAAAGAAAGCAAAGGAAGCAAAGGAAGCAAAGGAAGCAATGAATGCAGCGGGATCAAAGAAGTAACAGGAGGAAAGGGAACGCCTCTTCCCCTCATAAAACCTGGAAAAAAAGCAAAAATTTCCCACCTCGAAACAAAGGACCTGAAAGTTCTGCAAAAACTTATGGCAATGGGGGTTCTGCCCGGGATGCCCGTGACCCTTATAAGAAAATCTCCATCCTATGTTTTCGAGCTGGACCAGACCAGATATGCCGTGGACAGGAACATCGCGGCCCATATATATGTGAGCTACTGAGGCCCAGGGAGTTTGAGACATTTTCTTTTCTCTCTACCTTTCCCCATTCTGCATTAGAAAACCTCTGCAAAACTCAGCAGACCTCACTCCATCTCATCTATCCACCCTTCTCACTCCCCCGCTCATTCTCCAACGTGCCTGACAATGTGCCCGGCCTCGGGGATTATGATTTCCCTCAGGGCCAGCCTTACGGCATTTGGAGAACCCGGAAGACAGAAGACGGCTTTTCCTTTCACAACTCCTGCGGCCGCCCGGG
>JAQVBP010000144.1 GCA_028690255.1 Methanosarcinaceae archaeon
GTATTTATAAATCATCCCTGAGTCAGGCCGCCCGATCAGACCGGGGGCCTTCAACTCTATGAATTATTGTTTTGATTATAAATCAATTGGTCCGTTTCTTTTTGAACTATTTTCCCTGAAAATTGTCACCTGAAAGCCCGGGTTTTTGAAGAAGATTAAGAAGACTAATATTACCGCCTGCTTGCCTGCCTGTTAAAGGCCTGCCAGCAGTTTATAGTACAACTTCGAAGACGGATGTCAATTAATTGTATATTATAAGCAGAGTTATATATAAAAGACGTGAAATTAATATATCTATATATTTAGGAAACTATTTAAACGGACTTGTGTGGAGGGGTACCCCCTTCCTCTGCCATCCCTGCCATCCCTGCTATAGCCGCTATACCTGCTTATCCTTCCGCCCCCTGAAAAACCCGGGCCCTTTTTCGGATTTATCAGGCTCTCCGGTTTACCTGAGGGATTTGCTCGAAGCTTGCCGGCGTTTGGGCCGGGAGGCCGGAGCTTCACGCCGATAACAACTGAAAAATATTGCTTATATAATTACACAGCAAAATAAATCAAAAGTTATATCATGCCCCAGTTCCTAACATTAGCCATAGATAGAAGGAGTTATTGATATGAGAATAGGAGTATACGTTTGCCACTGCGGGCTGAATATCGCGGGCGTGATTGATGTTTCTGCCCTGCAGGAAATGGCGGCTGAGCTGGAGGATGTGGCCCTTGCCCGGGACGTGCAGTTTTTGTGTTCGGATTCCGGACAGGAAGGCATCATCCAGGACATAAAAGATAACAAGCTGGAAAGAGTCGTGGTCGCCGCCTGTTCTCCGCGACTGCACGAAAAAACCTTCAGGAGGGTTGTTGAAAAGGCGGGCCTGAACCCTTACCTCCTGGAAATGGTAAATATCAGGGAGCAATGTTCCTGGGTCCATGCCAGTGACCCTCAAATGGCGACCCAGAAAGCCTTTGACCTTATCAGGATGGGAGTTGCAAAGGCAAAATACCTCAAAGAATTAAGTTCCACGAGTTCGGAAGCCAGCAAAAACGTGCTTGTGGTAGGCGGGGGAGTTGCAGGGATCGAAGCTGCCCTGAACCTTGCAGACACCGGTTTTCCTGTGACCATGGTGGAAAAGGAGTCTACCATCGGAGGGAAAATGGCCCTCATGAACGAGGTCTTTCCCACAAATGACTGTTCCATCTGCGTACTTGCCCCCAAGATGACCGAGGTCCAGAACCATCCCAACATCACGCTTTACACTTACTCCGAAGTCACCGACGTTTCAGGTTCAGTCGGGAAGTTCCAGGTAAAGGTCACGAAAAAACCCAGGTTCGTACTCGAGGACAAATGCAAAGGCTGCGTGGACCTCTGTTCCGCAGTCTGTCCCGTGGAAATCGAAAACCCCATGAACTACGGTATAGGAAAGACCAGGGCCATCTACATGCCCATCCCCCAGTCCGTGCCCCAGGTGGTTTTAATCGACCCCGAAAAATGCGTGGGCTGCGGGCTCTGTGAGCAGGCCTGTCCTGCCGAAGCCATTGACTACGCTCAGGAACCCGAGGAAATCGAGTTTGAGGCAGGCGCAATCATAGTCTCCACAGGCTACCAGCTCTTTGACGCCTCCCGGAAAAAGGAATACGGCTTCGGGAAGTACCCGGACGTCATCACGAACATGCAGCTTGAGCGTATGCTCAACTCCGCGGGGCCAACGGGAGGCAGGGTGCTTGTCCCGTCTTCTCAGGAACCCCCGAAAAGTGTCGCGTTTATCCAGTGTGTGGGCTCAAGGGACAAGACCGTCGGAAACGAATACTGTTCAAGAGTCTGCTGTATGGCGGCCCTCAAAAACTCCCAGATGGTAAAGGAGCGCTACCCTGAGGCCGAGATCACCATCCACTACATCGACATCAGGGCCGCAGGGGAGATGTACGAGGAATACTACGAAAGGACCCAGCGGATGGGGGTTGACTTTATCCGGGGAAAAGTTGCGGAAATTTATCAGAACAAAGAAGGAAAACCGGTTATCCGCTACGAAAACACCCTTGAGTGCCGGGCGGAGGAAGAAACCCACGACCTTGTGGTACTTTCGACCGGCTACGAACCGAGCAAAGCCGCGGAAGGAATTGGCAGGATGCTCAACCTTTCCCGGCGGCCGGACCGTTTCTTTGCAAGCGCTCACCCGAAGATGCGGCCTGTGGACGCTCCCGTAAGCGGGGTTTTCCTTGCCGGCTGCGCCTCGGGCCCGAAGGAAATCCAGGTCTCGATTGCCCAGGGGGGCGCCGCAGCCTCCAAGGCCATGCAGCTCCTTGGCAAAGGGGAACTTGAAGCCGATCCTATGGGGGCGCACGTTGTGCCTGAAAAGTGTATCGGGTGCAGGACCTGTGTGGATGTCTGCAAGTTCGGGAAGATCCGGATCGAGGACAAAAAGGCTGTCATTGACGAAGTCTCCTGCTACGGTTGCGGGGACTGCAGTGCGGCCTGCCCCGAGGGGGCCATTCTCATGCGCAACTTCGAAAATGAGCAGGTCCTGGCCCAGATCCGGGCGGCAACCTCCGGCAAGTCCCAGAGTCCCTTCGTTGTGGCTTTCCTCTGCAACTGGTGCAGCTACGCCTGCGCCGACCTGACGGGAATGTCCAGAATCCCCTACCCGACGAACATCAGGGTCATAAGGATGATGTGCTCGGCCCGCGTAAACCCCGAGTTCGTGCTCGAAGCCCTCAAGGGCGGAGCCGACGGGGTGCTTGTGGCCGGCTGCCGGATGGACGAGTGCCATTACATTTATGGAAACTTTGATGCCGAAAAGAGGATGGACGTCCTCAGGGAAGTTATAGGGGAAGTCGGGCTTGACAGGAAACGGCTCCGGACCCTCTGGATCTCGGCGGCCGAAGGAGAGCGTTTCTCAAATACTATCACGGAGTTTGTCCGGGAGCTTGAGGAAATAGGGCCTATCGGGACCGAACTGAAGGAGGGATCGGCATGAGTGAAGAGTATCCCGAAGAAGAATGTAAGGAAGAAGAATGTAAGGAAGAAGAAAGTCCGGACCGGATCACGGTTGTGACCATGATGGACCTGCAGGGCTCCCATTTCATTTACACCCAGGAAACCGAAAAGTCCCTCAAGACAATTGATTACGATTACAAGCGCTGCAACGGTTGCGGGATCTGTGTGGACATCTGTCCCACAAAAGCCCTCGAACTCGGCCCCCTGTTTGAAATCGCGACCGGGCTCGATGCCCCCCCGGTAATGATGGACCTCGACAAATGTACCTTCTGCCGGATGTGCTCGAACCTCTGTCCGGTCCACGCCGTGACCTTCGAGGCCGTGGGGGAGGTGCCTGACGAGGCTCTCTACCCGAAGTTCGACGCCTTTGCAAAGGTAAACGAAAAATGCCTTCCCTGCGCTCTCTGTGAAGGGGCCTGTCCTCAGGACGCAATCGAGGTCGAGTTTACTTTCCCGAAAAAAGAGGAAATCGCTCCCTTCAAGGAAGACGCCGAAGGAGAAATCGAAATCGACCTTGAGAAGTGTAACTTCTGCGGGATCTGCGCCCGTTTCTGTGACGCTTTCCTCCTGCTCGAAAGGGAACCCACTCCTGAAAACCCGGTGCCTTTCGAGCAGCTTCTCGTGGACGAAGACCAGTGCGATTACTGTGTGCTCTGCCAGGACATCTGTCCCGAGGAGGCCATAAAGGTCAAAGGGGAGCGTCCCTGTGAGCCCCCGAAGGTGGAAGGAAACGTCAAAATAGACGACCAGAAGTGCACGCACTGCGGCTGGTGTGAGGCAGTCTGTCCCTATGAGGCCGTGGATCTGCAAAAACCCATGGAAGGGGAACTTTCCCTGATTGAGGCAAAACTCAAGGAATGTGACCCTCAGGGCTGCCACGGCTGTTTCAATGTCTGCCCCTCAAAGCTCTGGTACGTGCCTACCGACCCCGAGGACCCGAGGAAAATCGCTTTTGTGGAAGAGTTCTGCACCTACTGCGGGGCCTGCGTAAACGCCTGCCATGTGGAAGCCATTAAGGTTGAGCGAACGGCCATCAACCATACGACCATTCCCGCCTCTCCCTGGGCCACCCAGTGGAAAGACGCTATCGAATCCCTCAAGACCGGAGTCCGGAGCGGAGTTGACAGGGCCGTTGACAGAAAAACCGAAACCCTCAAGGCCCAGAAGTTCACAGGAGTCGAGTTCCCGGAGGTTGACGAGGAAAAGCTTGCAGTCGTTCGGGAACGGATCGAGAGTATCATGCCGGCCCTTAAGAACGCCAGGATCAGGAAACTCTGGGAAAAGGAGCCCATGGAAAAGACCCTTGCGGCCGTGAAGAAGAAAATGGAAGTTTGATTACCCGAATTCCGTTTCGGCACCTGAGTTGCGCTTCCCGAGTTCCGCTACCCGAGTTCCGCTTCGGGATCACAGGAAATCGAAGATTTCCTGGGAGTTGCGATGAAATCGCAACAGCACGGTGTCCGTTTCGCTCGCTGCGCGAGCTCAAGCGGACTAATAAACGCCGGGGTCAGGAAACTCCCAGAATAACCGGGCCCTGGCCGAAGTGGAGAACTTTAAATATCAAAACCGGCCCGTGGGGTTGAAAGCCCGGCAAGCTCTGTAAGACAGAAAAAATATATCTGGTCGGATATGGAGAAAAGCCTTTTGAGTCGTCTGGCCTGGATTTGGGAGTTGCATTTTTTTATTTTACCGGGGCTGGGTTGGTTACTGAGGATAGGAAAATCCGGCCCCTCAAAGGCCGACTTTTATGTCGATATGTTCCACAAATTTTAAATGGTTCCTCGCTTTTTTGAGTAGTTATCCCTTACAAAAACCAACAAGGTCTTAAATTTAACTCCATTTAATCCACAGAGTAGCGAAGAGCCTTTAAATTTTCAAGAAATCCTTTTCTTCCTGTCGAATGAATAATTCTTTATATTTCAGAATTATAATGAACCATCGTAATTATTTACAGTGATAAGTAATTGTTCAGAATAATTATAAATTTCATTCAATTCACTGATTGGTATTTTTTCTGCATTCCGATCTTTATCAGCAAATAGCTCCAAGTACTTTTGGCTAGTGTTAAAGTGCAGTCTGCAAATTGGTTTCCTGTTATTATCGTCTAACAATATTCCACAGTAACTTTTTTTGTCTCTAATGAATACTCTTTTTGGATCGATTGTTTTGCAAATAATTGATTTTACAATATAGTATCCCTCAATTTCCTCTTCCGTAGTTACGATACCGTCATTTGAGTCATTTTTTTCATCAACCAATCCTTCATTAACTTCTTCTTTTCCAGTTTCTTTTATCCCAATCAATGAAGAATCTTCCGACATGGCGAATTTTAGTCTCTCGTTTATTTTTTCATTTATGAACTGACTAAATGCATTCTTTGTAATTCCGGTAAAATTTTCTCGTACCTTTTGAGTGAAAGGGCCATTATGTACCTGTTTTGCAAAAAATTTTACAAAATCTTCTGATGGAGAATTTGTCTCGTTAGAAAGAATCTGCTTTATCTCCCTTGTATATTTCATATCACAGGCTATTGGTGCTAAGTCATCAATATCAAAAGACTCTTTTTTAAATCTTTTAAGTTCTTGTATTAATGGCTCTTTTATTTCCATTAAGTTTATTTCAAGGAAAGACTTTTCATCCATTTTATTTGGAGAATCCAAATCAGTGTAAAAACGATAAACGATTCCGTTTGTCAGTATCCCAATTTTTGCTTCAGTTACACTGAAGTATCTGAACAGTTGTGAAGCATGCACCCTATCAAGATCGGCATCAATATTTTTACATTCTATCAGTATTACAGGATTTCCATCTTTGAATATAGCATAATCGACTTTTTCGCCTTTCTTTGTCCCAAAGTCTGCTGTATATTCAGGAACAACTTCAGAAGGGTTAAAAACGTTGTATCCCAATATATTTATCAGGGGCATTACAAGGGCATTTTTAGTAGCCTCTTCAGTTTTTATATTATCACGTAACTTTGGAATCCTTGCTGCTAATTCTTTAATCTGATCAATGAAATCCATCTCTACTCCTTCATGATACCTGATTTGTTGAGTGTTTTAATTTTCATTTCGCACTGTTTAACAGATCCTATTTATTTGATACTCAATTCTTTTGAATTTTATTTAAGACTTTTGTACGAAGGAGATGGGAAAGCCTATCCGGAACCCTCTGGCCGAAGTGGCGATATCGAGTGGAAATATCAAAACCGGCTCACTGAGTTAAAAGCCCGACCAGCTCTGCAAAACAGGAAAAATATAATTTCTCTGTTTTAGAGAAAAGCCTTTTGAGTCGCCTGGCCCGGGTTTCCTAAAGGTTCGAGATGTGTTTATTCCGACCGTGTAGAATTGATTTTTGTGGTTCAGAAAATCCGGGCCCTCAACGGCCGACGCAGGCGGCCGGGCGTTTCAAGAAGGAGACAAAACAGATGCATACTTTTGCACAACCTTTTTTTTGATCGGAAATGGAGATTTTAGTATCCAGGGCAGGGGTTTCTGTGAAGTCCAGGTTTTTATATGTGTCATCACGAAAAGGCCGGTCAGCAAGCTGACCGGTGAGAGCTCTGTTTTTCCCTCTGGAAATCATCAACGTTTGCCGGAATCTGATTTAAGCCGCAAAAATAAAGCCTTGAACAAAGTGGAAGAGTGTATATTTTCAAAACCGGCCCGTGGTGTTGAAAGCCCGGCAAGCTCGAAAAACAGAAAAAATATATTTGGCCGGATATGGCAAAAAGCCTTTTAAGTCGCCTGACCCGAATTTGTGAGCTGGATTTTTTGTTTTACCGAACCACGGTTGATTTTTGTGGTTCAGAAAACCCGGGCCCTCAACGGCCGACGCAGGCGGCCGGGCGTTTCAAGAAGGAGACAAAACAAATACATACTTTTGCACAGCCCACCTTCAAATAAATATTTATACTGTATTCAGTTTTGAGCCTCCATCTCTAAAATCTGAAACTGGTTTCAGTGAATTCGATTTTTTTTGTTTTCCATCACGAAAAGGCCGGTCGCCTATGCGACCGGTGAGAGCCCCGTCTCCCCATACTCGAAAATCAATGAACATTTGCCGGAATCCGGTTTCAACCGCAAAAATAGGGCCTTGAAAGAAGTGTAAAACCGTACATCTCAAAAATGGGCCACGGTG
>JAQVBP010000145.1:0-3819 GCA_028690255.1 Methanosarcinaceae archaeon
TTATCATTTTCAGCCATTTCTTTCTTAGTTTGTTCCATCTGCTCTTTTGTCTGCAGCTTTATGACATTCCTGCGTTCCTCGCTCATCTGGGAGAGGTCCTGACTTAACAGGCCGTAGGCATCGGACCTGCACTGCCTGCAGTGGCGCATCTGCTGGACATAGGGTTCACATACGGCCTGGGCGGCCTTTCGCTCCTCGGCAGTCGGAGCTTTCCGGTCGGCAAAAGCTCCCTGGGTAATCAGGGGCATGATGTTCATGATGTAGACCCCGAGTTCATTGATTTTCTTCGCAATGTCAAGCACGTGCCTGTCGTTTAGTCCGGGGATCAAAACGGTGTTGATCTTGAGCACTATCCCTGCGTCCACAGCTGCTTTTATGCCGGCGAGCTGGTTTTTGATCTGGATTTCGGCAGCCTCGACTCCTCTGTAGACCTTGCCGTGGTAAACAATATGGTCCACGATCTGCGCCTGGATCTCAGGGTCGATGGCGTTTACCGTAACGGTCAGGGTGGAGACTCCAACTCTCAGCATCTCGGGGAGCTTTTCGGGAAGCATCAGGCCGTTCGTGCTCATACAGAGAGTAACTTCGGGGAAGTTCTCCCGGATCAGCTCAAAAGTCTCAAAGGTCTCGTCGTTGGCAAGGGGGTCCCCCGGGCCTGCGACTGCCACGACCTTGATGAAGGGATACTCCTTCAGGATCTGGACGGTCTTTTCCAGGGCCTCCTGCGGGGCCAGCACCTTACTCGTAACCCCCGGCCGGCTCTCGTTTACACAATCGAATTCCCGCACACAGAAATTACACTGGATGTTGCACTTCGGGGCCACGGCCAGATGGATCCTCCCGTATTTGTGCTGAGCTCTTTTGTCGTAGCAGGGGTGCTCGGAAATCTTTCGCCTGAGCTCTTCATCGGCTATCATCTCGGTGCCGGAATCGGTGTTGGGATTATTGTTTTCTGACAATTTTTTATCCTCCTTTCGGGGCCTTGACTGAAGGGAAACCTCAGGGCCGGGGTTTTTGAAGATTCAAAATAAAGATATTTTAAGCAAACTATAATGCAGGACCCTTGATATACATTATGGAATTGTTTTGAACTTATAGGGCCTTGGGGACATGGAAGGAACGCTGCTTTACTTATCCCATAAAACACAGTAGTCACGAGATTTCAAATAAATATCACTACATATATATACAAATATATTTTGCTATATAATCTATTAACTCATGTCACATACAAAACCGCGGATAAATTAGAAATTATCGAATGAGTAAATCCCGGAGATATAACTCAAACCTGTTCTCAATGTGGAGCAAGAGTAAAAAGAAACTGGAGATATAGTTATGAAAATGTGGATAAACGGCAAATTCGAGGACTCTTGCAGCTCGGAATTTTTTGAGGTCCTGAACCCCGCGACCGGGGAAATTGTTGATACGGTCCCACGGGGGGGGAGGGAGGACGTGGAGGCGGCAGTCGATGCCGCAGCCGGGGCCGCCGGGGCCTGGGCAGCCACTTCCCCGCGGAACAGGGCCGAGGTACTCCATAGGGCCGGAGGGCTTGTGCGGGAGTGGTTGGACGAACTTGCCGTGCTTCTGACCTCGGAGCAGGGAAAACCTCTCGCTGAGGCTAAAAACGAACTCCTGGGTTTTTCCGGGATTCTGGAATATTACTGCGGACTTGCAAGTACCCTTAAAGGGGACTTTATTCAGGTTCCGGGAAATGGGTATTCCTTTACCCTTAAAAATCCTCTCGGAGTCTGTGCCGCCATTATCCCCTGGAACATGCCCGCTCTTATCATGGGCTGGAAGGTTGGACCTGCCCTAATCTCCGGAAACACCCTGGTCCTGAAACCTGCAAGTTCTACGCCTCTTATAAACCTCTCTCTTGCCGCCCTTTTCGGAGACGCAGGCCTTCCTCCGGGAGTCCTGAATGTGGTTCCGGGCCCCGGGCCTGTTGTCGGGGAAGCGATTGCAAAACACCCCGGAATCAAAAGGCTTTCTTTTACCGGAGACACCGGGACTGGAAAACGGGTTGCTTCCCTTTCGGCCTCTTCTCTGAAGCGCCTTACTCTCGAACTGGGGGGGAGCGATCCCATGATAGTCTGCGAGGATGCGGACCTTGAAGCTGCGGTCGATGGGGCTCTCAGGGGCAGGTTTTACAACTGCGGGCAGACCTGTACCGCGGTAAAACGGCTTTACCTTCAGGAGAAAATTGCGGACGAGTTTACGGCAAAACTGCAAAAGCGGGTAGAAGGCCTGAGGATAGGAAACGGACTTTCGGAAGGCGTTGACCTTGGTCCCCTGAACTCCGGGAAGCAGAGGGCCTGCGTCCTGAACCTCCTCGAAGAAGTCAGAGCAAAAGAGGAAGGCACCGTGCTTACGGGGGGTCGGGTCCCCGAAGGAGTGGAATATGCCGCGGGAAACTTCTTTGAGCCCACCCTCATAACAGATGTGGTCCCGGATTCCAGACTTCTTCGGGAAGAAGTCTTTGGCCCCCTGCTCCCAATCCTGCGCGTCCGGGACCTGGAAGAGGCAATAGGGGAGGCCAACAGGACAAAATACGGGCTGGGGGCCTCGGTCTGGACAAAGGACATTGACAGGATAAGGGCCGCGTGCGAAGGACTTGAAGCGGGGACAGTCTGGGTAAACCAGCACCTTAAAGTCGCTCCTGAACTTCCTTTCGGAGGCATGAAAGAAAGCGGATTCGGCAGGGAAAACGGGGGTGACGCCCTTTCGGAATATCTTGAAAGCAAAACCGTAATGGTAAAGACCTGAAAACGGCGCCCGGAAAACAGAAATAGATTATCGGAATACGGAAAAAGATAATCCGAAAACAGGAAAAAGTCCTTCGGGAAAAGATCTTCATTAATGTGCTAAAAAATATGCAAATATTTTCGGCAAATCAGCCCCTGGGCTGAATTTACCGAAATTGTGATGGAAATTCGGTTTTTCGGGCCGGAATCTTTCCTCGAGCCCGGAAATATTACTGCTGGTACTTAGGCATAATCTGCATGAATTCCCGTTTTTTGATTTTTGCACTTTGTTAGTATGTACAAATTACTGCTGGTACTTAGGCATAATCTGCATGAATTCACTGGCTTCCATCACAGGCACGCTGTCCACAATGCAGATATCTGTCCAGGGCAGGTTGAAAGCTGCGTAGGCCTCGGAATTTTCGGCTTCATAAAGGATGAAGTAACGGCCTCCTGAGAGGTCAACCCACTGGTTAATGATTTCAATTCCGTCAGGTACCTTCAGTGTTTTAAAGTGGTCAAGGATCGCATCACGGTCCTCCGGGTCCCAGCTACTAATGTCCAAAAATAACATCTTTTATCCACTCCCGTTTCTTATTTTCTTAATATAGTTTGCAAGAGGCCCATGCAGTAATTTCTAAGAATTCTCCGGATGCCGGATATTTCAGAACCCGAAAAGCCGGAAAAGGGGGCCCCACAGGCCGGTTGATGCGGCCTAACGTTTATATTTTTTAGAACCTAACTTTTCCTCCGTGTTGTCGTCATCCCCTTCATGATTCACCAATACCCCGGGTGAAAAATGAAAACACGATCATACAACGGATCCTGCAGAAAGAAGTTCTACAGGTAGAGACAATTATTATATCATCTTTGTGACTATATAATAGTTAGTCCAAAAAATTCTCAAAAAGACATTTAAAAAGATTTACCTTTCTCAGATGAGCCAACGCATTATATCAATGTGGATTTAATAACGCATTATATCAATGTGGATTTAATAACGCATTATATCAATGTGGATTTAATAACGCATTATATCAATGTGGATTTAATAACGCATTATATCAATGTG
>JAQVBP010000145.1:3919-7041 GCA_028690255.1 Methanosarcinaceae archaeon
TATCAATGTGGATTTAATAACGCATTATATCAATGTGGATTTAATAACGCATTATATCAATGTGGATTTAATAACGCATTATATCAATGTGGATTTAATAACGCATTATATCAATGTGGATTTAATAACGCATTATATCAATGTGGATTTAATAGTACAATAGGGCTTACGCAGTTGAACAAAAAACCAGTGGCATGAAGCATCAAACTGTCTAAAGCACAATATTCATGACAAGCTCTCATGTGCTTTGTTTTACATCTCAAATGCGTAACTCATAAATAATTTTATTCCTGAATTCCACTGACGGGTTCTATTGACGGGGGCACGGGGAAATTTGAGTGTACCATGACCGGGACATTAAATCTGTTTTCGAGGGCCTGGGGACATCCGATGCGGGCCTGAGTTCGGAAGAGGCTGAAAAAAGGCTTCTGGAATACGGAAAAAACGAACTTGAAGAGGGAGAAAAAATATCTTCCCTGAAACTCTTTCTCTCGCAGTTCAAAAGCCTTCTGATACTTATTCTCATAGCTGCCGCCCTCGTTTCAGCAGGGCTCGGGGAAATTGTGGATGCGATCGTCATCATGTTCACGGTTTTCCTTGCCGGAATGCTCGGTTTTGTGCAGGAGTACAGGGCCGAAAAGGCAATCGATCTCCTGAAGTCCCTGACAGCTCCAGAGGCTCTGGTCATAAGAGAAGGGACTGAGATAGAGATCCCTTCAAGTGAACTTGTCCCCGGGGACATTATCCTGCTTGAGGTCGGAAACCGGGTTCCAGCAGACGGGCGGCTGGTTGAGGCCGTAAACCTCAGGGCGGACGAATCGGCCCTTACGGGGGAGTCCGTGCCGGTCCGGAAAGATTCAGTCGTCCTTCCCCCGGAAACCGAAGCCTCGGATCGACTGAACCTGGTCTATTCCGGGACGGTGGTAACTTATGGCAGAGGCCGCGCCGTGGTCACGGCAACCGGTATGCACAGCACTTTCGGAACCCTTGCAGGGCTTCTTGGAAAAATCGAGCGGGAGAGAACACCCCTCCAGGAAAGCCTTGACCAGTTCGGGAAGGTGATCGGGGCAGCGACCCTTGTGGTGGTGACCTTTGTCGTGGGGCTCGGGATCCTGAGGGGTTTCACCTTTTTTGATATGTTCCTCTGGGGGGTAGCCCTTGCGGTTGCCGCAATCCCGGAGGCCCTGCCCGCAGTCGTGACCGTGGGCCTGGGGCTCGGGGTCCGGAGGATGGTTAAGCGACACGCCCTTGTCCGCAGACTTCCTTCCGTCGAGACCCTCGGGGCCACCAACATCATCTGTTCGGACAAGACCGGGACCCTTACCCAGAACAAGATGACGGTAGAGAAAATCTACGTTGACGGGAAGGTCCTGGAGGTCACGGGGAACGGGTATACCCCGGAAGGGGAGTTTTTAAGAAATCCTGATCTTAAACCTGTTTCTCCGGAAAGCCCGCAGCTCCGGCGGCTCCTTATAACCGGGGCTCTCTGTAACGACGCGAGCCTGGTCCTGAAAGAAGAGATCTGGGACATCAGGGGGGACCCCACCGAGGCCGCTCTCGTGGTTGCTGCGGCCAAAGCCGGGTTTCGGAAATCCGAACTTGAAGCCGGGTACAGGCGGGTCGGAGAAGTTCCTTTCTCCTCCGAACGCAAACGTATGACCACTCTAAATCTCTCCTCCGACGGAGTAATTGCCTATTCCAAGGGGGCGCCCGAGGTAATCCTGGCTTCCTGCACGAAAATTCTCCTAAACGGCCGGACCGAGCCCCTGAATTCCGCTCTGAGGGAAGAAATCCTGGGTTCCGTGAGGGATATGGCAGGACAGGCTCTTCGGGTAATGGCTTTTGCTTACAAGCCTATTGAAGAAGATGTGGATGAAGATAAGGGGCAAGAGCTAGAGCAAGAGCTAGAGCAAGAGCTAGAGCTAGAGCAAGAGCAAGAGCGGAAACAGCGTCCTCCCATCTCCCCGTCTCCAGAAATGGCTAAAGAGGCGGAAGAGGACATGATCTTTGCTGGGCTCACGGGAATGCGGGACCCTCCGCGCCAGGAAGTCCGGGAGGCAATCAGGACCTGTAAAGAGGCTGGCATCCGGACCGTGATGATTACGGGAGACCACAGGACCACGGCCCTTGCCGTGGCGGAGGAACTCGGGATTTTCCGGGAAGGCGACCTCGTGCTTACGGGCACGGAACTGGAGGGGATGGAAGACCGGGAGTTTGAGGCTGTGGTTGAAAAGGTCTCGGTCTATGCCCGGGTCTACCCCACAAGCAAACTGAGGGTTGTCGAGGCTTTGAAGAAAAAGGGTTACGTTGTGGCCATGACCGGAGACGGAGTAAACGATGCTCCTGCCCTGAAGGCGGCGGATATGGGAATCGCCATGGGTATTACGGGGACGGACGTGAGCAAGGAAGCTTCGAGCATGATCCTGACCGATGACAATTTTGCCTCCATCGTGGCCGCGGTCGAGGAGGGCAGGAACATCTTCAAAAACATCAAGAATTTCATAGTATACGGGCTCACCTGCCATATAGGGGAGGTCCTGATCGTCCTTGCAGCCGTGCTCTACTGGCAGATTTTGCCCCTTATCGCCGTGCAGATCCTCTGGATCAACCTGATCACGGACGGCCTTCCTCCCATGGCCCTTTCGGTAGAACCTCCGGACCGGGGGCTCATGCGCCAGAAACCCAGGAACGTTAAAGAAGGGCTAATCACCCGAAAAGAAATTACGGCCGGCCTTGCCATAGGGGGCCTAATTGCCGTTCAGGCTCTTCTGGTGCTGGTCTGGGCCCTTGAGAGCGGCTTTTCCCTTGCGAAACTCCAGACTCTTATCTTCACCCTCGTTGTCCTTTCCGAGATGTTCAACGCCTTTAACTGGCGCTCGGACAGGTACTCGGTCTTTACCCTCGGGCTTTTTTCAAACAGGCCCCTCCTCTATGCGGTCGGGATTACGCTGCTCCTTCAACTCTTCGTAGTCTATTCCCCGGTCCTGCAACTGGCTTTCAGGACCGTGCCTCTTTCCCTTTCGGACTGGGGAGTGATCCTGCCGCTTTCCCTGACCACCCTTCTTGCCGTGGAACTTGTGAAGTTTATGGAGGCAAGGAGGTACAAGTGAAATCAGGGAAGT
>JAQVBP010000006.1:0-2577 GCA_028690255.1 Methanosarcinaceae archaeon
AAAAAAAGAGAAGATCTGCCGTTTTTCGGGCAGATCCTTATTTTTATCAGGCCTTTATTTATTCAGGTTTATATTCATTTAATCCGATCGGATTTTTTGGAATTCAGGCCCTGTGGTTTCTGACCGAGTGGGCAAGAATAAAGGCAAAGAAAGCCACTATCACGAGCATAAGCCCGAAATAACCCACAGGGTCCCAGATAAAGCCTATACCGGATCCGCTTTCATCCCAGGAGACCAGGACTGCCCCCTGCAGGGTCGTTGGGACCACAAGACAGACGAAGGCCAGCACGAAGATAAAGGCGATGTCAACGACCTGCATGATCAGGCCCTTTTCCTTACTGTTTTTACTCATTGTACGCCTCCTTAATCATAATAACGGAATTCATGCATGTGCTGCTTTAAGGAACTGCGGACTTTCAGGCAGCCGATGGTTTCGATTGTGAACATCAGGCCTATGAATACCAGGTAGACGGGCACAAGGATTGCGTGCTCCGAAAGGACAGGCCTGGTTGCCGAAAGGACCGAGTACACAAGGAAAAGCTGTGCTATGTAGAGCAGGGCAAGCATGCCCCCTATCAGGACGGAGTCCATGTTAAGTTTGCTCTGGTATTTTGCCTGGTTTACGTTATTTGCTGAACTCAATGCCCTTCACCTCCTTTAAATGCTTAGAACCGGCTTTTTCCGGCTCCGGCCAGCCCATTTCACTCCACAGAGGCTCGCTTCCGGACGAACTCTTGTTCTTGGAAGAGAAGTAGAAGTACGCGATTATGTAGAAGAGGAGCCCGAAGAGCAGGTTGTATTTGTAGCCCCAGAACAGGGTGGACATGATTGTTATGGAAATCCCTATTGCAAAATAGGAAATGTAGGGCTGGAGCGGGCCTGCAAAAGGCCTCACCTTGCTTGTTGTTGTCGGGAAGAGCTTCCTGAAACGGATCAGGGAGAAGGGAATGAACACATAACAGAGCAGGCCTGAGATGATGGAGAAGGTAATTACCTGGTCCAGGTACCCGCTGAAAGCAAAAGCTGCGGCAATCGGAGCTGTGAAGATTACGGCCCTGTAAGGGGTGTTGTATCTGGGGTGCACTGACGCGAACCAGGGAGATACGTATTCGTCCCTCGAAAGGGCGAACCAGGACCTTGAAGCATCACAGACACAGCCGTTTGCGCTGGCCACACAGGTCAGGAGAGTCCCAAGCCCCAGGAAGGCTATAAAGAACATTATGCCACTGTTCTGGGCAGCCTCAAAGAGGGGGTAAACGGATGTACCAAGCTGGGCTGTGGGGATAAGGGTGGAACAGAGATAGATCGTCATTGCAGCTCCCACGAGCAGGGTGATCATCCCGGCCTGCTGCCCGAGGGGAACAGCCCTTGAAGGGTGCTTGCATTCTTCGGCACACATGGCGGCTCCTTCGATTCCGAGGAAGAACCAGGGACCGAACTGGAGGGCCGCAAAAAGTCCGATCATGCCGTTTGGAATCGCCCCTTCAAACAGGTACTCGGGGTGGATGGTTACTCCGCCAAGGGCGCTTGTGAAGAAGAAGGCAATGATCGCAAAGAAAGCCAGCATCGTAAGCGCGAAATTAAGGGTAAGGGCTCCCACGACCCCGCGGTAGTTGATAAAGGTCAAAAGCGCTATAACAAAAAGCGTCACAGGAAATACCTGTAACTGGGGGAAGACCTCAGTCGCTATACTCGCAACCACAATCGCATCTGCCGCCTCAAGGGCGATAAATTCCATATATACCGCAAGCCCGACAATTGCCGCAGCTCCCGGCCCTACAAAGAGCCTGGCCCAGTCATAGGGCCCGCCGGCGAGCTTTGTAGCCGAGCCTAATTCACTTGCACAGAGCGAAATAACCGTGTACATGGTTCCTGCAACAAGCATTGCGAAAAGGGCACCTAAAACGCCTCCTTTCGCAATTGTGAAGTTCCAGCCCATGTATTCCCCGACCAGCACGATGCCCACGCCAAGGGCCCAGACATGGTAAGGCTTCAGGGATTTTACAAGGCCTCCGCTATGTGAGGTATCTGTTGTCGATTCTGCCATTTTTTATACCTCCGTTTTTAGAAATTGTTTATCATGAAAGTGCTGTGTACTTTCATTTTTTGTGCCTGTCATTCAAAGAATAACACGTGCGTTTTTGGAATAAGATTGTGATACGATTATCTTTTTTTAGAAACTTTGCTTGCATCCACCAGGACCCAGCCGAAAAGGGCAAAGGCCGCAAGGTAGATCAGGCCGTTTACAAGTGTCCAGATATCCATGGATACGCTCCGTTTTTTATGGGGTTCGAGAAATCAGCCAATTTTTGGTTTGGGATTTAAGAAATCAGCCAATTTTTGGTTTGGGGTTCGAGAAATCAGCCAATTTTTGGTTTGGGGTTCGAGAAATCAGCCAATTTTTGGTTTGGGATTTAAGAAATCAGCCAATTTTTGGTTTGGGGTTCGAGAAATCAGCCAATTTTTGGTTTGGGATTTAAGAAATCAGCCAATTTTTGGTTTGGGATTTAAAAAATCAGCCAATTTTTGGTTTGGGATTTAAGAAATCAGCCAGTTTTTGGATTGGGATTTAAAAAA
>JAQVBP010000006.1:2677-7425 GCA_028690255.1 Methanosarcinaceae archaeon
ATAGCCAGGGGTATCCCTCATTAATCCCTCAGCAAGGTCAGACCTCAGTCAACTACCCCACATGGGGAAATCGTACTCTTCCGAATCATACTCGTCCTGCAGTTCTTTATCAAACAGTTCTTCTTCAGCCTGCAGGTTATCTGCCAAGCTTCCTTCTTCCTGCCTTCCGAGTCTGGCAAGGGTAAAGCGCTTCATTCTTTCGATTCGGGGATCTGCGGGATTCAATTCTTCAGATTTGTTAAAAGCCGAAAGGGCCTCTTCATACTCTTCAATGTTGTAATGGATAAAACCCTTGTAATACCAGGTTCTTGGATTGTATCGGCTGAGCACGAGGGCTTCCTTGATAGCCTCTAAAGCTTCATCCGGCCTGCCCAGCCTGGAAAACACGAAAGCTTTTTTTGTAAGAGCTTTCTGGTCATAGGGTTTGAGTTCCAGAACCCGATCGAAATACTTCAGGGCCTCTTCATGCCTTCCGTTTTTGGAGTAGATATACCCTTTTGTAAACAGGGTTTCCGAGTCATAAGGAGCTATCTCCAGAGCCTGATCAACCGCTTTTAAGGCTTCGTCAGACCTGTGCATTTTGGTAAGAATGGCCCCTTTTTTCGACCAGAGCATGGGATTAAAAGGGTTTAAGCAAATTAAGCTGTTATAAAACTCAAGAGCTTCCTCGTACTTCCCGGACATAATGAGAATAAAACCTTTGTTTGCAAGAGCTTTCGGGCTTTCGGGCCGGAGCTCTATTGCCTTATCATAGGCTTTGACGGCTTCTGCAAAACGGTTAAGTTTGGATAAGGCGTATCCTATTTTCAAAAGGATCTCAGAGTCTTTAGGGAAAAAGTTACGGGCTTTTTCGAGTTCCTCAAGTCCCCTTTCATATTCATGGAATTTCAAAAGGGCGTTTCCTTTCAAAAAGAGAAAATCCCCTCTTTTGGACTCCTTTTCCAGAACCTTTTCGAGGAGTTCCAGGGCTTCCTGAGGCCTTTCAAGCTTCAGGAGGGAGGAAGCTCTCATAGCAAGGGAATCAGCATGTCCAGGATCGATTTTGAGGGCCTGATCAGCGGTTTCCAGAGCTTCTTTATGCCTTCCGAGCCGGGTAAGCACAAAACTCTTTTTGCAGAGGGTTTTTATATACTCAGGATTGGAAGCATAGAGGGCCCCGAAGGAGTTCAGCTGCTTTTTTAAAGGAAGGGAATTCAAACTCTCCGGAGTCAGTTCGATTACTTTATCCACCACAAGGAGGGCCTCTTCATATACCCTGTGTTTAATAAGAAAATCAACTTTCGAATCCCAGTTCGCCCTGTTCCCGGGTTCGTTTTTAAGTAATTCGTTCAGGCCCTCTTCCTCTTCAAGGACCTCTTTTTGTTTTATCCCCCATTCTTCAAAGAGTTCCCTCGAGCCGGGATGTTCAGGGTCGATTGAGAGCAAATACCCTACCTGCTCAACGGCTTTTTTGTAATCCCCTGCTTTAGCATACCTTTTTGCCAGCTTTTGCATCTCATCAAGGACCTCATATGAAGAAATCTGGGTCGCTATATTTCCCCGGGACCCTTTCGCAGACTCAAAAACAACCCGCATCTGGGCACCCCAAACTATGTTATTCAATTTTCCTTCGGATATTGAGCTATCTATTATCGAACTCACGTGGAAAAAATGGTTTTTGCCCTCCCTGTCCGTTATGAAACCGTACCCCTGCAGCGGAATATAATTGTATATGTCCCCCACCCTGCGGGGAATTTTGCTGCAGAGTACTTTTGAGGGCTCGTTTTCCCTGCTGTTTGACTTCGGGTTATTTTTTTCAGAGCATTCAGCCAGCGGATTTCTGCTCTCTGCCCCACCAAACTCGCCCCTGCCGTCCTCGGATACAATGGCCTCGGACCCAATGGTCTCGGATACAATGGCCTCGGACCCAATGGTCTCGGACCCAATGGACTCGGACCCAATGGTCTCGGATAAAATTTCAGGAACAGTTATCCGGGCAATCCCCTTAAAATCCTCTTGAGCGGCCTTTTCCTTCAAGCTTTCAGCCTGAAAACCTTTTTTGTGCAGATTCAAAACTTCAACATTCTGTTCACATTCAACGCCCGTATATGCCGGAAAAACCGCAAAGGCCTCCTCTATCAGGAAGGCTGCTTTTTCCTTCTCGGCTTCTTTCCACTCAACTTCCCTCTCACCCCTTTCTTCTTTATCAAGGAAATCGACCAGGGGTTCGGCTTCTCTGTATTTTCCCCCCATTTCCAGGACATAAAGGGCCGATTTCAATAAAAATTCAAGATTTTCACGTTCGTTTGCCCCGGTATCCTGATCAACGGCATCTCCTTGCCCGGAATAATTCCTGAGGCAGTATAGGAGGACGTCCCTGAATACGGAATGGCTGGATAAGACAATGTTTTTCCCTCCTGCCTTTTCACCATTTTCGGTCAACCCGCAGAATACATACCAGGCTTCCCGGGCTTCCAGCAGGTTCACCAGTTCGAAGTAGCGAGTAAGAGAAAGTCGGGCCTTTTCAAAATTACGGATTTTCAGGGCCGAAGCTGCTGCATTATAAAAGTATTCGGGCCGGGGTTCACGGCGGGCCGCCTCTTCAAAGTATTCCAGAGCCTGCCGGAAGGCTTCAAGCTTTACCTGATAACAGCCCGCATTGTAATGGAAGGCCCCTATTTCGGGGTATTTTCTGGCAAACCTCAGCAATTCGGCCACAAGGAGAGGGATGGAGGATAGGTTTTTGTTTTTTATGAAATCCCGATACTTACTGTTTATTTTATCCCACTCTTTTTTGTCTTCCTGCAGGTGATCCGAATCAAGGCTGTTTAAAGGAAATGAAAAGTCAGGCTCTTTCAGGGCCAGTTTTGCCCCTGTGACATTTTTCTTGAAGGTCCCCAGAAGTTCCTCCATACGGCCCGCAAGAGGCACGAATGCTTCGATTCCTTCTTCAGGTCCGGGAGTTTCCGGCTCTTCGAAATCCCGGATTCCTTTTGCTTCAGGGCCGGATTCAGGATTAATATTATCAGGACTTTCCCCTTCGGGCCCACCTGGCACGGGGCCATTTTTCAGTATATCCGACTCGTTTTCCGGCTTTGAGTCGGATAATAATTCCCAGGCCCCGACCATTGCGTACCGGACCCCTGCGATGCCCCTGTCTGTTTCAACTAAAACGAAATCCTCACCAAGACCTGTGATTATTCCTTCAAGCACAGTCCCGTTCATAAAGGACAGAATGATTTTATTTCCTGTTCTTGCCCTGCCGGCGAATATCCCCATCATGGTAATGCCTGCATAGTAGTCTTCTGATTTATCTGTACTATTATTTTTATAAATCCCGGATATAATAAATAAGTTGCGAATGTGTTTTTTGAAAAATAATGCGGATTTTTAAAATAGTGCCAATCGAAACAAATAGACCATCTGATTATTTGCTGTGGTCTAAAAACCAGATTTGAAAAACAGCAATCTGACTTAAAACCTATACGAAATAACCATACAACTTAATTAATTGTACCTCTATCGGTGAGCTTGATTTTAAAATCAATATATTCAGGTGAAATATCAGGTTGTTTTGTAATAATCCACATTTCGACCCCCTGTACAGGATAATAATTCCTGCATAATCCGATATTGACCATTTAATTACCGGGGTCTCAAATAAAACGGCATATTTGTACCATGAATTTGTACATAAATGCCAATATTCAAAATATGAGTAATAAGTCCTAACGTAGAAGTTTCTTCAAAAAAGTTATGGAAAAAAGCCTCGTGCGAGATTCGAACTCGCGACCTAGTGATTACAAATCACTCGCTCTACCGGGCTGAGCCAACGAGGCACGATAACAGCTAGCAAACTTATCTAAATACAATACTCACAGATAAACCTTATGGCAGGATTCATTAAATGGATCTTCTTTTTGCATACCTCATGCAATATTTTCTACAAAGATTTCTTTGCTTCTGCTTGAGACCCGTCCCCGAACACAAACCTTATGCTACTCTTCCGCTATATCTGGGTTAAGATGTGGCAGGAAATTGCAAAATACGGCCGAAAACTGGTAGAGCACGGGCTTGTGGAGTCCAGTTTCGGCAACATCAGTGTCCGGGCCGGAGATAAAATGCTTATTACCCGAAGCGGAAGTGCACTTGACGAGATAACTGAGGACAGCGTGGTCGAGGTCGAAATTGAGGGGACCTCATCCCTGGACCTGATCGCCTCTTCGGAAAGCGTGGTGCATCGGGAAATTTACAGGCGGACGCAAGCCCTTGCGATCATTCATGCTCACTGCCCTTATTCGGTGGTGGGATCCCTAAGGGCTAAAAAAGCGGGAAAGACCTCTATATTGCCCGTGGACAGCGAGGGACAGTATTTTCTAGGAGAAATCCCGGTGGTTATGGGAGGGATCGGAAGCCGGGAACTTGCGGAAAACACGGCTCTGGCTCTCTCGGAACACAGGGGAGCCGTGGTCTACAGCCACGGGACTTTTGCCGTCGGAAAGGCCCTGAGTGAAGCCTACGTCGTGACCACGCAGCTGGAACACTCCTGCAGGGTAAAATACCTCTATGAACTTGCAGAGCCTCGAGAGTTTCATCGCTGAGTAAATAATGCACCCCCTGAGATGTGCGGTATCTTATTGAAAAACGTCGCAACTTATATGATATATTAATAGATTAAAAAAGGCTAAAAAGCAGAACATACAATAAAAAACATCAATAAAACACGTAAAAACATCAATAAAACACGTAAAAACATCAATAAAACACGT
>JAQVBP010000006.1:7525-8720 GCA_028690255.1 Methanosarcinaceae archaeon
GAATTCCGCTTCAGCACCCGAATTCCGCTTCAGCACCCGAATTCCGCTTCAGCACCCGAATTCCGCTTCGGGATCACAGGAAATCGAAGATTTCCTGGGAGTTGCGATGTAATCGCAACAGCACGGGGTCCTTTTCGCTCGCTGCGCTCGCTCAAGAGGACTAAAAACCTTCCTCTGTTTCTTTTTTACTTATTCTCCGGTAGCAGGTGAACTACCTGCCAGTTCCTTCAAAGTCGGAACTATCGAGGAAGGGGTCTTCTGCTGTCGGAGATAAACTTAATGTAACACAAAACCCAATACTGGATTATGCCGCCCCAAAACGAGAAATATGAGTACCTGGAACACATTGCGGACGCAAAATTTCGGGCCTTTGGCAAGAGCCTTGAGGAAACCTTTGAAAATGCGGCTTTGGCCATGTTTAACATTATAATTGACACCGGAAAAGTTTCAGGAGAGATTGCAAAAGAGGTTCATGTAAGTTCCCAGGACCCTGAAAACCTTCTAGTGGACTGGCTTTCCGAATTGCTCTTTCTCTTTGAAGTAGACGAAATAATATTTTGGAAATTCCGGGTGCTGGAAATAAAGGAAGAAAATGGGGAGTATTCTTTATCGGGCCTGGCTTTTGGAGAAAACTCCAATCCGGAAGTCCATCCATTTGAAACTGAAATCAAGGCGGTAACCTACAATCAGCTAATGCTTGAAAAAACAGACGATGGGTGGATCGCTCAGGTTGTTGTGGATCTGTGAACTACCGCTCGGCTAAAGACCGACCAGCTTCCTGAGTCATTCTTCGGAGCAAACTCCGCAAGTCATACAGGCTCTACCCCACGTTCCGTAGGTGATTAATTTATAGTTCACTTTTGTTTGGCTATTTTCCAGTTACACTGGAAATCCCACAAATATCCAATTTGTGCGATCGCAAAAGTGAGTAAGGTTAAAATGTATTATTAATATATTAACGTTTTGAAATTAAACCATTTATTGGAAAGTGGACGCTTATATCCCCTGAGCTAAAGACTCAGGGGTTTTACGCTTCTGCCTATAAAAAATAATTAGCTTAAGAAAACTCTGGTTCGGAAGCTGACCGAAAGGGAGGTAAGTTCTCAACCTTTTGTTTTGACTAAGATCCGTTTTCATCTCAGTTTTATCTCAATTTAATTTAATTTAATTTAATTTAATTTAATTTAATTTAATT
>JAQVBP010000006.1:8820-19569 GCA_028690255.1 Methanosarcinaceae archaeon
AATTTAATTTAATTTAATTTAATTTAATTTAATTTAATTTAATTCCATTCATAACCATCGGAATTCGGAAAATCATCGCGTGTAAACACCATAATACAGGAGCAGTGAAGAATATTCATGACAGACGGGACTGAAGCCGGAATAGAATCTAAAAAAGAAACGGAAACAGGGGAAGAAACAGATTCTGAAAGTCTGCTGCCGAGTGTGCGGAACAGGGTCCGAAAACTTTCCGACAACAGCTGGGAAATCCCTGTGGGACACATCCCTGATATGAAGGTTCCTGGGCGCCTTTTCGTGTCTGAAAAGTTGCTTGGGGGAATTGATCAGGAGACCCTTGACCAGATCGCAAACGTGGCGACCCTTCCAGGGATACAAAAATATTCCATGGCAATGCCGGATGCCCATCTTGGCTATGGTTTTGCCATCGGCGGGGTTGCGGCCTTTGACCGGGAGGAAGGGATCATCAGCCCCGGAGGAGTCGGCTTTGATATCAACTGTGGGGTCAGGCTGATCAAGACAAATCTTCGGAAAGAAGACGTGATGCCCCATATAGAAACGCTTACCGAGGGACTTTTTAAGAACATCCCCTCGGGGGTGGGCTCAAAGAGCCGTATCCGGGCCTCGGATGCGGAACTTAACGATGCTTTCCTGCACGGGTCCAGATGGGCCGTGGAAGCCGGGTACGGGGTGGAGGCGGACCTGGAACACTGTGAGGGGAACGGTTTTCTGGAAGGGGCAATCCTGTCCGAGGTCAGTGATAAGGCCCGGAAACGGGGAAAACCTCAGTTCGGGACCCTGGGGAGCGGAAACCATTTTCTGGAAATCCAGTGCGTGGAAGAGATCTATGAACCAGAGGTGGCCGCAGCCTTCGGGCTTGAGGAAGGCCAGGTAACGGTAATGGTCCACTGCGGCTCCCGCGGGGCCGGGCACCAGATCTGTACGGACCACCTCAAGATTCTCGGACAGGCCGTAAAGAAGTACGGGATTCCTATCCCGGACAAGCAGCTCGCCTGTGCCCCGGCTCAGTCAAAGGAGGCCCAGAATTATTTCGGGGCAATGCTCTGTGCCGCAAACTACGCCTGGGCAAACCGCCAGGTCATCACCCACTGGACCAGGGAAGTCTTCGAAACAGTCTTCGGAATGGATTCGGACGAACTGGGTATGGACCTTCTCTACGACGTGGCCCACAACGTGGCAAAACTTGAAGAACACTCTATTGACGGCAAAAAAAAGGAGGTGTATGTCCACCGGAAGGGAGCCACCAGAGCGTTTCCCCCGGGGCATTCCGAGGTCCCCCTGGCTTTCAGGGATGTGGGGCAACCAGTCCTTATCCCGGGCAGTATGGGCACCTCTTCTTACATCCTCTGCGGGACGGAAGCTGCAATGGACATTTCATTTGGAAGTGCCTGCCACGGGGCAGGCAGGGTCATGAGCAGATCCCATGCCAAAAAAGAGTTCAGAGGCGAGAGCATTAAGGAGAGCCTTGAGGCAAAAGGTATCACTGTCAGGGCAACTCACCCTTCGGTTATTGCCGAGGAAGCCCCTGAAGTGTACAAGCCGAGCAGTGAAGTGGTCAATGTCGTGCATGAACTTGGGATTGCCAGAAAGGTTGCAAGGGTAAGCCCCCTGGGAGTTGCAAAAGGTTAATCCGTAAGGAGAAAAGGTTGAGAAAAAAATACTATCCATAAGCTGAGGGGGACTTTTGGAAGGACTCTTCCTTTCTTTACTCATTTTCCGGAATTTTAGAATAATCCCTCAATTCATGGCATTGCCGACATTCAGGTCTTCTGTTTCGTCATTTTCCCGGAATTCCGGGTCTTCAATTTCCGAGAGGTCGTAATAATCCGAACCCCTTTCGGGTTCTTCTTTATTAAACCTGAAAACAATCATGCTTGCGTAGGAAAAGACAGTGAATTTTGCACCGTTTTCTATGAATATGTGTGAAAAATAATCCACAAGGTTTGAGATTACCCTTTCGTTCCTGAAGTCATGGATGATTGTGGCGGACTCTTTTCCAGGTTCCAGAGAAAGTTCTATGTTCTTTACTAGCTGGGTTACCAGATACATCCTTTTTACTACAATAAGCAGATCTTTGAGTTCCATCTCACTTATAGACTGTTTGCTCAGGCGTTCTACAATTTTTGCAGGGTTAGGGGCCACTCCGGTGGCAAAGACCTCAAACTGGCTCCTGTGCAGGGTCACCAGGTTGTACCGTTCGACATTGTATGTATACATGAGCTGAGTCCAGAAATCAGGGTTGTCATCGATTTCTCTGCATACGATATCCAGGTATCCGAAATGTTTGCGGATCCCGGGCATGAGTTCATGAGATGGAACTGAAAGGTTCTTCTTGAAGGAAACCTGCGTTGAATTTGCTTTTCTGAAAACATTTTCCACATCAAGCCGTTTCCAGTTTGCCAGAAAAAGGGCCACAAGCTGGATGAAGAAAGCTCTGCTATTCGGGGCGGCGTTTGAAAACAGAATCTGAGCGGATTCGGGGTTGTGAATATCTTCACAGCTGATGGAAATCCTTACATCCCAGTGGTTTTTCTTTGATATCTCATTGAGGTGACCCTCAAGTTCTTTCATGTCATGAACTTCGAAGGGGTTGATGAGTTCATTGACCAGTTCCTCATCTGCAATCCTGCCCCTGGTATGTCTGAAAAGCCATTCAAGGATGGTCTTGTTTATAAGTTCGTATTCTTCATCCGGAATGAAAGCTTTATCTTCCGGGCTGACCGCGGACTCTTTTAAAAATTTAATCGCCTCATCCACACTGCTGTAATATTTCAATGCAGTATCCGTGAGGACGATGGTGTCCCGGATTGCTGCACTCAGGTTTCCATCATTGATATCCAAAAGAGGCTGTAATTTTTTTAAATATTTGTTATCAAGAGAGATATTTTTCCGGACCAGCATATTAGCACCCACCGCTCAACTTGCGGACGACCATCTTCGAAAATAATTTTCAGTTATTGTTGGGTATTTATAGAGAGTTTTTTAGCTTTTTGGCCTTTTTCCGTATGTATTCGAGTCCATGATTTTGATTTCAGGTCTGTGATTTTTCATGAAACCCTCAGCAGGATACCCGTCACTTTAGTGATGGGTAGTTGACTAATATATTTCACAAATAAAAACTATACAATCTATGTTTAACTGTAATTAACGAAGTACTATTCAGTATTAAATTTTTCTGTTTAGTGCCATGTTTTGAGAAGTCTGCTCAAATGGTATTATTGTATGCCTTCTTTCTTCCACTCACTGCTAAATGGTATCATTTTTTGGCTGCTCTGACCTTTAAAGGGCGGATAAATAAAGCACACTAACATTGTACTAAATATATGACACTCTTTTCTCAAATCACTATATATGTATGTTACAACAGTCTGGTTTATGTAAGCGAACAAATATCAGAGGTATGAGTAGAGCTCATGTTCTAATTACGATGAATGTGAGCCTTGTGTACATGTTGCGCAAAAAGGGATGTGAACGGGCATATATTTTGTAAAGCCCCGGTGGGCCGATATGACATGTGCAGGTAAGCAAAAAGAAATTCGTATGTAGGTGGGTTAGAAAATTGAAAGACTTGTAGACCTGAAAGGTGCTGGCGGTACCGCCGACCGTCACGCCTGACAGGCAACTTACCATCTTCTTTAGCATCTTCTTTTTAATTTATTCTCTTTTTCGTGATTGGATAATATCGAATTGATTTTAAATGAAGCACATATGCATCACAAAAAAACGCATATTAAACTCTTCAAGTAAAGGCCCAAATAAATGAAAGTACTTGGACGCACTTTCATACCAAAAAGAGTAATGAGCAGGAAATGATGGAATAAACAGACACACGGAATAAAAAAATAAAATACGCCATCAGAGTAAGAAAAACAAAAAAGAAAGCAAAAGGGATTTTTCCGCTTTGCTTTTAGATGCTTCGCATCCGTTTTAATTGAATTTTACAATTATGTCAGTTTGGTAACCGGGTGGTTATCGACGTCCTGGATCTCGATATCGAGTTCCTTGGCGGTCTCTCCGAGCATGATGTCGACCATTGCGACAGCCGGGAAGACTTTCTCGACGTTCTCGATCGGGCCGTAAAGCAGGAAGTCAGAACCTGCGATCTGGGCCACCAGGTTTGTCCCGATGTCGGAAGGCATGTAGATGGACTTCGGGTCAGGCTGGGTTTTCTTGAACTTTCTGAGCCAGTCCCAGGCCGAGGCCATGTTGTGGTATCCACCGCCCACAGGCAGGCCGAGCTTGCCCTTGATTGTGGGAATTGAGCGGATGGTTGCGCCTGAGCCTGCTCCGAGAGGCATTGCGGCCACATCGATCAGAGGGATGGTGATTCCACACTGCTTGGCGATATCGAGCATACCTACGTCCTGCCCGGAACCCCCGACTTCAAGGATGTCGAGTTTTCCTTTGACTGTTGGGTCGGTTGCATTGAAAGCCAGCACGATTGCAGCTGTGACGCCACTTTCTGTGAGGGCATCGATTTCGTCCTGCTCGATACTTGCGTTGATCGAGTTGTGGATTGCCCTGTCAGCGACCCCTATTTCGGTACAGTACTGAGCTGCAGCGGCCCGGACTTCTCCGGCCGAAGAGTCGATCAGGAATGGAGTCTTGTTATCGATTTCAAGGAACCAGTCTATGTACCTTTTGATAGCCTCGGGGGTTTCTCCCACAATCTGGTTTACATAGGGGTTTCCTGTGGCGTCACTAAGTTCTACCTGGGTGTTCCAGAGGGTTTCTGCGGCGCTTCTGTCGAAGAGCCCCTTGTCCTCATCGGTCACAATCTTGTGCCGGGCATAGAACATGGTACTTACCAGAACGGTTGGGTATTCTCCAGGCTGGCCACCGAACTTGACTCCGCCGACCTCAAAGACACTCTGCTTTTTGTCAAATTTGAACATTTTGATCCCTCACTTCAGAATATTGAAGTTATGTAGCTGTAAATTACGAAGAGCAGTAATCCAATTACTGCCCCGTAAAGGATTCCAATGTCTCTTCCTACCTTCTTTCCAATTCTCTGTGCAACTTCACTGCTAACGAACTCGGTCTTCTCGTCGATCCTGTCGAGTTTTTTAATGACCTCGTTATAGTCAGTTTGATCTACAATCACATTGGGAGCTCTTCCGTCACTCATAGTGCTCACCTCAGAAAGTCCCCAGCATATAGGGGAGCAAGATTACCATCACAAGTGCGAAGATGAAACCTATGGCAACCCCGGTAAATCCTGTTGACATGACCCCGGAGTCCAGTTTCTGGTTTCTTGCAATCAGCTGGGCCCTGTAACGGATGCTTTCCAAATCAGCGTCAATCTGCCCCATCTGGGGGTTGAGCACCATAGGGACTCCCTGGCCGTATTTCTTTTCTTCTGCCATTTCCGATCACCTCAATAGGAACAACCCGAGCAGGGCTATGGTCACGGTCATACCGATCATTGCCCCTTCGATCTTGCCGGCGTGGACACCCGAGTGGAACTTGTTTAAGTTACCTATCTCGATCATCCTGGCTTCGATACCTTTTATCCGGCTGCGGATCACTGCGATCTCACCGGAAACAGGCCTTGCGACTCCGACGTCTTCTTCCCCTTCCCCTTCCTCGCTGATCTCAAGAACCATCGGGTCAGCATCGAAGGCTCCGGGGTCCTTCGCGACAAGTTCCCTTACCTTAGCGGTAATGGCACCCATATCTTCGGTGTTAAGCAGGTCAACGGTCTCGATCTGTGCCTGGAAGCGAGCAACTGCCTCTTCGTTCAGGTTTTCCACATAAGGGATAGCACCGATTGCGCCTACGATCCTGTTTTCCTTTACCCCGCTTGTATGCAGGCTGAGCATTGCCTGCCCGGTAATATGTCCTTTTACTTCTGCCCCGGTAACCAGGAGGAACCTGATGTTCGGGTTGGAAATAATGTGGGCAACGACCTTTTCAATCCCGAGGTTTTCGGTCTTACAGGAGCCTGTAACTGCCGCACCTGCATCAAGGACGGGTTTTCCGGGAAGGTGGGACCCGCAGGTAATAACTGCAACACAGCCCTTTACATCCCCTACTTCGTATTCACCTTTCAGGATAGGCCATCCCGGGGCGGGTTCTCTTTTATCTACCATTTCAGATCACCCCAATTAAACTCCTGATGTACATTATAAGAGCCAGCAGCCCGGAAAAAGCAAGCCCTATGACGATTCCATAGAAGGCGTTGCCGTAAATCCCGGCTTTGTAGGCCGTGTTTTCACGCCCGGGCCAGGTGTTCAGAAGGGGCATATCGGGGGAAAGGGAGTTTACCAGATCATCTGCAATTGCGTCCAGTTTGTCCAACCTCTCAATGACCGGCTCCATGGAATAAGAGATTACGTCTTCACGTTCTTCTGCCACCAGCGCGGTGTCCGGGTCCATAACCAGATGGACTTCGGGGGCTATACGAATTATACTCATTGCAGTTCCTCCTCAGTGGGCAGCAGTCCGCTTCCAACAACTTTGTGTGCGTCTCTTACTACGAATGCGAAGTACTTGTTGAAGGATACATACCAGATAATGACACCTACAAGGGCTGTCAAGAAGGCTGCCAGCAGTCCTTCGTTGATTGCGGATGCAAGTCCTGCAACGACCAGAGCGAGGGCACCCTTTTCAACGGCCACGATGAGTGTCCTGTCCTGCTTTTCATCAGGCCCCAGGTTTGCGTTGAAGGGGTGCAGGATTCCCATACCACCGAAGATGAAAATCATTGCGATGAATCCGGGGGCAACCACATGTTCGATAACAGAGGCATATTCAAAAGTTCCGGTAATTACGGTGCTGAGCCCGATAATTACCAGGCTGCCTGCGCCTGCTATTTCCACCATTGCCTTTTCCATGATGGGGATTCCCATCCCGATCACCTTGTTTGCAAGCAAACCGATGATTGCACCTATGACGGCTGCAGCGATGAAGGCCACTATAGGACCTGCGATCCCACCAATTGAAAGTCCGAAAAGGGAGGCCACGATTCCCATACCAAGAGCGATCATACCGATGGACGGAACCCCGGTACCAAGCCCGTAACTTGCCACACGACGGACGGCGTCAGCCCCCCAGGCAATGGCACAGATAGCGCCTAATCCACCAAAGGCGGAAAACACAGGGTACATGGGGGAAAGGAAGTGTCCCAGATAAATGCCAATAAGTCCGCCGGCTATGCCGATTCCCATCATTGTTTGAGGAGAATAACCGCCTTTGGCTTCTCCTCCTGCTCCACCTGCAGACATTTTAGATCACTCCAAGCTGAGAAATTGCGATTACTGCTACAAGGGCGCAGAAAATCGTTGCTACGAAGGAAGAAGCTACCGCCTTTGGCCACTTCTTCCACTTCGGGTCGTGGAACCCTTCGATTGTACCGCCGATGTTGTAGGAAGGAATAACAGCGTTTACGAAGAAGATACCTACCGCGAATATGGCTACCAGTCCCACAAGGTCCGAGCTTGCTGTTGTTACGGCAAGGCCGACTTTCATAAGGGCGTAGTAGATGAGAGATCCGCCGAAGCCTCCAAGTCCACCGCCTATAACACCGCTTACGAAGCAGACAGTTGGAAGCCCGTGTCCTTCAGTCCCCTGGGAGACGTAGAGGTCCTGGCGGTCATGGGTCAGAGGGTCAACCTTAACCTTTGCGGAAGCAGGCACACAGCCCACCCCGTAGACGTAGACCCAGGTCCCGACCATCATGGTCACCGAGATCATGATCATCGCACCAATCGTACCGGAGGCTAATATCAGAGGCAGGTCGTCCATCACATCCATCATGTACCCGGCGCTGATAAGCCCGGTAAGTCCGGCTCCGGCCGCGAGCTGCACGGTACCGGTTCCGATACCTGTTGCCTGGGCCATAGCTGCGGGAGCTCCGCCCACAGGCACAAAGTGAACGCTCCAGGAAATCAGAACGCCACCTAAAACAATTAAGGCCATCCAGACGATGTTTGCTGTAATAGCTTCAAGAATCATGCTGCTACCTCCTCTTCAGCCTTGTCTTCCTTGTATGGTCCGAAGGCTTTGCGGGCAGCGACTTCGATCTTCCTGTTCCAGATAATTAAGATAGAAACAATGATAGCACCTGCAACAACAGAAATCCAGCCAAGGCCTCTTGCAGGATCAAAAACAGTTGTAATCCAGCTTCCCAGGAAAACGGTCATTCCGAAGGCAATTCCGGTTACGGGTCCGCCGAACTTTGCACAGAACCAGGAGTTATCATACCCGTTCCTGAGTCCGGATTCCCCTCTACGGACAATGTTTCCCGAGTTTGAAGCGTTCAGACCTGAACCGAATTCAAACTGCTGGAATTCACGCTCTGCACCATAGTGGACATCACCTGTGGACGAGCCGATGGCACCCACCGTAATACCCCAGATAAATGCAAGCAAAGGCAGCGGGAAGGGATGTCCGAGGACGGCGTTTAACAGGTATGAGATTACCAGGATACAGAACGTTGTTATGAACGCATACCCCATAATAACCGGAGTGTGGCTCAGGATGATATCCAGATATACAGGCTGCTTGAAACGCTTTTGACTGGCGGTTCTACCCAGCGTAGCAGTAACGGCAAAGGTTCCGTGGATACATGCTGCAATGAGGGATCCGATCACCAGGGCGAAAAGCGGAGACAGACTGAAGACATCCATGAATACTACGGCAACGGTTGCCCCTATTGCACACATCAGTGCATTTGAGGGTGGTTCACCAGAGACCGCTTTGTTAAATATACGATGCGGAAACATCATCTGGGGCGCTAGCTGAACCTGCGAGTTCGGGTTACTCTGAGACCCGACATCGGATTCAAGGTCTTCTGAGGCACCTGCAATGGTTGCAGCTACGCCCATAAGTGCCAGCACTCCCATGCCTATGAGTGGTTCCATTCCTTTTCCTCCTTTATTTTATTAACATGTTAATAAACTGGATCAAAAATACGCCGTACTTTTTTTCAAAGGTATTGCCATATCATTACAAAGAAAAATGATGATGACTAGCGTTATTTTTTGGATTAGAGAAAATCCTTCATAAACCTTTCGAAATTCGGACGCATTTAAAATATTATTAGAGGCATATATTATATACAAATATTAATATATGAACAGGTATCGTTCATTCTGGAAAAAATATATAATATATATAAAAAATCAAATTATACACTTTTCAATATCATATAAAGATTACGATATGTAATCACCTTTTATTTCACCTTTTTGTGAAGTTGCTTTTTTTTAGATGTGCTCTTAAGAAGCTTATTTTTCTGATTTTTATTTAATAAAAATCGTTTATGTAAATTTTTACTTACTTAATTATCTTTTTCTCTTTTAAATGTCTTTCTATTATTCTATTTTTATCCTTACATTGTAAATATATTACCTACTATTATATAGTTACTGTAAATATTGCTCAAAAATAATTAGTTTCTTTTAAAATATATTATAAATAATTATAGACCATTTTCCGGAAACACTTTATTATATAAAAATATGTTCCTTGCAGATAACTACAACCTGTTGATATAAGAGAAGGTTTGCGGTTATGTGTAACCTTTGCTGCATTATCTTGCCCACTCGCGGCACATCGCTCTTTTATTCAGCTTCCCTTGCATAACATTCGTAAAACTTCAGCAGGAAATTCATAAAATCAAGTTAGAGGATTGATTCCGGAATCTTAAAAATACCCGACCTTTACCATACATCGAAATATTTGTGCAATGTAATTCGGGAAGGAGAAAATATTATTATATTTAACAATCTGTTTTTTGAGTGTGATGTTCGGAGCTTCTTCTTTTGCCGCTTTCCCGGCGGAACTTAAAGACCATGTTAATTCTATAGAGCTGTATATCCCTAAACTCGATATATACGAGGGGAAACGGCTCCAGACCTCCCGTCTGGAGAAGGTAGTTGATGAGCTTTCTGTTTACGGTTTTGCAAGTACGGTCCATGCTCCCTATTTCGCTGATTCCTCCACCTACCCCGAAGCCCTTCTTGTAGACACTGCCAGCATGGGAGAAAGGGAATTTTTGCTTATAGAAGAGTCCATTGCCCTCGCAACCCGGATTGAGGCATCGGTAGTGGTGCTCCATCCCGGCCGGATCGGGCCGGACCGGCAAAAATCCTTTTCCTCGATGGTAGAAAATCTCAGGGACCTTGCCTCCACTGCAGAGGACTACGGAGTCCTGCTCGGGCTGGAAAACAAGGAAAGCACGGACCCCCTGAACCTCTGCTGCGAGGCCGAAGAACTTGTGCGGGCAATCGACGCTGTCGGCTCGGACCACCTGAAAGCAACCTTTGATATAGGGCACGCCAACCTTGCCTGCGGAGGCGATCCTGAAAAACTGGGGGGCTTTGTCCAGGCCCTCGGAAAACACATCGTTCACGTCCATCTGCACGACAACAGCGGGCAAAAAACTCCTGTGTATGACGGGGACGAGCACCTCGCCCCCGGAAAAGGCTGCGTGGACTACTCGGTCCTGAACCTTATTCCGGACTACAGAGGGATTTACAATCTGGAGGTATTTTCTCTGGAAGATGTACGGGCAGGTAAAGAGTTTCTGGAAAATATATTAAAAAATAATGAGTGAATTTCAAAAAAGAAAAAAAAGGTAGGCCGGATACGCATCGTCCCAACGGTTTTTCGATGCAGTTCCGGCTTTGAAAATATTTTTAAATTCGTTTTTTTGTATTTGTATTTTTGTATATTTATTTGATTAGTTAGCCAGTTATATTTAGTGGCAACCATTTATACATATAT
>JAQVBP010000006.1:19669-34017 GCA_028690255.1 Methanosarcinaceae archaeon
CAACGGTTTTTCGATGCAGTTCCGGCTTTGAAAATATTTTTAAATTCGTTTTTTTGTATTTGTATTTTTGTATATTTATTTGATTAGTTAGCCAGTTATATTTAGTGGCAACCATTTATACATATATTTTTATATATTTTTATATATCTTTATATATTTTTATATATCTTTATATATTTTTATATATTTTTATAAATTTTTATAAATTTTTATATATTTTTATATATTTTTATATATTTTTATATATTTGTATATTTGTATATATATTTATATAGATATATATATATATTCGCCTATAATTATAGATGCTGTTTTATATTCAGGCACTGCTCTGGAAGTCCAGAGCAATCCCTTTTTGTTTCAGTATACCCGTAAGCTCCTCGTAGGCCGTAAAAAGCTCTTTTTTCTGGTTGCTCACAGCCTCAACCCTCGGTTCGGCCTTGATCCAGATGTCCCTGTCATTGCTGCCCCGGCAGATGGACACGCAGGCGAGCATGTCCCCCTGGGTAAGCCTGTACATGGAATCCGGGCCGGTAGGAGTTACCCAGGCAGGGTATTTGTGTTTCATTTTTTCAATGATATCGTTCCAGTTGAGGTTTTTGGAGGCCCGGAGGTCAAGCTGAAGATGGGCCCGTTCTCCCGTGACCTTTTCTCTTACGTTTCCAGCGAAAACGCTGTATCGGGGGTCTTTTTCATTGATTTTTCCTGATTCACTCTTTGAAAGGGCCTTTGCTTCGTCCTCAAAGAAGGGAGCTAGGTTGACCATGCTTGAGGGGCTGGTCATGAGAGACACCCCGAAGAAAGCAATGGCACTCAGACCCATCCCCAGAATAACCCCGTGCCCCATGAGGGCCGGGTGGATGGTTTCGAGATATGGAGGAGCCATCGGGGCCGTCCGGGCAAGGTCCAGCCCCACAAGGGCGATCTGGGTAATTCCCCCGAGGGCCATGGCCGCAAGAGCTCCTTCCCTGGTTGCCCGCTTCCAGTAAAGCCCGCCCATGAGGGGGAAGAAGTAGGAAGCACTTATTATGAAGGTTGCTATGTGGATGGCGTCGATGATTCCCTTAATGTAAAAAGTACCCACACAGGCCCCTAACACGATTATAAGTACGCTGATCCGGTTTACTGTCAGCATCTCTTTCATGGTAGCGTCCGGTTTAATGTATCTCTGGTAGATATCCCTGGAGATATTGGACCCGCCGGAGGTTGCGAAGGTATCGGCATTGGACATGGCAGCTGCCGCAAGCCCGATTGCGCTGAGGGATATAAGGAAGGGGGATGTTGCGAAACGTTCGGTGATAAAAGTCAATAAAGCGGGTTCGGCAAGTGCCATGCCTGCGGGAAAGCCCAGTGCGGCAATCTCGGGGTATATGGCGTTAAGTGCAATTGCGATCACCGCACAGGCTCCGAAGACCACCAGGATCATGACAGCTCCCAGGAGCATTCCGTTTCGTGCAGTCTTTTCATCTCTTGCGGCCCAGACCTTCTGCCAGGGGTCCTGTTCCGTAATCCAGCCCGGAATAATGGCCAGGATGAAGATAAGGATCATGGGCAGCCCTATTGAGAAGGGGTTCCACCAGTCGGCGGCCACATTTCCGAAAAGTTCGGAACTGCTTAAAACCACGTTTCCCATCCCTCCGTCACTTACCGCCCCCAGGGTGGCAAAGGCCATTGCGATGGTAAAAAGGGCAAGGATACTGAACTGGATTATATCGGTCCAGATGACTGCCGAAAGCCCCCCGAGGGTCACGTAAACCGAGACCACAATTGCGATTAAAGCCACGGCGTATATCTTGTCAAGCCCGTAAAAAATCTGGAGGACAAGAGCAAGCCCCTGGACATCAGCCACGGCAAAAAGCACCATGACAACGGTGATAATCAGCGCTACAGGGAGCCTTATCGAACTGCCGTAACGCTGTTCAAGGAGCTCGGGCTGGGTGATTGCGGGCAGGTTCTTGATCTTTTTTACAAGCATCGCTATGAGCAGGAGGGCGATTATGTTGGGGGCCACAAAACCCCAGATAGAACCCATGCCCTGCAGCATGTAAAACCCGATGACCGCAAGGATCCCACCTGCGGTAATCCAGGATGCTGCGGCCGAAAAGCCTATCCCGGAAGGCCCGACCTGCCGGCCCGCAAGCCAGAAATCGGTGACCGATTTTTGTTTTTTATTGAAATACCAGCCGATGCCAACAAGGCCGGCCAAATAGACAGTGAGTAATGCGAGGAATATCTCATAACCATTCATAAAAAGACACCTTAGAGGATTTATTGGGATTAAAATAAGGATTTATGTCCCAATTGATCATTTTTTATCTAGATTAAGGAATTAACTCAGATTAAAGGGAATAATAAAGAATTAAATAATAATCCTGGCTTTTAAACTTTCCTTTATATTACCTTTATATTTCCTTTACATTTCCTTTACATTTCCTTTACAATTACTATTTGAACATATATTCGGATTTTTGCATCCGGCGTCTTCACCAATATTTTTTTTGATATCTCAAGTCTTTTTTCTTTATTCCCCTATTTAGTCCTTTTTTAATTGGGTTTGTAGTTAGCTTTTCTTGTCTTATAATCAACTTTTTTTGTTCATGAACCCCTTTCAGTAAGTCTCAATTTTCTATAGAATTATGTGCTTTTTCATTTCAGGTCTTTTCCGGACGGATATATTTAACCCATACAATAAAATATTAATTAGTATGTTTCAAAAACTTTATTAACCGTTGTGTTCATGAACGCATAACTATGACCAGCAGAACACGAATTTTCAGATTAATGGTTATTGCTCTTGTTTTCGCAATAACGTTTGCCGGGCTCGGATGTATAGGAGGCTCCGATGAAGAAACCCTTTCCGGGGAAGTGGAAAACGGATCAGCCGCTGCCTCCACCGGAGAAGATACTGTCCTGAAAATCTTCCATGCAGGTAGTCTTGGCGTACCTTTCGAGGAGCTTGAGGCCGAATTTGAAACCCGGCACCCCGGAGTGGACGTCCAGCGGGAAGCTGAAGGCAGTGCAAAGTGTGTAAGAAAGATCACCGAACTCGGAAAACCGGCCGATATCCTGGCCTCTGCGGATTACTCCCTTATCCCCTCCATGATGATGCCGGAGTATGCGGACTGGTATGTGGCCTTTGCCAGGAACAGGATTGTGATTGCTTACACGAACGAAAGCGCTTACAGCGATGAAATCACCGCGGACAACTGGTACGAAATCCTCAGGAAACCGGACGTAAACTACGGGTTTTCCAACCCCAACGACGACCCCTGCGGCTACCGCACCCAGATGGTAACCCAGCTTGCCGAAGACTATTATGGAGACGACAAAATCTATGACGACCTTATCCTGAATCTGACAGGCATGAGCGGCACGGAAGAAACCGGAACATACACCGTGCATGTCCCCGACTCCGAAGCAATCAACCCCGTTACCTCCAAGATCATGATGAGAAGTAAAGAAGTTGACCTTTCCTCCGCTCTTGAGATAGGGGAAATCGACTACTTCTACATCTACCGCAGTGTCGCAGTCCAGCACGGCTTTGAGTTTATAGAACTCCCCGAAGCCATTGACCTCAGTTCCATCGAATACGCGGACAATTACGCCCGCGTGCAGGTCGAAAGGGCAAGCGGCCAGGTAACTGTCGGCAGCCCCATCGTTTACGGGATCACCGTCCCCAAAAACGCTGAAAATCCCGAACTTGGCATTGAGTTCGTAAAGCTCCTTCTCGGGGAAACCGGCCAGGAAATCTTTACCCGAAACGGGCAGCCTCCGATTGTCCCGGCCCAGGTTGGCGGAAAAGAAGCAATGCCTGCCGAACTCCAGGCCTTTGTAGAGTAAGTGCCCCGGGACTTGTGAAATAGGCGAGGGAAAATTCCCTCCCATTCAATATTTAAAAAATGAATGTGATAAATGTACCTGAAAAATCATAATTCTTACAATTGTTAGATTTATAAATACAAAAACGACCACAGGAGGGTTTTTATATTAATCAGATAAATAAGCGATTCAAGGCTTTGGAACCCCTTAAACCGATTTTTTCCCTCCTGATGCTTCTCCTTTTTCTTTTTATTACCGTAACCCTTGCAAACATGATCATAGGACAGGTCCTTTCGGATTTTCCGGGGCTTGTGGCCGTCATGCACAACAGGTCGGTCCTGGCCTCCATTTCCCTGTCCCTTTATGCGGGGTTGCTTGCGACTCTCTTTGCAATTCTCCTCGGGGTCCCGACCGGTTACATCCTTGCCAGGCATGAATTTCCGGGAAAACGCCTTGTTGAAAGCATTATAGACGTGCCCGTTGTGGTCCCCCACACGGTTGCAGGAATCGCCCTCCTCACGGTTTTCGGGTCCCAGGGCCTGATAGGAGCCCCTCTGCAAGGTTATATACAGTTCAGGGACGCCCTTCCAGGAATCGTGGTAGCCATGCTTTTTGTCTCCCTGCCTTTCCTGACCAATTCGGCCCGGGAAGGTTTTAAGAGTGTGGATCCGAGGCTTGAAAATGCGGCCCGGTCCCTCGGGGCCCCTCTCTGGAAGGCCTTTTTCCTGGTGACCCTTCCCCTCTCGGCCCGATACCTCCTTGTAGGAGCCGTCATGACCTGGGCAAGGGCCATCAGCGAGTTCGGGGCCGTGGTGATGATTGCCTATTACCCCATGATCGGGCCCACCCTTATCTATGACCGCTTTCTTTCCTACGGACTTTCGGCTTCAAGGCCGATTGCGGTCCTGCTCATCCTTATCACCCTTTCCATCTTCCTGATAATAAGAATCATTTCCGCAGGCTGGAGCATCTATGATAGAGATTAAGTCCCTCTCCCGAAAATGGAAGACCTTTGCCCTGGAAAACCTGGACCTGACAGTCCAGGACGGGGAATATTTCGTAATTTTAGGGCCTACAGGAGCCGGAAAAACCCTTATTCTGGAACTTATCGCAGGCTTTCACAGACCCGATTCCGGAAAAATCCTGATAGACGGCAGAGACGTTACGGACTTTTTCCCGGAAAAACGGGGCCTGGCCTTTGTCTACCAGAACTACTCCCTCTTTCCGCATATGAGCGTGAAAAAAAACATCGAGTTCGGGATGCGGATGAAAAAGCTCAAAAAAGCTCCCGAAGAAATCCGGGAAATCACGGACTACCTGAAGATAACCCCCCTGCTGGACCGCTATCCCCTCACCCTCTCCGGAGGGGAACAGCAGCGTGTGGCCCTTGCGCGGGCTCTTATGACCGACCCGCACATCCTTATGCTTGACGAACCCTTAAGCGCCCTTGACCCCCGGACCCAGGCCAGCGCCAGGGAGATGCTTGCCACCCTCCACAAAAAAACAAAACTTACCGTGCTCCACATCACCCACGACCAGACCGAGGCCCGGATCATGGCCGACAGGATAGCCGTGGTAATGGATGGAAAACTTGTGCAGGTGGGAACTCCGGAAGAGATTTTCGACCGGCCGGTCGATTCCCACGTTGCCGGCTTCGTGGGTTTTGAAAACGTTATCAAGGGGAAGGTGGTCTCGGAGGATGCCGGAATTCTCAGGCTTGAGGCTGACGGCTTCCTTCTGGAAGCCGCGGCCTTTGCCAGAGTCGGGGAAACGGTATATGCCTGGCTGAGGCCGGAAAACATAGTTTTAAGTAAAAGCTCCGCTCAACCCGATACCAGTATAAGAAACTCGGTAAAGGGTACGGTGGCCGGAATTCAGGAACTCGGAGCGCTTGTGCGGGTGAAGGTGGACTGCGGTTTCATTTTAAACTCCCTGATTACCCGACAGTCGGCAGTTGAGATGGGACTTGCTCCGGGAAGTCCGGTATTTGCCCAGTTCAAGGTCTCTGCGGTCCATGTGCTCAGGTAAATTTACCCGGTTCAGGACCTCTGCAATCCACATGCTCAAAAAAAATAACCCTCCCGTGCCACGATAGAGGATATATGAGTTTAGACATAGTATTTTTTTCAAAATTATCGGTTAAAGGTGAATCCATTTGAAAACCAAAACCAAGCTCTGGTTTACGGAAGACGGTAAACCCGTTATGGGGGCCGGAAAAGCCAGTTTGCTCAAAGCCATTGACGAGGAGAAGTCCCTCAGGAAAGCCTGCAAGAAACTCGATATCTCCTATAAACATGCCTGGCTCATGCTGAAAAGGATGAACGAAAGGCTTGGAGAACCTGCCGTTTCAACAGTACGCGGGGGAAAAAACCAGGGGACTTTTCTTACGGACCTGGGCCGGAAACTCCTTAAGGAATATGAAGTGAGCAAGCAACTCGTAAACGAGGCCATAGGAGACGAGACCGCCTGGGAAAATATAGGCTTCAAGTTGACCGCCCGGAACCGGCTCTCAGGTAAAGTCCTCGAAGTCGAGAAAGGGGATCGGATCTCGAAGATCACGATTGAAATCGACCCTGCTGTCCTGACCTCAATCATCACGGAAGAAGCTGTGGATAAACTCAATATAGAACCCGGAGATCAGGTCTATGCCGTAATCAAATCCACGGAAGTAATGATCGCAAAAGCCGCATCTGAAGAAATCGGGGAAAACGATACTTTTTAATTTTATTGAAAGGGTATCGAACCCCTGAATTAAAAAAGAAAGGGTAACCATCCATGCCTGAGGTCTGATTTATTAATGGGAGTGCGCGGGGTCGCGAATATCCCGTCCTTTTCAGGAAGGGGCGGCCGCACGCAATTTAACCGAATGGTCGCTTTTTGCATTCGCTTCTTTTCGGTTTTCAGCCCGATTTATTATTCAGGCCACTTTTTATCAAATTTACTTAAACTTATATTCAGACCTGATTTTTATCAAATTTACTTAAACTTATATTCAGACCTGATTTTTATCAAATTTACTTAAACTTATATTCAGACCTGATTTTTATCAAATTTACTTAAACTTATATTCAGACCTGGTTCTTCTTTCCCCACAACATCAGGCAGGCTGCAAGGGCCATGAAGGAAATTCCGGTAGCTGCGCTGTAGCCGGGTAGTTTCTTTTCGGCAGGCAGGACTTCCGTATTGATCTTAACGCTGTCTGAGATCTGGTCGTGTCCATCCGTGTCCTCGTAGAGGATTTCACTGTTTATGGAGTAGGGTTTCGGGGTTGCGTCTTCGTCCACGTCCATATCAAAGGCCGCAACGGCGCTTTCTCCAGGGTTCAGGGTCCCGAGATAGGCCTGGTCGTCCGTGGTACTGAAGGGGTCGCCCGCACTTACCCTGACGGTCGCGTCTTTTGCCGGGTCTTCTCCTGTGTTTTTGTAGGTTACATAGAGCATACCCCCGGTTTCAGGGTAGAGCTCCCCTTTGACCTCGGTGACCTCAAAATATGGCTCTTTCTTGACCATTACTTCTATGGTCTGGGTCTGGGTCACGTTTTCATACCAGAGCCCCACTTCGTGGTTGGTTATGCCGACCGTACTCAGGTCATCCCCGCTGACCTGGACGTTAGCCTGGTGCCTGTATGAAAGCTCAAGGGTGAGGGGATAGGTCCCTGCAGGGGCGTTTTTGCTGATTTCTATGGTGAATTTCGAGGGGCTTGCGGTGTCTTTTCCCTGTTTCAGAGTCCCTGCTTCCTGGGGGCCGGATTTTACCTTGATGTTCGGTCCATCGGACTTAAGGGTCGCGAGGATTCCTATGGCGGTCACGGCCTGGCCCTCGTATTTCATCTCAGCCTGCTGAAGGGCTTTATCCACAGCTTTGTCGTTGGCGTCAAGGTCTTTCTCTGACTCAAAACCGGTAATCATCCCCTTGTTCATCATCTCTATGTTCAGGGTTGCCGTGTCCCCTCTCGAAAATTCATTGTCTCCGAGCAGGGTTGCCCTGATGTCAGGGCCTCCGAAGACCGTGTAGTAGTTATCGCTAAAATCGAAATGGTCGGGCAGGGCAGCCTGTGCAGGGAAGGCTGCAAGCCCGAGCATTAACAGAACTGCGGCCGCAGCGCCAAATCCTTTTTTACTCATTATCATCACCTGATGCATTTTCATCGCTGTATTTTTTCCTGTTCCTGAACGTATTTACTATCTGGAATATCCCTACAAGGATTATCAGTATGATCGCAATCCCTAGCACACTGAATTTTTTTTCCGAGGCTTCCATGGGCGCGTTTACTTTCAAATTTTCTGAAAATTTGATTTCCCCTTCGTCATCGATATACCTTATTTCACTGTCTATCCCGTAGCGTTTTACAACGGCGTCGGGTTCCGTAGAGATTTCGAAACTCGCGGTTTTGCTCTCTCCGGGGCCCACATCTCCAAGCCTTACAATGGATTTTTCGGAACTTAAGGGGCTCATGACAATGATACGGGCCATTGCGTCTTTTGCTGTGGTTTCCCTGCTGTTTTTGTATGTGACTTCTATACGGCTGCTTTCTCCCTGCTTGAGGCTGCCCGAGACTTTTGCGACCTCAAATTTAGCTTCCTCTTCGATCGAGACCGGCAGGGTAAGGCTTGTGTTCTTTTTAGAGTATTCCCTTGTGTATTCCGTATCCGTAAGCCCCAGCTGGACCACGGCCGCGGTTGCGGTCCTGACGTTTGACTGGTACTCGTAGCTTACCGGAAGCCGGAACTCATAAGCTCCGGCGGGGGTGTCGCCATCGACCTTTATCGTGAACCTGAGCGTCTTACTGTGCCCCGTTTCAAGTTCGTCGACGGTCCGGACACTCGTTGTGGGCTCAACCTCGAAATACTCGTTTTCCGGGATTAAAGTTGCCTGGATGTTCCTGGCGGTCGTGCACTCCTCTTCTTCTTCCATTTCGTCAAGGGCAAGGGCCTCTTCCAGAGTGTCGTCAACGTCGCTCTGGTTTACGTAGAGCCTCCGGAAACCTTCTGCAATGCCTTTGTTTACGAGCTTGACCTGTATGTCTGCAATTTCTCCCCGGCTGAACTCAGGGTCACCCACGACGCAGGCCTGGATTTCGGGTTCTCCGTAGCTCCGGTAGTAGTCCACTGTGAACCCGTAGTTCGGCATCAGGAAGTTCACATCGTCCTCATCGTCATCCCCAAGAGCCGGGGATGCGCCTATTGAGAGGGCTGTAAGGAGGACCGCAAGTATAACGCATATTTTAGTTATTTTCTGTACTGTCTGTTTTCTGGGCTCTTTCATCAGATCTCGGCCCCCTGGACTTTGTTATTTTTCTGTTTTTGTAAGACCTGCACCCCTTTTCTTTTGTCCCGCCAGGAGTCCAGGATAACGATTAAAGGCGGGAAAACCATGAAGGTGGCTATGAGTGCAAGCACGACGTCAATTACCGTGACTTTTCCGAAATTACTGACTATGGAGAAGGGGGAGGCTATCAGGGCCGAAAATCCAAAGACCGTGGTGGCCCCGGACGCTATAATGGCGGTCCCTATTTTCGTACTTGCCATATGAATGGCTTCCATTGGGGAAGCTCCCCTGTCCTTTTCTTCGAAATAGCGTTCCATCATGAGGATCGAATACTCGGACCCGACTCCCAGGATAAGGGCCCCGAGGGTCGCAGTCATGGGGGTGTATTCAATGTTCAGGTAGCGCATGATCCCACCGGACCAGCCTATCACTATGAACATCGGGATGACCGGGGCCAGGGCTTTTAGCCAGTCCCTGTAGACCAGGAGAAGGCCTCCGAGTACGAGGGCAAGGCCAAGGAAGGTCATCCGCACCCTCCCGCTTGTAAGGGCGGAAATAACCTCTATGAAGACCACGGAGTCCCCGGTAATCGTAACACTTGTGCCGGGAGGGGCCTGCATCCAGCGCATGTCTTCTTTTACGACGTTTGTCAGCTCTTCAATCCCGGTAACCTTAATGTCCGATACTGCATGGCCTATGTTAAAGTTCAGGAGTAGCATGTTCTTGCCGTATACGTAGTGGCTTTTCCTGTATTCCGGGATCTGTTCGTATATGGCTTTGACCTCGGCCTTCGTATCGGGGATTGTCCCGCCGTTGTATTCTTTTACGAGCGGCACGATGCTTGCCGCACTGTAGATGTGTCCCCTTCCTTCTACCTCGTGTTCGCCAAACTCATCTATCCATTTCAGGACCTCGGGGTCGGCGCTATCCTTTACCTTGAGGATGAGGTTCAGCTCATTTTCTCCTCCCATGATATCCCCCATATGCTCCAGGTCCATAAGGGCGGGCATATCCTGGGGCACAAAGGTCTTGACGTCGGTCTGGATGTCCACGGACTGGTCGGCGTAGATGCCTCCGAGGCAGAGCAGGGCTGCAATTCCGAGCACGATAACGTCATACTTTACCGTAAAATCGGTTAAATTTTTCAGCAGGCCTTCAAGCTTCCGGTTTTTCTGCTCTTTCTGGCCGGTCTTTTCAGCTTTTTCAAGCTTTTTCAGGGCTTTCATCTTCCTCAGGGGGTTCTTTTCCGCAAAGCTGTCAAAGGTGGCAATGGTTATCACGCCCACAAAGACGGCCGAGAGGTAGCACATGATCGTTCCTATGAGGAGGAGTTTTCCGAAATCCTGAATCATGGGTACCGAGGAGGTGAAGAGGGACACAAAGCCGAGAGCGGTCATACAGAGCGCTATGAGGACCGCGGGGCCAGTGTGCCTGACCGTTTCCACAACAGCCCTGGTCCGGTTTCCTTTTTCCCTGAGTTCCTCTTCAAGCCTGTTATGGAACTGGATGGCGTAATCAATGCCAACCCCTATCAGGACCGGGAAGGCTGCCATGGAGACCATGGAGAGGGGAATCTTGAGAAAACCCATGACCCCGAAGGTATAGATAATCCCGAGGAGGACCACCGGCAGGGGGAGGAGTTTCCAGCGGACATGCCGGAAAACAAGGCTTAGCACAATGAGCATAAATAGGGCGGAGAGGCCCAGCAACAGTCCCATGCTCGAGCTCATTTCATTGTTCATCGAGACTCGGAAGGCGGGGTCCCCTGTAACTATGACATTATAGGAAGGGGGGATATTCGCAAAGGTAACGGCCTCTTCTGTTGCGTGGAGGATTGTTTCCTGTTTTGCGTCCGTGGTGGACCCCGCCATCACCACGGAAATCAGGATGTGTGTATCGTCAGGGACGATTCCTCCGAACATATCCGGGTTGCTGTCGATTGTGGCTTTGACCGCTTCATCCGTATTCGGAATCTCTGCCCTTCCAGTTTTTCTGTAACTTATCTGCTTGAGGAGTGAGGCCGGACTCGTGGTCTCGATAACCCCTTCCGTCGCCTGGAGCTGGTGTTCAAGCCGGGAAACGGCTTTCATGAGTTCCACACTTTTTACTTCGTTGCCTTCCACCATCACCACGATGGACTGAGTCTGGAAGATGTTTTTGTACAGGTGATCGTAGTCCTGGTACAGCTGTGAGTCTTTCCCTACGAAGGTTTCGGTCCCGGAAGCCATCTCTATCTGCTTTGCCCCCTGGGTGGCTATCACTACCAGGAGTAAAAAGATGATGAGAATGGACAGGCGGTTATTCTGGATAAAAATCCCCAGTTTTTCAAAAATACTTTTAATAGCGGATTCCCCTCTTACTTCGTTTCGGATTCGGAAAAACGTTTTTCTCCGGGCCCCTTTTCTTTTTTTCTTTTCTCCTTTTTCTTTCTATTCCTTTGGTATGAAAGTGTGGCGAATACTTTTATTTTTTGTGCCTGTAATTCGGGAATTTCATATGCGTTTTTTCGGCAGGTCAAGGAGATATGGAGGGGCTCCAGGCTGGTTTTAAGGTTTTGATCTGGCCTGCACTTTTCTATTCTTTCTATTATATTCTCGCAATTATATCCTTTAATTATTTTATATGGTATCCCTGGTATCGAGTATATTAAGACAAAACATTTAAATCTATTGTTACTTTAGGGGTAACAAATGTATCCGGAGCTAAATCCCCGGCTTATCTGCAACCTTGAGAGGCTGGGGCTTACTGAAAATGAGGCCAAGGCCTATGCGGGCCTGGTCAGTTTAAAAGAGGCTACGGCAAGAGAGGTTCATGAGCTTACCGGGGTTCCAAGGGCCAAGGTCTACGAAATCCTGAAAAGCCTGGCAAAGAAAGGTTACGTGGAAATCAGGCAGGGCTCTCCCTCCTACTTCCGTGCGGTTGACCCTAAACTGGTTATAGGGGAGATCAAGGACGAGCTTATCAACTGTGCTATAGAGTCTCTGGCCCAGCTCAATGAGTTGAGTTACGAGTTTCCAACCACCTCTCCGGTCTGGTGCATACAGAGTGACTGGGGCATAAGGAACCGGATCCGGGAAATCCTGGCAGGTGTAAAAGACGAGCTGATTATTTTTGCAACAAACCCCGGCTTCCTTCGGGAGTTTGAAAAAGAGCTGAAACATATCGAAAAAAACTGCAAGTTGATTATTATTGTGGACGAGCTGGAAAAGTTTCGAAAACTGCCGTTCGAGTTTCGGGAAACCGGCAGCGCTTTTCGGGATTTCATCCGAAACCTTGTCATTGACGGGGTCCGCTATGATGAAGAGTGCTTCCTGATCGCCGACGGGAAGGAGTCAATTGCCGTTCACAGGGCCGGGAATAAAAGGGAAGCAGTTGTAATTCGCCTGCCTGTGATCTGCTACCTTCAGAAGATGATTTATAACTGGCTGCTTGAGGGAAAGTTTGTTATGGATTTCTGATTTTTGTTCTTTTTCTGAGATGTAGTCAACTACCCCTCCCTGCCGGCCTCCGGCTGTCGTGTTAAACCATAGGTTTAACAGGAGTTTCTAATTTTCAATTAGAAACATCGAGGAAGGGGCTCCTTCTTCCCGCCTGAAAGTTAAAAAGGGATTAAACCCCTTCAAGGGTCAATACTGAAAAAAGTGTCGAATTGCGCAGGTTTTACCATGAAGAGTGTAACAATTGACGGTGTAAGAATTCACTGGCTCGGACATGCCGGGTTTTTGCTGGAAGGGGATGGAAAAAAAATCTACATTGACCCCTACCGTCTTCCGGAAGAGCCGGACTTCGAGGACAGGGCCGATATTCTCCTGATAACCCATGAACACCCCGGCCACTGCAGTCCTGCGGATATCCGAATGGTCCGGAGATCCGATTCGACAACCCTGATCCCCGAGGCCTGTTCACTGAATTTTCGGGGGGATGCCCGGCGGATAGCCGAAGGGGATATTCTGGCCGACGGGCTGGAGATTAAGGGAGTAAAAATCGAAGTCGTGCCCGCTTACTCTCCTGAAAATCCCGATCATCCCAGAGGGACGGGGGTCGGGTATATCGTGGAGCTCGGGGGCATCAGGATCTACCACGCGGGGGATACGGCTTTTATCCCTGAGATGCGGGGACTCAGGGTTGACGTGGCCCTTTTACCCATTGGGGGCACGTATACCATGGATGAGGAGAAAGCTGCCCTTGCAGCCGAGGCCCTTTCTCCGGGATTCGTGGTTCCCATGCATTACGGAAGCCCTGAAGGCCCGACTGCGGACCCCGAAAGGTTTAAAGTCCTTGTCCACAGCAAGAACCCGAATATTGAAGTAATCGTACTCGATTCCTGACCCCTTTCAGGAAAGCTTCCTTAACAGGCTAAATACAGGACTGGTCAGATGTCAAAAGTTTTCCGAAAAAAGAAAAAACAGAAAAATCTGATGCGAGAACTCGCAACACAGCGCATGTGGCGCCTCTTTGAACTGGCGGAACAGGAATTCGGAGAGCACCCCGAGAGGAGCGAGCGCTATGTACGGCTTATCCGAGGAATCTCCATGAGAAACAGGATAAGGACCCCGGGAGAAATCAAAAGAAGGATCTGCAAGCATTGCTATGCTTTCCTGGTCCCGGGCAGGAATGCCCGCTACAGGTTAAAGGACGGAGTCCTCGTAATTTCCTGTGGAACTTGCGGAAAGGAGATGCGTTACCCTTACAGATCTAAAATAGCTAAAAAATCCGGAGAGAGAATTCTGGAAAGAAAGGAGAAAGGCACAGAGTTCCGTCCCTCTCAAGAAACGTAATCCGGGGGCTAAAAGCATAATCCAATTACTTTTCAATCAATTAGACTGATTTTAGCCAAGAAGTACCGTCAGAATCCATTTTGCTGCCAGGGTTCCCAGGATTATCACAGTTGCAACCGTAAGGAAGGTGAGGACGTTGCGGTACACGACGTCCCTTTCGGACCCGGCCTTGACCCCGAGGGCGCCCGCACAGCCATCACAGGACGCAGACCCACAGCCACAGCCGAGCTGGATTTCATGGTTTGGGTTCCGGGATGCCTGTTTAAGATTGGAGTTCAGAGTTTCTGTGGAAGTCTGGTTGATAACAGGAAGTATTTTTTTTTCGGACATATTTGCCTCTTTTTCTACAACCTCATGTGAACTACCGCTCGGCTAAAGACCGACCGGCTTCCTGCTTCATACCCCGGAGCAACCTCCACCAGTCCACAGGCTCTTCCCGCCGTTCCGGCGGTGATTAATTTATAGTTCACTTTTGTTTGGCTA
>JAQVBP010000146.1:0-5107 GCA_028690255.1 Methanosarcinaceae archaeon
GGCTGCCACATGGCGACCCAGCCTATAATAAAAAGGCCCTCGGAAAGAAGGGAGATCGTCAGGGTCTGCTCGAAGGTGGAAAGAAGCTGGACCAGGCCCATGCAGGAGGTCAGGAAAAAGGAGCCTATTAAAAAGTCCCACCTTCCACGGGTTAGAAGCCTCTTCATTTCCGTCTTTGCGAGGGCCGTTTTATATACGAAGTGATTTTGTACGGCTTCTGCAAGAGAGGACTCGACTTCGGGGGGGCAATCGCAGGAGGGGAGGTGAAAGATCATCTCAAGCGGCTTTTTAAAAGGCAGTTCCTCAACGGCATCGAAAATATACTGTTCTGCGGAATCGTCAAGTTCCTTTTCGGGAAAGGGCGACGGGTCAAAGGAATTATAGACCTGCCAGATATTCCGGACCTCGATTTCGATTATTATCCTATCCCCGGCTTTACTGTAGAACGACTCGACCTTTACCACCGGAACCATTCCCCCTAAACTCTGGCCATACCCCTTAAATAATTCAGACGATTGGTGATAATTCTTTTGACCGGAATGCAGAAGCCGGGCGTCAAAGCCTGGCTGTCAGAAGAGTTTGGACAGGAGGGAGGAGGGCTTCTGGGCACACTGATCAAAAAAGCTGCAATGAGTACAGAGGGGGCCTTCTTTCTTTTCGGGCATGAACCCGTTTTTTATCTTTTCAACCCGCCTGCAGACCTTGAGGACCTCCCGCCGGTCCGCGGCCCTGAGCCTGACTTTCCTGAGAAGCCCGTGCCCTGCGTATTCCACGAAGGCGTCCTCCATGGCTTTTCCCCTTTCGGCCTCAAGGAGAAGGACCAGGGCCGTGACATGAAAACGGTCCCGGGCCCAGACGCCGCTTGTGGGGCAGTTTCCGGTTTTTATCACGGAGGGCAGGAGGGTTTCTTCGAAGCAGACCAGTTTCGAAGGGGACCCTTTCAGGTTCAGGCGTTCTGAAGAGAGGAAGGGTTCGCTTTTCACGGGAGTCAGGGCGGCCAAAAAGTTTTTCTTCCCGTACTCCTCAAGAGTTTGCAGAAGATTGGCTCCGATTTCCGGGAGCCGGGCCTCCGCAAGGGCTTTACCTTCCCCGAGCAGGGCTTCGTCCACGGCTGTAAATTCCCCGGGATAAAGCAGAGGCAGGTCTTCGGCCGCGCAGGCGAGGGCAGCTTCAAGGGCCGAATTCAGACTATCGGCGTTTAACGAATCCCCTCCCATAAGCTCGGGATAGGTAAGGGCAAGCTCTTTTTCGAGCATACGTTCTACCCTGGCGGCAGTCATTTCAGGGAGAAGTTCAAATCCCCTGGACGTATAATAGACCCGTCTCGGACAACCAAAATACAGCAGCAGGTCCGAAACGCTTGACTGAGAAGTTTGAGCACCAGACTTCATAACATGTAAATTTACGTTACAGTACATATTAATAATCGCATGAAGATTTACATCCAGCACCAGCCAGGAAAAATATGCGACAATCAACGAAATCACATTCGTTAAATATATATGGGAACATTTCTTCTTAGGTATGGAGTCATGACATCTAACGAATTATCAGAGAATCTCCGGAACCGTTTGGCTGAAAAAATGGCCGGAGAGATCACCCTTTCCGAAAAACCAGGGGAATCCCTTAAAAAGTGGAGGTTGAATTTCGATATCTCCCAGACCGATATCGCAAACTACCTTAAAGTATCTCCATCCGTGATAAGCGACTACGAGAGCGGAAGGAGAAAATCGCCCGGGACCATGATTGTCAGAAAGATCGTTGAGTCCCTGCTTGAGATTGACCTGGGGCGAGGCGGAAAAAAGATCCACAATTACGAAACAATGCTGGGCACTGAAAACAGTTCCAGATCAATTTATTCCACATACGAATACACAATTCCCATACAACTTGCAAAACTGGTCAACCTTCTCGAAGCCGATGTCGTCTACAAAGGCGTGGAAAAACCTCTTTATGGCTTTACCGTAATTGACAGTCAGCGGGCCATTCTGGAGCTTTCCTCCCACGAGTTCCAGCGCCTCTACGGCTGGAGTACGGACCGGGCCATGGTCTTTACAAAGGTGACCACCGGAAAGTCCCCCTTAGTAGCAATCCGGGTCACCAACCTGAAACCCGGAGCAATCGTAATCCACGGGCTTCGCGCGGACCAGGTGGACCCGGCGGCCGTCAAAATGGCCGAGGTTGACAGGATCCCCCTGATAGCGACCACAATGGACCTGGATAAGGCCCTACAATTATTGAAAAAATACAGCAAGTATCAGGTAAATGAATGAGTTCTTTGAAAAACCGGATAAATAAACTTCAGATGAATAAACATCTACGACTATTACAATCCAACCCCTTCTTAATTTTCTATAAAAACAGGTGATAATATGACTATCGGAATAGTATCCTACGGCGCATATGTCCCGAGATACAGGATCAAGGTCGAAGAAATCGCCAGGCTCTGGGGAGACGACGCGGAGATCCTTAAAAAAGGCCTGATGGTACTCGAAAAATCCGTACCTGCTCTCGATGAGGACGCGGCGACCATTGCCGTCGAAGCCGCCCGCTCCGCCCTCGCCCGCGGAGCCTTCGACCCTTCCCGTATAGGGGCCGTCTACACAGGTTCGGAAAGCCACCCATATGCCGTAAAACCCACAAGTACTATTGTAGCCCAGGCGGTCGGAGCAACCCCCGACCTGACGGCCGCAGACTTCGAGTTCGCCTGTAAGGCAGGAACAGCCGCCGTCCAGGCCTGTATGGGACTCGTAAGTTCCGGAATGGTTGACCTCGGTCTTGCAATCGGAGCCGACGTCTCCCAGGGAGCTCCGAGTGACGCCCTGGAATACACGGCAGCAGCAGGAGGAGTAGCTCTGGTAATCGGACGAAACGAGTCCGAACTCTGCGCTGTGATTGAAGACACCTATTCCTTTACAACGGACACCCCTGACTTCTGGCGCAGGGAAGGCCAGCCTTACCCCGAACACGGAGGACGTTTTACGGGGGAGCCCGGCTACTTCAAGCACGTCACAAATGCCGCAAAAGGTCTCATGAAAAAGCTGGACACAAAACCCGAAGACTACGACTACGCGGTCTTTCACCAGCCAAACGGGAAATTCCCGAGAAATGCCGCAAAGATGCTCGGCTTCAGCAAGGAGCAGATAGCACCCGGCCTTGTGGTAACAAAGATAGGAAACACCTACTCGGGTTCCTGTATGATGGGGCTTGCGGCAACCCTTGACCAGGCAAAGCCCGGAGACAGGATTTTTATGACGGCGTTCGGGTCCGGAGCAGGGTCCGACTCTTTCAGCATAACGGTTACCGACAGAATCGAGGAAATCCGGGACAAAGCCCCGAAAGTCTCCGAACTTATCAGGGACCCGATTTACCTGGACTACGGCCAGTATGCCAAGCATAAAGGAAAGATCCGTTTTGCCTGAAAAAGGGGGTATGCAAATGAGAGATGTAGCAATTATCGGAGTAAAAAACACAAAATACGGAGAACTCTGGGACCGTTCTCTCAGACAGCTCGTGGTAGAAGCCGGAATCGGAGCTATTGAGGACGCCGGAGTCAGTGGAAAGGATATCGACGCCCTTTACGTCGGGAACATGAGCGGAGGGCGTTTTATTGACCAGGAACACATAGGAGCCTTAATCGCCGACTATTCCGGGCTTTCCCGGAACCTGCACGTGCCCGCGACAAGGGTCGAAGCTGCCTGTGCTTCAGGCGGACTTGCCCTTCGCCAGGCTATCATGACCGTGGCTTCCGGCTACGGGGACATTGTGATTGCAGCCGGGGCCGAGAAGATGACGGACGTCTGCTCCAGTGAAGCTTCAACAGCCCTTGCGGCAGCCGCGGACCGGGAATGGGAAGGAATGGCAGGAGCCACTTTCCCGGGCCTCTATGCAATGATCGCCCGCCTGCACATGCACAAATACGGGACGACAAGCGAACAGCTGGCCGAGGTTGCGGTCAAGAACCACAGTAATGGGGTCCATAACCCTATTGCCCAGTACAGGAACAAAATCACGGTCGAGCAGGTCCTGAGCTCGATTATGGTTGCCGACCCCCTGCACATCTTTGACTGTTCCCCGATTACGGACGGGGCCTCAGCCGTTGTGCTGGCGCCGGCCGAGATTGCCCATAAGTACACCGACACCCCCATTTACATCAAGGCGACAGCCCAGGCCAGTGATACCATCGCCCTTCATGACAGGCGGGACATCACCACCCTGGACGCCACGGTCGTGGCCGCAAGGCGGGCCTATGAGATGGCAAAGGTGGGGCCGAAGGATATCGACCTTGTGGAAGTGCATGACTGCTTTACCATTGCCGAGATCTGTGCCATAGAGGACCTTGGTTTTGCCGAGAAAGGCAAAGGAGGACTCGTTACCGCAGAAGGGGAAACCGCAATCGGCGGAAGGATCCCGGTCAATACCTCGGGCGGCCTTAAAGCCTGCGGACACCCTGTCGGAGCGACCGGCATCAAGCAGGCAGCTGAAATCGTAACCCAGCTCCGCGGAGAAGCCGGCGGACGCCAGGTGGACGGGGCCGAGTACGGCATGACCCACAACGTGGGAGGGTCAGGCGCAACCGCAGCAATACATATCTTTTCGAGGAACAGGTGATCCGAGATGTCAGTACCAAGATTCTGGAGAAATCTGGGCAGCAGATACAACCTTGAGGGCACTCACTGCAAGGAGTGCGGGGAGTATTACTATCCCCCGAGGGACACCTGCGTAAACTGCAGGCGGCTCGGAAAAATCGAAGCTTATAAATTCAAAGGCACAGGCGAAGTGGTGACCTTTACGGTAATCCACACTGCAGCCGAAGGGTTTGAAGAACAGACCCCGTATGCTCTTGCCATCATCAAACTGGACGAAGGCCCCTGCCTCACCTCCCAGATCGTGGGGGACCCGGAAAAGGTGCACATCGGACTGCGGGTAAGATCCGTCTTCCGCAAACTCGGCTCGGACGGCGAGCGGGGTATGATCTACTACGGCACCAAGTTCATCCCGGACGAGGCCTGAGAAAGAAGTCTTTTCGGCCAGGTTCGAAAAGGTTCGAAAAGGTTCGAAAAGGTTCGGCCAGACCAGGGATCTGGATCGAATCGGAGGAATCGGA
>JAQVBP010000146.1:5207-7000 GCA_028690255.1 Methanosarcinaceae archaeon
CGGAGGAATCGGATTGGACCGGAGGAATCGGAAACTATGATAGAAATAGAAGTCAAGGTGCGGGCCGAACATACCCGCATCCGCCCTTTCCTTGAGATGATCGGGGCGGAAAAAGTAAAGGTAGAAGAACAGTCCGATACCTACTTTGCAGCCCCCTACCGGGATTTTGCAAAAACCGACGAGGCTCTCCGGATAAGGACTCTGGACGGGAAAAGCATTCTTACTTACAAGGGTCCGAAACTGGACACAGTCTCCAAGAGCCGGAAAGAGTTCGAAACTTTCGTGGAAGAAGAAAACTCAGTTCAAATCCTGCACGCCCTCGGCTTTTCCGAAGCCGGAGCCGTCCGAAAGGTCCGGGAAGTCTTCCGGGCCGAAGAAATAACCGTCTGTCTGGATTCCGTGGAAGGGCTCGGAGAATTCCTCGAAGTGGAAATCGTGGCCAGGGACGAAAGCGAACTTGAAGCCAGCAGGGCCAGACTTTTTGAGTTTCTGGGGCGGCTCGGGTTAGGGGAAGCTGATTCAATCAGGACTTCCTACCTTGAAATGGTGCTTGAAAACCAGACACATTAATACCTTATTTAGCATGAAAGTGCTGTGTACTTTCATTTTTTGTGCCTGTTATTGACAGACACAGAATAACATGTTCGTTTTTGAATCAAAAAATATAAACTCTAAAATCAACTACCCTTTCATGGCTTCTTCGGAGTCGGGGAAGGGGCCTTCCCACCTGCGGAGGTAAAGATTAAAGGCAGAATTGTTCAGGATACCGAAGCAATTTCTCCTCTGATATCTATTAAAGCATTTTTTGTTAATTCACATGCCAGCACATATTCTTCTGGAATGCCTTTATAGACAATGCCAAAATCGGATGATTTTTTAAACCCAAATCGATTATAATAATCAGGGTCACCTACAAGAACAACCGATGTGTACCCCATGGATTTCGCTAAAGTGAAACTGTGTTTTACAAGGTTAGACCCTATACCCTTATTACGATATTCCAACGCTACTGATATGGGAGCTAAGAGTAATGTTTCGTATTTTTCATCTTCTCGTGTAATATGGGTTTTTGTTAGCATAATATGTCCAATCAACCTGCCATCTTCTTCCGCTATTAAAGCGAGTTCAGGAATATATTTATCACTATTACGAAGATCATTGACCAGTTCCTGTTCTGTTCCAGCAGATACGTTTGCTGTTTGGAAGGCTACTTTAACGAGTTCATAAATTTTTTCAAAATCATTTGGATTTTCTTTTCTAATAATCATTGAATCAATCATTTTTCATAAGATATTTAAGTATATTTATATAATAATCAGGGAAAAAAGATGAGAGAGTCCCCACCTTCCTGGCCTCCGAAGGAGGCAGAGAGGAAGAAAGGAGGAATTCACAAATATTTGAATATGTAATTTGACAAACTGAAATTACTTACTATTCCCCCCGAGACCATAGGGGAACCCATGCCCTCAACGAACTGCCCGGATTCGGCTTCCCCGATGTAAGCCTCAAGCCGCAGGAGCTTTTTGGACTTTGTTTATCATCTTGGCGACCGGGACTTTTTTGTGGAATCTATTTTAGATACCGGCGCCCTCAACGGCCGACGCAGGAGGCCGGGCGTTTCAAGAAAAAATAAAGACAGAACGCGAGACAGAAATTCCAGGCCAGCCTGAATGAAAACAAAAAATTAAATTGAATCTTGCTGTTTGTTTGAGATTGGATATTTCAAATACCTGCTTTGTATCCGGGGTTCAAATGCCTGCTGTTGCAGCCAAGTTCAACTATTTTATTTCAGT
>JAQVBP010000007.1:0-4909 GCA_028690255.1 Methanosarcinaceae archaeon
AGAAGAGTTTGAAGACGAATTTCCTTTTTAATTGAGAGGTGGGTTCAGATACCGAAATCAAGGAGGATCATAATTATAGGAGCCATTTTTCAATCCCGGAAGTCAGGAGTGTACCCTCTAAAAAATAGTTCAAAAAAGTAATACTTTTACAGCTCTCGGGACCAGATACCCTCACGTATGAGAGCCAATTATAATGGAATCTGTTTTTCCGAGAGCTGTTATGGGGGTTGTGAACCGGCTTTTCAGGCAAGTTGGCCTGGAGAGAAATGGTAGATATAGTAAAGAACCCCAAACACAAGTATTGCAAGAATCGCTTTAAAATCCATAGCTCTAAGCCTCCTTTTTATATCTTTTCAAAAAAAATGCTTTCGCAAATCATATTAATAATGTGCAAAGTATTTAAAAATGCCGTTTTTGAAATGTTGCCGGAACGATGTCTTTTTCCTTCAAAAATCCTTTCTATTCCCTCTTCCGAAACCTGCTGACTCCATCAGGAGAATCTATTCGGACTTATGCAGAGTAGTTCCGGGTCTTTAGCCAAAGACCCCCGGACCCGCCATTACTTTTATTTATTTTTAATTAAAAGAAATTTATATATACCACCCTATATCATTATTAATAGGGGGTTATTATAAAAAATTCATTACAACTCAGCTTTACTGCTTTTGTTTTCATGGGTTTTTTTCTCTTTATTTCAGGCTGTGCGGAACAGGATAAAAATGCCTCGGAATCTGCCAATGCCACGGAACCTGCTGCGGAACCTGCGGGTCCCGGGGAGGAACCTGACTGGCCGGACTATGAACTGACGGATGCCCGGACAGGGGGGACCTTTCGGGTAAGGGACTTCGAAGGCAGGCCCGTTTTGCTTGAGGCCTTTGCCGTCTGGTGCCCCACCTGTCTGAAACAGCAACATGAAACCCTGAAATTGTATCTTGAAGAAGGGGACAGGATCGTCCATATTTCCCTGGACGTTGACCCGAACGAGGACCGGGAAACTGTCAGAGAGCACATGCAGAGCAACGGGTTCGAATGGTATTCGGCAGTGGCTCCCACGGATATGACCCAGAAGCTTATAGACGAGTTCGGGATTAACGTTGTCAGTGCCCCTGCAGCACCTGTGGTCCTGGTCTGTGAAAACCAGTCTTCAAGGTTAATCAATAAAAAAGGAATAAAGTCCGTGGACTTCCTGCGAGAAGAGCTTGAAAAAGGTTGTTGAACGCTCTGAACTCCGGCAGGGAAGGAAAAAGGGTCCGAATCTCTTGGACTTAATTTTTTCAGAAAAAAGATAAAATGAGGGAAACATGAGGGGACGGGAAACTTCAGAAGGGGTTTTGTCAAAAGGGGTTTTAGAGTGGTAAATATACTTTCAGCCATATTCAAGGCCTTCTTGCCCGGGTTACTGACACCGCTTACCGCCGTTTGTGTGCTCCCGCTTTATCCGGGTTTTCTTGCTTACCTCTCAAACCAGCTTGCAGGGAGGGGGGAGGTTTCGGACAGTGGGAAAAAAACCGGCAGAAAAGAAGAGATAGGCCGAAAAAAAGATGTCGGCCAAAAAGAAAAAATCCGACCGAAAAATGCTGAGCCTCTTAGGGCTGATTATCACGGCAGGGGTGATATTCTTCATGCCTCTCCTGGACCTGGTTTTCACAAAGCTCCTGCAGGTTTCCCTGACCCGGACCATAGGCTTTGTTTCTCCGCTGGCCTTCGGGGCCCTGGCCCTTATAAGCCTGACCCTTATTTTCGATGTGGACCTGGCAAAGTACCTGCCAAGAAGCAAGACTCCAAAAGCCAGAAACCCCTACATGACCGCGTTTCTCTACGGCGTTTTCTTCGGGGCCATTGTTATCCCCTGCCAGCCGGCCTTTATTGCGACGCTTTTCGCAATTGCGGTTTCAAGTCCCGGTTTTCTCGTAAACATGCTGCGCTTCCTCTTATTCGGGCTCGGGATTGGTTTTCCTCTCCTGCTTTTTTTGGCAGATTCTGCAAAGTCAAGCAGGCGGATGATCGGTTTCCTGGTCGGAAACAGGAGAAAACTCAACCTGGGGTCAGGAGTCATCGTGCTTTTTGTTTCCGTCTACTATCTTGTCTTTGTTTTCAGGGTATTCGGAGGATAATTATTGTAAAAATAAACTGAGGTCTAATAATCATGAGTGGGGGATCAAATTATGCTGCACAGGGATCCGAGAACGAATTTTATGCTGATGCTGGCCCTTATACTTGCAGCGATTCTAAGCAGTTGCTGCGTCGAGCAGAAAGGTGGGGCCGTTGTTGAGACCACGCCCGAAGGGCTTGAGATCAGGCAGACCGCTGAAGGGGAGCGGTATCTCGTAGAACCGAGTAAACTGGCCTCGGGCCCCCCTCCGAAAGGCGGGATTTCTTCAATTGATTCCCTAAATTCGTGAGTGTGGGAGAGGCAGGGGCCTGGATCCGGGATGATGAGCTTGTGCTTGCCCTTATTTACAGAAACGTAAAACGGGTCTATCCCCTTCAGGTCCTGGTCTGGCACGAGATACGTGAACGATGGATTGCAGGCACGCCTATCCTTGTAACCTACTGCCCGCTCTGCGGCTCGGGAATACAGAATTCCGATAACGGATCAACAGCTTACTGAAAAGGGTTATATATGTCAGCTATAAAGCCGTCAGGATATGAAAAAAAGTTCTGCAGCTCTCCGGGGGAGAAAAACTCGTTCAGGTGTGAGCTTCTCAGTTTCGGGGAAGTCTACAGGCTCTCAAAACTCCTTGCCGATAAAATCAAGGTCTCCGGGTATAAGCCTGATCTGCTGATTGCAATCGGAAGAGGGGGCTATGTCCCTGCGAGGCTTGTTTCCGATTTTTTGATTTTCAAGGACCTGACCTCTATGAAAATCGAGCATTACGGGATGGGGGCGGATATCGAAGAAAAGGCCATTATCAGGTTTCCGCTTCCGGTGGATATCCGGGGAAAAAAAGTGCTTATCGTGGACGACGTGACCGATACCGGCCAGACCCTTGAACTGGCGGTGGGATACATCCGGAGTCTTGGGCCTTCGGAAATCCGGACTGCGGTCATGCAGCATAAGAGAGGTTCGGCCTTCGTGCCTGATTATCATGCACAAAAAATTATAAAGTGGCGCTGGATTGTCTATCCCTGGGCAGTGTATGAGGACCTTATGGGTTTTACCTTAAGGGTCCTGGAAGCAGGGGCCGCAGGAAAAGGGAAAGGCCTGGACCTCTCCGGCATCCTGGCCGGGTTCAGGGACAGGCATGGGGTCGAGGTAAAAGAAAAACAGATTCTTGAAATTTTAGAAGAACTTTCCGAAAGGGGAAAAATAGAGCGCCTTGAAGGGCCTGCATGGAAAATTAGAACTTGAGCTGCAAAAACCCGGGAAGACTTAAAAAACTATTAAAGCTAACATATCTCTAAATATTGGGGTGATTTTATGCATTTTTTAAGATTGCTTGCTTCGGAAAATGAGGAAAGACGATACAGTATTCTCAGTTCACGTCTAAAATCCATTATGGGACTGCCGGAAGAAAAGCGGAAGACTGAACTTGAAGACCTGATGGATATCCTTGGGGAACTGCCGGAAAAGGACAGGGTGATTATTTACAGGACCCTGACTACCCTTATCTCGGAACTCGGAAGAGACAAGGTAAATATTCTGATGGAAAGCCTGAAGAAGGTCACGGTAAACTGGCCTTTGAAGAGAAAACTGGATGAGAAAAAAATCGTAATGGAGGCCACAAAGGACTATTCCTCCCTTGAGAAGACCGCTATTCGGGCCTATTTTAACAAATTGTTCTGATTTTGCATCCTTGGGGAATCGCATAGGACCTGCATATCAGATAAAAAACATAAATATGTACAGAAAACGGCCTAATAAGGTAATATAGGAAGAACAGAAACCTGTAATCAATATGGACTCCACACACAGGAATATTATTTCAAGATTCATTATCGGCCTCGAACCCCCTTCCGACCGGGCCGGGCCCGCGCTCTGGTTTGCGTTTCGGGGCCGGGATCTCCTCCTTTATAAGAAGCACAATCCTCTGGCCGTCCCGAAGTTAAAGGACTTTGGGGAAGTCGGCCTGCCGGTTGTAAGGGAGCAGTACCTCGGAGACCTTGAGGGACTGCACTGTTACTCCGTGGAGCTTGAAGAGGAGACTGAAGCTCCCGGGGGGATGGAGTTTCTGAACCTCCGCCGGGCCCATGAACTGCTGGGGGAAGGCTGCTTTTCCCTTGCGAACAAGGCCGTCCAGATTATGGAATGGGACCGGACCAACCAGTACTGTAGCCGCTGCGGGACAAAAACGGAACGCCTTTCCGGGGAAAGGGGTAAAAAGTGCCCGAACTGCGGGGAGCTGTTTTTCCCGAGGATCTCGCCTGCGATCATCGTGCTCATAAAGAAGGGCCGGCAAATTTTGCTTGCCAGGTCTCCTAATTTTCCGGCCGGCCTCTACAGTCTTGTTGCGGGTTTTATCGAGCCCGGGGAATCGGCCGAGGCCGCGGTTGTCCGTGAGGTCCGGGAAGAAGTCGGGGTCGAGGTAAAAAACATAAAATATTTCGGGACTCAGGCCTGGCCGTTTCCGAACTCGCTCATGATCGGATTTACCGCGGAATACGAAAGCGGAAAAATCAAACCCGACGGGGTCGAGATCGAGGCCGCTGGCTGGTTTTCGGCGAAAGAACTTCCTGTTCTGCCGGGGAAGATCAGTATATCCAGGAAATTAATTGAATATTTTTTGAAGGACGAAGGGTCGGACAGAGTCAATTACCCGCCACTGAAGTGACGGGCATGTTATGTGCCCTAATTGACCAGCCTGAGTCTTAATTGACTACGTTGGATATGTGAAGAACAAAAAATAAGGATTAAATACAATTCTTTAGCTATAAAGAGGGTTTTAATACAATTCTTTAGCTATAAAGA
>JAQVBP010000007.1:5009-9015 GCA_028690255.1 Methanosarcinaceae archaeon
AATACAATTCTTTAGCTATAAAGAGGGTTTTAATACAATTCTTTAGCTATAAAGAAGGTTTTAATACAATTCTTTAGCTATAAAGAGGGTTTTAATACAATTCTTTAGCTATAATGAGGGTTTTATTGATATTTAAGGCCCTTTAATTCTCTTTTTTTACATCCGGTAGCATATCTGGGCAAATATATTTATCTTGTCTCCCTTTAACTATATATATTGAAGGGTCTATGCTATTCTTATGTCAAGGATGTTAAGAGATTCAGCTTTTAGATTAATGGGAAAAGCGGCTGAAGATATCGAAAAAGAACGATATAAAAAGGCCTTTGAAAAACTGGACAAGGCCGAAAGGATCGCAGAAAAGATAAGGAATCATGAAATTTCCTACCATATCCTGCTTATGAGGGGTTTTGCGAAGTTCAGAATCACTGAAACCGAAGAAGCTCTTGCATACTTCAGAAAGGGGCTGGATATTGTTGTGGATCTCTTTTCGGTTGAACCTGAAAATAAAGAATCTCAGGAAATTATAGGCAGTACGATTGGAGTGATCGCAGATTCCCTTTCGGATATGGATAATTTTGATGAAATAAAAAATTATATCTATTCGATAAAAAATACCTTTGAAAAAGCGGTTCTGGTATTTGAGGAATTATTGAAATCCAATCCGGAAAACCCTGACTACCTGGAAAATTTCCTGGAAACGATTGAGAACATAGAGAAAAGCTTTGTATTAGGGGAATTTGTCGATGAAGCAATCCCTATTTTAGGTTTAAATTTTGATGTGATTGAGAAATTGCTCAAAATCAAATTCGAGAACAGTCCCAAAACAGAGAGGGGAAAAGAAGCTGGAATCAGGGCCGAAAGGGCTGAAAGGGCTGGAATCAGATCTGGAAGGGCCGGAAGGGCTGGAATTGAAGCTGGAATCGGAGATGAGTCTGAAATTGAAGCTGAAAACGAACCTTTCGGAATCCTCAGCAGACTCGATGACTCCTTAATGCTTATTGGGCAGAACTTTATGGAGGCTGAGTATTTTGAGGAGGCCGAACGTTTTTATAACCGGGCAATAGACCTTTATGAGAAAGTTCTGAGTGACGATTCCGAAAATTTCGAAGCCCTTTACTTCCTGTGTTATGCCTGGAATTATACAGGTACCTTATATGTGGCCCTTGAAAACTACGACAAAGCAAAGGAGTGCTATAAGGAAGCCGTAGTTCTTCTGGAAAACAGACTTAAGGGGGAGCCCGAAAACATTCCTTTAGTCCTGCTCCTTGCAAACACGCACAGGATTTTAGGAAGAGTGTTTTTAGATAGTGCAGAATCCGAAGAAGACGAGGACGAAGCCAGAGCTTATTATTCCCTGGCAAGAGAAGCGTTCAGGGGAGTGCTGGACAAGTACCCTGAATTATTTGATTCTGAAAACTCTTTTGCCGGCTTTTTTGATGAACTCGCAGATGAGTTTATAGAACTCGAAGACCCCGAAAATGCAGAAGTTTGTTATATGGACGAACTTCAGGTCTACCAAAACCAGCATGAAGCTGAACCCGAGGACCCTGATCACATCCTGGATCTTTCAGATGTTTACCGGAGCCTTGGTGAACTTTTTGCAGATGAATTTGAAACTGAGAAGGCAAAGGCCTATTACGAAAAGGAACTGGAAATCTACGAAAAACTTCAGACCGTTGATTTTGATAAAACCCATCTGGAAGCTTATAAGGCAGATGTATGGAATCAGATCGGGGGCCTGTATGCCGGCTATGAACCTGAAACATCTCTGGAGTACCACGAAAAGGCCCTCGAGGTATTTGAAAAGGCTTTTGGAGAAGATACCCGGAATGAATATTACACCAACGGACTGCTCGAGACCCTGAGCGCGATTGCCGGTGCATACAGGGAGCAGGAAGAGTACGGAAAAACGGTCGAGTATTATGAAAAAGCCCTGGAATTCAAAAACCAGCTCCTTGAAAGCAGGCCCGAGGAAAAGGAATGGGGCCTGGAGGTTGGTGATACGTGCCACGAACTTGCAGAACTGTACTCAGAGATGGGGGATGAGGTAAAAGCCGGGGAATACCACAGGCTGGCTCTTGAAAGCTTCGAAAAAATAATCGCCGAATATCCCGGGGAGGAAGAGCTCATAGTCCTTACGGCGGGCAAGGCCTACCTTTATGGAATAAATCTCCTTATGAAATTGGAGTCCGAAAAGAAAGGTCCTGGCATTGCAAGGGAATATTATGAATTTGCCCTCGGAGCCCTTGAGATGTTATATGAAACCTTCCAGATGCCCTCCATTCTGGAAATGCTTTCAAGCTTTGCCGAGCAGGCGGGGCAGATATACAAGGACGCGAATAAACCGGAAGAAACAATTTCGGAATATGAATACGCACGTGAAAAGCTCGAAAGCCTGTATGAAATCCTTCCTGAAACCCCTGAACACGACATCCGGCTTTTCGGAATCCTGAATAATCTCGGAATGAGTTACTCCATAAAGGGGGATCATGAAAAGGGAAAAGAGTGCTTTGAAAAGGCGCTTGCAATAAACGAAAGTCTTTTAGAATCCGATCCTGAAGGCTTTGAAGACCCCTATTCCCTGAAAAGGGCTCTTGTGCTTTTCAACAACTATGCAAATCTTCTTAAGGACATGGGGGAGGTTGAAAGTGCAGAAGAATACCGTAAAAAACTAACAGAAATCAAAGCAAAAATAGAAGCAGAAAACTCCGAATGGGAATAATCCTCTTAAATAGTCTCTGCTTAATTCAATTTTTTCGGCACAAAAAATAAAAGGAGGGCGTAGTACGTCAGGTAAAGTCTATTTCACGGACCTGAGGGCCAGAAACCCTGGGGAAAGCAAGATTGTCAGGATACGGAAGCTTTTCGAGGCCGCAGGTTTCGTAGATATTCTGGGAGTGGATGACCTGACGGCAATAAAACTGCATTTCGGAGAATACGGAAACGACGGCTACATAAACCCTGTCTTTGTCCGGCAGGTGGTGGAAAAAATCCGCGCGGCAGGTGCAAAGCCCTTCCTTACGGATACTAACACCCTTTATTCGGGGAGCAGGCACAACGCTGTGGATCACCTGACAACGGCAATAGAGCACGGTTTTGACTATTCCGTAGTCCGGGCCCCGCTCATTATTTCCGACGGGCTTAAAAGCCAGAACATAGCGGAGGTCGAGATCGGGCAGAAACATTTCGAACGCGTTAAAATAGCGGGAGATCTCGTTGCCGCTGACTCCATGATTGTAATGTCTCACTTCAAAGGCCACATTATGGCAGGCTTCGGGGGGGCTGTCAAGAACCTGGCCATGGGCTGCGCCCCCGCTGCCGGTAAAAAGGACCAGCACTACCCGACAAGCCCGCATGTGCTTGAAGAAAACTGTATTTCCTGCGGAAAATGTGTCGAAGTCTGCCCTGTGGGGGCCGCTTCTCTTGAAGGCGAGATTTCCAGGATCGACCCGGATATCTGCGTAAGTTGCGGGCAATGCATGGAAGTCTGTCCCGCAGCGGCCATTGACCTCGACTGGGTAAACGACATCCCCGTTTTTCTGGAATGTCTGGCCGAATATGCGTACGGAGCGGTAAAGGGCAGAGAAGACAGGGTTGGATACATTAATTTCCTTCTCAACATCACCCCGGACTGCGACTGTGTCCCCTGGAGCGATGCCCCTATCGTGCCGGATATCGGAATCCTGGCCTCCAAAGACCCCGTGGCTCTTGACCAGGCAAGTTACGACCTCGTAAACCGGCAACCCGGGCTCAAAGGCTCGTCTCTCCAGTGCAACCACGGCCCGGGAGAGGACAAGTTCAGAGGAGTCTGGAAAAAGATCGATGGGACCCGGCAGCTCGAGTACGGAGAAGAAATCGGGCTTGGAAGCAGGGATTACGAATTAATAGAGCTTTGAAGAAAAGGAATTATTTCAGGTTTTTTAGGGCAGGGGAGGCCTTAATCAGTAAATCTGAAAAATCAGTAAATCTGAAAAATCAGTAAATCTGAAAAATCAGTAAATCTGAA
>JAQVBP010000007.1:9115-10365 GCA_028690255.1 Methanosarcinaceae archaeon
GGAGTTTTTTCGGACAGTGGAGTTTTTTCGAAGTGCTGAAATTTTCCGGGGGGCTGAGAGTTCCCTCCCTTTTCCACTATAATATTGAGGCGGTAGCCTTCCCCGAGAAAGAGGAATTTCTCTCCCTGGACATAATGTTTGGTCTGGTCAGGATGGCCATTTTCCTCAAACCAATCGAGTTTTTTCAAAACCCAGTCGGCTTTGCCCCTGAGCATTTCCCGGATTCTTACTTTTTCAAGCTCTGGCGGAGCGCGAAACTCCACCCTTCCGTCCGGCCGCACCACTAAAGCTGCTCTTTTTCTTCTTTTGCTGTAGAGGATTTCGTAATGTATGGTTCTGCTACCGACTTTGATGCTATCTCCGGTACTGCCTTTGATACCCTCAAAGGTATCGGTTTCTATTTTCTTGACTTTTTTCATACGAAATCCCCCGGGCTCGGGATATTTTCTATTTAAAGGACAGGGGCTATTCTGACTTTTTAATCTTTTCCCCGAAAACCAGAGCCCGAGCCGAAAAATTCTTAACAAAATAACCTTAAAACCTGGCTTTCGGCAGGGCTGTTCCCTGCACAAACCATTTTTAATGATACTGTTTTTGCACATAAAACAGTGATGTAAAAGTATGCATCCGTTCTCCATCATTTTTGAAAAGCCCGGCCTCCTTCGGCGGCAGTCGAGGACCCGGTTTTTCTGAACAACGAAAATCAACCCTGTTCCGGCAAAACAAAAAGTCAGGTTCACAAATCCGGGCCAGGAGATTCAAAAAGTTTTTTCCAAAACCAGCCAAATCTATTTTTCCGGGTTTTCAAGGTTTCCGGGCTTTCAACACCGTGGACCGGTTTTTATATGTACGCTTCTTCATTTCGTCCAGCTACATTTATTATGATTTATCAAACCTGTACAAATTTTGTGTCTAGATTCAAATCCGACAATTGTTCTTTGATTCCGAGAAGTGGGGACAGGGCTTTCACCGGTCATGCAAGCGGGGGTCCTTTTCGCGCACATAATAAATTTGATTCCACAGAATCCCTGTCTTGAATACCGAAACCTGCTTTTCATAGAATAAAAAAGGAGTTGGGATTTTGTGAGCGGGGTTGGAATGAGTTAATCATTCAGATCTTGTGGGATTGTTTTCACTAAGCTTTGCTGGGGTGCGTAAAAAGAGATACCCGCTCACAAACAAGACATCTTAATGTGTACAGAATATATATACATTAATATTTTAATAATGATTGTAAGCAGTTAGACATA
>JAQVBP010000007.1:10465-21282 GCA_028690255.1 Methanosarcinaceae archaeon
ATACATTGCTGCATTTTGCGTGTCCAGGGGAGGCAACTACCCACAATCCCCTGTGCCCGTTTATCTTGAAGAAGGGAGTTTCCAACTCCATATATAAATTTACCGGCTCTGATTTTCCTGAGTCGTATTTTTGGGGAATATAGGAGGGTGTTTGAAAAAAATGTTGAAAAAACGACATGAAATGTCCGGAAAAAACATGAGATGGACCCTCTCTCGTTAAACGGATAAATTGCCATTGTTTAAGCCAATTAATATATATTCGGAAATACAACATATTTTATACATTATCTTCAGATAAAATTTCTCAAATATGATAAACAGTTCAGGAGACTTTTAAAATGCAGTACAGCATGGGCATTGACGCAGGCGGTACATACACCGATTCCATCATCATCAGGGACTCGGACGGTAAAGTTGTGGACTCAAGCAAGGCCCTTACGACCTACCCGGACCTGCTGGAAGGGATCAGGACCTCCATCGACGGGCTGGACGAAAAATATCTCCGGGACATAAAGCTCGTATCGGTATCCACGACCCTTGCAACCAACACCATTCTTGAAAAAACCGGGTACCCTGTGGGGCTGGTTCTTGTAGGGGACTACCTGATCCCTGAAAAAGGCCCTATGGAGTACTACACGGTGGTGGAAGGGGGGCACGACCACCACGGAGCGGAACTTGTTTCCCTGGATCTGGAAGCCGTTGAGGCCTTTGTCCGGCGGGTGGGGGAAAAGGTCTCGGCCTTTGCGGTTTCCTCCTATTTCAGTGTCCGAAACCCGGCCCATGAACTGGAGGTGAAAAAGCGAATCCAGGAACTTACGGGGCTGCCTGTTGTCTGCGGACACGAGCTTTCCCTGGACCTCGGGGCTTATGAAAGAGGAGTTACCGCCTTCTTAAACGCCCAGCTGATCCCTATAGCGGACCGCTTTATAAAGTCCATAAAAGGGGAAATCGAGAGAAGAGGAATCGAGGGCAGGTTGCTCATGCTCAAATGTGACGGCTCGGTCGTGGGGATCAACGAGGCCCTGGAAAAGCCCATCGAGTCCATCTTTTCGGGGCCGGCCGCAAGCCTTGTGGGTGCGTCCCACCTCTCGGGCCTGAAGACCTGTGCCGTAATCGACGTAGGGGGGACAAGTACGGACGTCTCCCTGATCGAAGACGGGCTTCCTGAACTCTGTTCCGAAGGAGCGGTTGTCGGGGGCTGGCAGACCAAGGTAAGGGCCATCCGGATGGAAACTTCCGCAATGGGCGGGGATAGCCACGTCTGGGTTAAAAATGCGAAGCTCAACATCGGGCCGAGAAGAGTCATCCCCCTCTGCGTGGCCGCGGTAAAGTTTCCGGGATTCCTCGAAGCCCTGAAAACAGGTCGGACTCCTTCAAACCTGCGGCTTGAAGAGAACATCCAGCCCACAAAGTTTTTTATCAGGTCCGGGGCGGAAGCTGCGGAAATTGGGAAACTGGAGAAAGAAATCCTGGACCGTATAGGGGATACCCCAACTTCCCTGAGCGATATCTTCTGGAAGTTCGATGTAATGCCCTCCCCACGTCTTCTGGATTCCCTTATAAGAAAACGCCTGGTACAGGCAATAGGCTTTACCCCGACCGACGCTCTGCACGTCCTGGGTGAATACACGGCATGGGATGCGGAAGCCTCTCGAGTGGGGGCCAAACTCCTGGAACGCTACATGGATATGAATTCCCTGGAAATCTGTCAGCAGGTAAAAAAGGATGTAGCAAGGAACATGGTATTGTATCTCATGAAGTTCATTCAGAAGGATGTGCCGGCCTCCGAACTTGAAAAGATTCTCCATTCCGATAAGTTTTCACAATTCAAAATAAAACTTCCTGTTGTCCTTATAGGGGGGCCCGTCATTGCTTTTAAGGAAGAACTGAAACAGATCCTGGAGGCCGAGATTATAGTTCCGGAATATGCGAAGGTAGGAAACGCAGTCGGGGCTCTCGTGGGAAAAGGGATCAAACGGGTTGAAATCCTTATCAAGAACACCTACACAAAAGATAAAAAACGGCTGGTCCTGCTCTTTTCCCCGCGAGGGAGGGAAACTTTCGGAAATTACCTCGAAGCGCTTGCTTATGCGGAAAAGTTGGGGGAGGAACTTGTCATGGACTACATGACGGAGGCCGGGCTTGACAGGGGTCAGGTCCAGGTCAATATGAACAAAAAAGAGGTTTCCTTAAGCGAGGCAGGAGCCGTGCCCATAGAAACAAAACTCGTTTTTGTGGGGGTCGGGATGCCAAAAAAGTAAAGCCCGGCCCCTGATTGTTGGATAATTTTATATAGCTTCATGATTGTTGTATCAGCAGTAAAAATTAAAAGATATATAATCTATTATTGGAAACTTCATTTTTGTTTTAAATAATGAATTATATTTTATCTTGTTGTTGTGCCGGATTTCATTTATCCGTCAGGGACATGAAACAATTTGCAAAAATCCTCAATCAGAGAAACGATTTCCAGTATAATAGATCAGAAAACTGATAAGTTCGGGCTATTACTGTTGAAATGTTTAACGTCAGAGGTATATTAAAGGGTCGTCAACTACTCCCCCTAAAACCCCTGGTTTTAGTATAAGGGGTCTTCTGCTGACAGGGATATTAACCTGTTAGGCTAACAAAAGCAGGAAGCCCACGACTTCAGTCGTGTGGCAGTTTACATCAAATCTTATTTGATATTTTAACTGCGTTTTTTGCTTGCTTTATCTGCTCAGTCTCCCGAGAGCAAGAGGCCAAAAAGGGAAAATTTATGACAACATTTTAAAATAAAAACATCCCTGAGACAATATTAAAAGCAAGAAAAATCAAGCTGAAATCAAAAACCTGAAAATCAGAAGCAAGAGGTATTAATCTGGCTAATTACAGAAGCAATATGAGAATGAGAAGAAACGGATCGGGCAAAACCGGAACCTCTCCGGATACACCGGAAGTCACAAGGGTACGCACCCCTCGCAAGGACAAAAACGAAGTTCTTGCAACGGTCACGACTCTGCTGGGCTCAAAACGTGTCCAGTTACGGTGTATGGACGGAGTTGTCCGCATGGGCAGGATCCCGGGTTCCAAGAAAAAGAGGATGTGGATAAGAGAAGGGGATGTCGTCATTGCCACTCCCTGGGAGATCCAGGACATTAAAGCCGATGTTACCTGGAAATACACAAGGCCTCAGGTAGAATGGCTCGAACGCAAAGGCTACCTTAAAGAATAAAAGCAATATACTCCATCCGTTTTTGCTTTGCTCAAGCGGACTATTTCTTTTTTTATTTTAAGTTGAAAGGCAGTTCCTTCTGAGAAGGAACCATTTAATGAGCTTCGGCAATCTTCCGGGGTTTCGGCCCCCAACTTTAAATCGTTTTTTAATAAATTGGGTCAAATTCAAGAAATGTTCTGGTGTTTGTAGTTCACATTTAAACCCTATAAACTAATCTCTATGAAGCTTGGTAGCGCTTGATAGTGAAATTAGTTCATGCATCGCTTAAATATAAAATAATTCATTAACCCAGGAAGACGTCAGGAGAGCATACCGGCTGCTGGTTCTCGAATGGGCCGCCTACATGGAGTACCTGAAAGAAAACCTACCCCTACCTTTTCTCCCTTTCCATGCGGACGAATCCCTTTGATAGAGTGGCCTTTCCTGTGGTGGGGTGAAACAGGATAATATTTTTCAATTGAGAATTCAAAGCTTTTCCCTTAACTTCTGGAGGTCAGCCTTGATCTCCTCAGCAAGCTTTTTTGCTGATTCTCCGGTGGCTTCTATCAGTTTTTCAACTCTGTCAGTAATGCCCTTGATCTCTTCTCCGACATCAATGGCTCTGATTTCCCCTGCTACCGAGTGAATTTCCTTTGTTATTCTTTCTGCAATTTTTGAAGCCTCAGCCCCTGTCTTCTTTGCCAGAGAGTCAATATCCTCATTTATATGTTCAAGCCGGTCATGAATACTGAGCCCTTTACCGGACTCTGCCCCCTTTTTCACATCGCTCATTAATTTTGCCATTTATAATAACCCCCACATGAATGTACACGCATAAATTTCCTTTACTAAATTTCCTGTGTAAGATTCGTTTTTATACAATCTGTTATAAGATGGCTGATATTATAAATTTATCCTGAAATGTATCTCAAACGGCTGGATTTATTATATAAAACATGAATTAAAATAGTATACTGCAAGAACTTGCAAAACAGTTAAGAAATCAAAAGAAGTTATTAAATAATTAACTGACAGAATTCAAAGTTTCATCCTGCTCAGTTGGATGCCTCTCTTTAAAGATTATAATAACAACTTCAGCGGATTGATAGAGGAATCATGCAAACTTTAGTTATATGCATAGATAGAGACGATGACCTTGGAGAAAAGGCAAATCTTACAACCCCTATAATCGGACGGGAGGCCAATATTGAAGCAGCTGCCGCTCTCGGGATTGCCGACCCTGAGGATTCGGATACCAACACTATTTTTGGGGGAATAAAGGTCCTCGATGAACTGAGGGCAAATGGGGACGATGCTGAAATTGTCACATTTGCCGGGGACAAAAACGTAGGAGTAATCTCTGACCAGAGGATTGCCCAGAAACTTGAGGCCTTTCTTGAGGTTTATGAGGTGGGAGGAGCCGTTTTTGTTTCGGACGGGGCCGAGGACGAAACCCTTGTCCCGATCGTGCAATCCAGAATAAAAATAGATTCCGTAAAACGCATTGTTGTAATGCAGAGCGAAAATCTGGAAAGCACCTACTATGTACTGAAACACGCATTCAGCGACCCCAAGATTTCCCAGACTTTTTTCGTGCCCCTGGGGCTCGCTTTCCTTATTTACTCGATCTTTTTGCTTGCCCGCTACCCTGAGGGAGCCGTTATTGGAATTCTCGCGGCCGTGGGACTCTACATGCTCTACCGGGGCTTCGGGCTTGACGATACCGTTGCTCTTCAGGTCAGCCGCTTAAAGGACACTTTCCAGAGGCAAAGACTCGCTTTTATCACCTATACGGCAGCCATTCTCCTGGGGGTGGTGGCAACTGTTCGGGGCCTGCTGGAGACCTGGGAACTTTACTCTGAGGGCGGATTCTGGTACCATGGGACTCTGACTCTGGTCTCGGTCTTTATCAATGCCTCGGTCTGGTGGTATGCGGGAGCCGTCCTGCTTGCAGACCTCGGAAAAATCTTTGACCTCAATAGGGCGGGAAGAGCAGTAAGAAGGAGTTTTTCAGTCTCTCTCTTCGTGCTGGCAACGGGCCTGCTCTTCTGGGGGGCCAGCACTTACCTCTTATCGGAAGCAGCTCTCATAGCCGGCCGCCTCTCAGACCCGGCACTGGCCCTCCAGTATTTTGTATATTCAATAATCTTCGCAGTAATCCTTGCCCTGATCGGGATCCGGCTCTCTATCCCGGGAGAAGAAGTCCCGAAAAAAGAAAACCAAAAAAAGAGAAAAATAAAGAAATTCGTCCGAAAAGATAACATCTAATAAAATAGTTATGGAAAAATAGTATCGGAAGAATCGTTTTGGAAGAATGCCTGAAAAGAAGGGACGCAGGATGGAAAAAAACACCGTGAAAAACACAGTTAAGAAAATCGTAAAAAACACAGAAATAGCTTGTTTGGGCGAGTACAGCGAACAAAACGAACAAAACGAACAAAACGAACAAAACGGAACTCAGGCTGCGGAATTCGGGGGGGATAAAATAGAACTTGCAGTCCTCGGGGGTGTTGGTTTCAATTCCTACAGAGAACTTGAAAGCAGGTCCATAAAGACCCCCTACGGGGAGGTTAGCTCCTACCTCACCAGAATAAAAGGAAAAAAAGTAGCGATCATCCCCCGTCATGCCGGGAAAAACCATATTCCCCCCCACAGGATTAACTACAGGGCCAATATCTGGGCCGTAAAGGCCCTGGGAGCCGAGCGGATCATCTCGACAAACTCGGTCGGATCCATGAAAGGGCATCCCGCAGGTAGTTTTGTCCTGCTTGACGATTTCGTTGATTTTACGAGAAGCCGGCCTTCAACCTTTTACGATGATACTACTGTCCACATCGACCTTTCGGAACCTTACTGCTCCGAAATAAAGGCCTGCTTTGCAAAGGCCCTTGAGAAGAGAGGTCTTTCCTATTCCGAAGGCATCTACGCCTGCACTGAGGGGCCCCGGTTTGAAACAAGGGCTGAAATAAGGATGATGAGCCAGTTCGCCGATGTAGTGGGCATGACAGGAGTCCCCGAGGTCGTCCTTGCAAAAGAGCTTGAACTCTGCTATGCCTCTCTTGCCATTGTCACCAACCAGGCCTGCGGGCTAACAACGGAAAAACTGACTGCTGATGAAGTTACGGAAGTGGTGGGGGAAAGTGAGACAAAAATCCTCGGAATCCTCGAGGACACGATTGAAAGTATTCCCAAAACCAGGGAATGCACGTGCAGATTCGCAAGAATCGGGGCCAGCCTTTGAAAAAGGCTGGACAATGAATTATTATCAAAAACAGAAACATTTCCCGAATATTTTGGGGGGGCTTATCGGGACTTTTATTTTTTAATATTTTAATGGTGTATGCCCATTTAAGCGGATCAATATATATATAATAACCATGTTATAATTAATAGCTACAAAAAATGTAAAAGCCGGAACAGAAGTTTACTTATACTAATCATATGTCAGGAAGTACAATGACGCTCTGGGTCCTAATTTCCCCCGAAAAATCCAAATTAACCATAATGGCCATAAAGGACAGAAAAAAACAGCCTCTTTATGTGGCCGAACTTTTCCTTAAAAAAGGGTCTGCTGGCCCTCGCCCTCATAAAATAAGAATTGTCACGGACAAAAAAGACGAGTTCATGCCCGTGCAAAAGTTCATAGAACTCCTTCGCGGGTCAAACAGGATCATGCTTGCGGAAGGGGGGGACCCTGCAAATGAGGCCGCTTTTCTTAAAATGCTTGAAGGGTTTCAGCTCGAGGCTGACGGGGTCAGGATCTGCAGGCACTGCCTGATTAACAGGCGCTTTAATTTTGTTAATAAAAACTCGATAAAATTCCATCAGGAACTAATCTGCCGGGAATGTGCAAGTGAAGAACTACTGCGGGCAGTCCGGACCAGCGGGAGGGAATACGGGATAAGGTCCGTGGATTTTCTGGAAAAAGTCCTTTTAAAGACCCGGGACCTTGACCGGACCCTTCAAATCCTGAGCCCCGAGCGGCTGGACCCCGAATGCACCCGTTTCGATAGAATCGAAACAAGCCAGGCCCTTGAATCCGTAAGGATAAGGGACCTGCCCCTTTCGGAGAATTTTAAAAAGCTGCTTCTCAAGAAATCCGAGAATCTTTTACCTGTTCAGGGCCTGTCGGTCCAAAACGGCCTGCTGGACGGGGAAAACCAGTTCATCGTATCGGCTACCGCGACCGGAAAGACTCTTATCGGAGAAATGGCCGGAATCCAGAACATTTTGAATAAAAAAGGAAAAATGCTCTACCTGGTCCCCCTGGTTGCCCTTGCCAACCAGAAGTACGACCAGTTTACGGAAAGATATACTAAACTCGGAATTACAACTTCCATAAAAATAGGGGCAATTCTCATCAAGACCTCCCAGCGGGTGAATATGAATACCAGCATGAACTCTGACATTATTGTCGGGACCTATGAGGGAGTGGACCATATTATGCGTTCCGGAAACGCCGATTTTCTGGGGAAAATCGGGACCGTGGTAATCGACGAGGTTCACATGCTCGAAGACTCCGAGAGGGGGCACAGGGTGGACGGGCTGATAGGAAGACTGCGCTATGCCGCCCCTGAGGCCCAGTTTATTTACCTTTCCGCAACCGTTCCGGAACCCGTGGCTTTTGCGGCCCGGCTCTCGGCCCGGCTTATCCTCTATGAACACCGGCCCGTTCCGCTTGACAGACACCTGCTTTTTTCCCAGGAAAACGAAAAGGTCTCTCTGATAGCAAAGCTTGCGAAGGACGAGTATGAAATGGTTTCTTCCAAAAAGCACAGGGGGCAGACCATTGTTTTTACCAATTCCCGGAGAAACTGCCACAGGATAGCAGACGCTCTTCCTATCCGGGCCGCGGCCTATCATGCGGGGCTTTCCCAGTACGAAAGAAAGAAGGTGGAGAACCTTTTCGGGAAAGGGCAACTGCCGGTTATCGTAACGACCGCAGCCCTTGCGGCAGGAGTGGACTTTCCGGCCTCTCAGGTGATTTTCGAGGCCCTTTCGATGGGCGTGGAGTGGCTTACGGTTCAGGAATTCCTGCAGATGAGCGGGAGAGCCGGAAGGCCTGACTATCACGACAGGGGCATTGTGGTGCTCATGCCTGTTCCCGGGAAAAGTTATGCAGGGAACCAGTCCGATACGGAAGAGGAAGTCGCAATCAGACTCCTGGGCGGAGAAATGATTGCGGGGAATATCAATTATGGGGAAGCCGAGCAGCTCGAAGAGGTCCTTGCCTCAGTTGCGGTTACTGCATCCATGCGGGACCTTGGTGGAATTCATTCCCGGATGTTCGGGGATTTTGACCTGGAAAAGCTCGTTTCCCGCCTGGTACGCTACCGCTTCGTGGAGAGAAAAGGGGACCGAATTACCCTTACTCGCTTCGGGAAAATCGTGGCTGCACACTTCCTCGAGATCTCAAAGGCCTTTTTGATCCGGGATGCCGTACTTGCGGAAAACAGCCCCCTGAAAATTGCAAGCAACCTGGAGTTTTTCGATGCAGCCTATCTCAAGTATGCAAAGCAGATAGGAAGTGCCCTTCATGTGAACATGCCCACCAGGGTCTTTCAGGGTGCGGCTCTGGATATTTTATTTGACGGGGACTCAATGTCTCAGCTTGACATGAAAATCCAGGGCCTGCTCATGAACTTTGCGTCGGATTTTTTGAGCTGCAATTGCAGGGATTCCCCTTACTGCGGCTGTGCCGAGCAGAAGTTTTCCGAAAAAATTATTGCACTGCGAACAGAGGGGCTGGAGCCGACGGGGATCGTGAGAAAGCTCGAGAACGATTACGGGATCACCGCTTACCAGGGAGATATATTCGGCTATCTGGACAATGTCGTCAGGAACCTGAATGCGGTGGAGATGATCGCAAAGGTCCATTCGAAAAAGGAAGCGGCTGCAAATGCCAATAAATTAAAGAAAAAAGTTCAGGGTTAAAACGGCTTTCAGCAAAAGAGTTTTTTCCTCTGTGCCCAGGGCTCCGAAACTCCTGCTTTGAAACTCTGCTCTGAAAACTGTCTTAATTTCCGGGAAAGTTTTTAACATTAAACAGGGGATAAATAACATATTAGACCCTTCACTAAAACCTATAAGTAATTTCAATTGAACCTATTGATTTACAAGGTCAATGTAGCCAATCTAAGTTACAAAGAAGGATAAGTTGTATATTATTTCGCTGCGGGCCCTTATCTTGCAGTTCCGTGTTAAGGACTTCGACATGAGAAAAAAAGAGGGAATTCTATGAGTGATGAAACAAATTCCAGGGATAAGAAAGAAGTAGACCCTTCAAAAATACCGAAACAAGTGAAAAAAGGAATTACAATTGAGTTTATAAAACCCGAAGACTTCAGGCAGATCTATGCGATAGGAGCTGCGGGAGGGCACAGTCCGTACGATTTCAGGATCGGGTTTTACAATGATACGCCAAAGCTTTTCGGGGACTCCTCCGAAGCTCAGGTAATAGAAAGGCGTGTGGAAACCGAGGTTATCCTTTCCCCCGTGGCTGCCCTTGAGCTTTCCCGGTGGCTGAACCAGCACATAAGTGAGTATGAGGCAGTTTTCGGCCCTATTTCAAGAGCCGTACCGAGGCCAAAGCGAGAGCCTCCAAAGCCCCTGGCAGACAGCACCGACCTTCAGGGCTATATCTGAAAGTTCCGGATCTTTTACAGGCCCCGGGCATCCGAGCTGGCCTGTCGGATAAAAAAGGGATCGATGGTTATATATCTCTGGAAAGGATATGTAATTTTCAGTTTGCTGGACAGCCGCTGGAGTTAATGGAAATAATAAGATTCCACAGCCATCGGGGTTGAAGGCTGCCCACAGGCGGAGGTCACCATAAAGAGCAGCCTCCATTCTGATTATCAAGGAAGATATTTTTAAAATAAACAGGAGAGGGATTAATTTTGTTCCCAAATAAAAAAGTTCAGAAAATCGTTGGATCGAGAATCCAGGTGGAAATGAAAGGAGACCTGAATTTGCTCGAAGGCACTCTTAAGAGTGTGGATGACTATATGAACCTGCACCTTATGGACACAGTGGAAATTGTGAAGGGAGAAAAAATACGGTCTCTCGGGTCCGTGGTACTGAGGGGAAATAACATTATACTGATCACTCCTATCGAGGATTAACTTTCCCGAGAGAGAATGAACAGAGTGTGGAAAGAAATATGGATCTTGAAGATGAAGCGTTCAGTATTATAAAAAAAAATAAAGAAGGAATCTACCAGAACGTCATCTGGAAGGAACTGGAGATAGATAGTAGAAAGTGTTCCAGAATCATAAAGAAATTGCTGGACAAAAAGCTGATTATCAGGGAGTCTGCTGTCGCAAACGGGGCAAGGACATACCTTCTGAAAGCAAAGGATGAGGCAAAAGAGGCCTATGACCTCCTGCTTGCAAAAGACATGTTTTCGACCTGTACTGGCTGTAATGTGGAGTGTCAGCCTGAATACTGTGGACGTTTGACAGAATGGATTGGGCAGCTTATAATAGAAGATAAAGAAGAAGTAGATGACGTAGAAGAAGTAGATGACGTAGAAGAAGTAGATGACGTAGAAGAAGTAGATGACGTAGAAGAAGTAGATGACGTAGAAGAAGTAGATGACGTAGAAGAAGTAGATGACGTA
>JAQVBP010000007.1:21382-26104 GCA_028690255.1 Methanosarcinaceae archaeon
ATGACGTAGAAGAAGTAGATGACGTAGAAGAAGTAGATGACGTAGAAGAAGTAGATGACGTAGAAGAAGTAGATGACGTAGAAGAAGTAGATGACGTAGAAGAAGTAGATGACGTAGAAGAAGTAGATGACGTAGAAGAAGTAGAAGAAAAGGCATGAGGCTAACTACCCCTGAGTTAAATCCTTGGGGGTTTTCTGCTGCGTTCACAAAAACGAACATTATTTTTTTTGAATAACAGGCACAAAAAATGAAAGTACTTCTTTCACTTTCATGATAAATGAATAGGTTTTTAAATCAAAGTCCTAATTTGAGAACCTCTTGAAACAAATCTATGGAAACCGTAAGGGCCAAAGCAGCAGAAAACAAAGCCCGCAGTAAAATAATATGCACAGATAAAGCGATAAGTATATATGCAGGAGGTGCATATTGTGGTTGCTTTCAATAGGCTCCTGTCAAAGGAAGTTGAAGTACATCAGATATCACATAGTGCTCCGGTAGTGTAGTCCGGCCAATCATTCCGGCCTTTCGAGCCGAAGACTCGGGTTCGAATCCCGGCCGGAGCACCAGATCATAAGCCTCTTTTTGAAAATTAGTTGCTTTGATATTTTTAACCCCTTTTTTTAATGATTCCTGTTTTCGGTGTAGACTTTCTGTTTTTCGGATAGTCCTGTAAGGCTCTCTGTGGGACAGGTTTATATAATATTAATCCTATCAGAAGATTCGCTTTGATAGCAAAAAACGAAGTGCTCCGGTAGTGTAGTCCGGCCAATCATTCCGGCCTTTCGAGCCGAAGACTCGGGTTCGAATCCCGGCCGGAGCACCAGATCATAAGCCTCTTTTTGAAAATCAGTTGCTTTGATATTTTTAACCCCTTTTTTTAATGATTCCTGTTTTCGGTGTAGACTTTCTGGTTTTCTGGCCGGAGTTTATACTTTTTAACTCATACTTTTATACACTGTTTTATGGGGCAAAACAGCATCATTAAAATTATTTGGGTAGAAATATACCCTCCGAAAGCAGGGTGTATCTATAGCTCCCCTGGGACTTCAGCTTCTTCTAACCCCTGATGGTGAGCCCGAGCTCTCGGTTCGGAAAACTGGCTTAGATAAAAACCGGGAAGGGGTCAGAAGCAAGAGCTTTAGAATAATGTTCTTTGGCTTCATCCACTCTTTCGAGTTTGAAGAGAAACATGCTGTAACTGTAGCAGGCATATACGTTATCCGGGTCCTGGGCGAGGGCTTTTCTGTACTTATCCTCGGCCCGGGCGAACAGGCCAAGTTTTTTCAACATATTCCCGTAGTTGCAGAGGGCCTGCACATGGCAGGGGTCAAGTTCCAGGGCTTTTTTAAAGTGGGCCTCGGCTTCCCTGTAGTGTCCGAAATTGAAGAACAGTTGCCCGTAGTTGCAGTGGGTGTCCGCATCGTTTGAGTCGAGCCTGAGGGCCAGCCTGTAGTGGGTGGAAGCCTCCTCAAACCTCCCGGCATCCGCAAGGAGGTTTGCATAGTTGCAGTGGGTTTTTGTGTGTCCCGGGGACCTTTTTAAGACCTCACGGTAGTGTTCTTCGGCTTCCTCCTGTCTGCCTGTCTCTTTCAGGAGCCCTGCGTAGTTATAATGGGTAGCCACATGTCCGGGCACCAGTTCAAGTACTTTTTTATAGTGAGCTTCGGCCTCCTCCGGTCGCCCCAATTCGAGCAGGAGGTTTGCGTAGTTGGAGTGGGTGTTTGCATGGGCAGGGTCAAGCTCAAGTACCTTTTTGAATTCCTTTTCGGCCTCCCCGATTTTCCCAAGCCCGTAAAAAAAGTTCCCATAGTTGCAGTGGGTGCTCACATTCCCGGGGTCCAGGGCAAGGGCCCGGACGTAGTTATTTTTTGCCCTGGCTACCTGTCCGAGCTCCGTGTAAACGATTCCCTGGTTGCAGAGGGCATTGACATGCTCAGGGTCAAGCCTGAGTACTTCCTCGAATTCCTGAAGGGCCTGGAGCTTCTGGCCGATGAAATAAGCAAGCACCCCCGAAAGGAAATAGGCTTCGACCCGCATTGTCCCTTCCGTAAGGGTTGCACAGGCCTTCATGAAAATATACTCTTCCTCAAACATTTTTTTTGAATCACAGAGCTTTGCAAGCTTGAGGAGATAATCGGAAGTTATTCCGTTTTTCCCTGAAAACTCAACTGCAAAATCAACACCGGCATTTAAATCGTTTTCATCTGTCTTGACGCATTCCACAACGTCAAGGACAAGTTTGTCGATTATATCAAAATCCATAAAAACAACTCTCCCAAAGTAATATCTCAAGCAAAGTTTAATTGATGATTATATCAATCCCATAATAATCACAGTGTCATAAAGATATATACTTTTTTATGTGGAAGTTGCGTACCTGAGAGGTTAAACCGGGCACAACAGACAAAAATTAATTGTTTTCTAAACTTTCGTACCCTTCATCCGGTTCCTCTTCCCCGGAAAGAGCTGTTTTATTTTTTCGGCTCAGTTTTCTGTATAAAAAAAGCAGGGTCAGGAAGAAAAGCAGAGCCAGCAGGAAATACAGTACCATGTTCAACATGGAATCATACGCGCTGTAAGGGATCTTGGGTCCGACTGACATATTCTTTTACCTGTTAAGATTATTTAAGTATCTTTCTCTATTTTGTTGGATATAGTATTTGGAGTTTTCCTTGATTTCCTGTTTTCTTTGAAAAAAAACCGCATGTAAAGTTAGGGTCAGGAGTTTACCCTCTTTCTAACATTGTTTTCCAGGTGCTTCAATAATTCAGTTCTGTCCTCTGCAAAGCCCGGCCCCGGGATTTCCAATAAGTAGATATAGAAGGCAATTACAGATGTACAAAAAAAGCCAGTTATGGAGTATTGATGGATAGCTTTGGATTTTTTATCTATGCCTTTATATCAATTTTTGTGGTCGTAAGCCCGTTAAGCGCAGTTGTTAGCTTCATCTCTCTAACGAACAAAATGACCTTTGAAGACAAAAACGATCTCGCAAAAAAGGCCGTGACCCTGGCCTGTGTGATGGCCCTCTTTTTCGCCTTTACCGGGAACTCTATCCTCCACCTCTTCAGCATAGACGTGGATTCCCTGAGGGTTGCGGGAGGAATCCTGCTTTTTACGATTGCTTTTGATATGATGCATGCAAGGGTTTCAAAGGAGAGCATTACGGAAGAGGAGATCACCCAGTCGAGGGAAAGAGAGGATATCTGGATCTTTCCTATAGCTCTTCCCCTCCTCACAGGCCCCGGGACGATCAGTGCTGTTATCGTCCTCATGGGAAGTGCGCAGGGAGTTGATGAAAAATTGATGGTAGTCGTTTCGATTTTGTTAACCTTTGCAATCTGCCTCTTCACCTTTCTCTTCTCAAGGAGAATCCACAAACTGATAGGGTATAATGGAATGCTGGTCTTCACAAGGCTTATGGGCCTGTTCCTCGCAGCCCTTGCCGTTGACCTGTTCTTTACGGGGGCCCTGAATATTTACCGGGCGGGCATGGCCTGAAACCGGTCTTTAAAATCCGATTAAGTTAAGGAAATTTGGGTCTGAGCTTTCTGGTTTATCAGACCGAAAGAGGTCTTTTTCCTCGATAACTATATATTGGCCCGGACTCAGATTTTGACCGGTATGAAAAAGTTCGGCCCCCTTTTCCTGAAAACTTTCAAAAAATGGAGGGCGGGAAGCGGCCTTACTGATAGTGCGGCCCTTTCCTTCTACCTTATTCTCAGTCTTCCCTCCCTCCTTTTATTTTTAATATCCCTGGGCAGCGTGTTTTTAAAAGAGCAGGAAATCCAGGCCATTATCTTAAGTTACGCCGGGCTTCTCGCAAACGAGGATTTTCTCAATTTATTAAACATGTTCTTCAGGCAAATTCAGGAAACCCGTTCCCTTACCCTCGGAGTCCTTATCAGTCTCCTGTTTCTCCTCTGGAGTTCGGCCAACCTCTTCAACAACCTGAAACAAATAATAGATTCGATGTGGGGAGTTTCCGGAAAGAATAAAGGCCCTATCCGCCGTTACTTAAAAAAGAAAATCACGTCAATTGCCACGGTTTTCGTACTCGGGGGTCTTCTCCTTCTGGGGATCATTCTCGAACCTGTCCTGTACCTCATCTTCGAAATTGTGCAGCTTATCCTGCCTTTTTCTTTCGGAATAGCTCATTACATAGGCTTTGCCGTAAACTTCCTCATTCTTGTGCTTTTATTTATGCACCTTTACAGGGTGTTGCCTGAAATCAACCTTGATTTAAAATCCGTCTTTGTGGGCTCCTTCCTGACAGTAATCTTTATGACCGTCGGGAAATACGCATTCAGACTGTACCTCTCATACAGCAGTATTACAAGCATCTTCGGGGCCATAGGCTCAATTCTGGCTATATGCTTATGGATCTATTATTCTTCAATCATTGTCACATTCATGGTCATATTCACAAAATTTTATTCTGAATATGAGGGGCCGGAAACAAATTTTTCTGAACCTGAACCTCCTGAACCCGATTGTCCGAAATCTGAATCTGAATCTGAATCTGAATCTGAATCTGAATCTGAATCTCCTGAATCTAAATATTCGAAGGTTGAATAACAATGAATCCTGCAGATCCTCTTTACATAGCAGTCCTCCTCTTTACCGGCGCTTTCACGGGCCTCATATCCGGCCTCCTGGGGGTAGGAGGCGGTTTTATCATGTCCCCGGTCCAGTACTGGCTCTTCCAGGCCGGGGGGCTGC
>JAQVBP010000007.1:26204-33949 GCA_028690255.1 Methanosarcinaceae archaeon
CCTCTTTACATAGCAGTCCTCCTCTTTACCGGCGCTTTCACGGGCCTCATATCCGGCCTCCTGGGGGTAGGAGGCGGTTTTATCATGTCCCCGGTCCAGTACTGGCTCTTCCAGGCCGGGGGGCTGCCTCCAACGCTTGCGATAAGGCTGGCCTTCGGGACAAGCCTTGCCGTTATCCTCCCAAACGCCGTTAGCGGGGTCCTCAAGCACCACAAAAACTCGGCCGTGCTCTGGAAAGAGGCCGGCCTTATAGGGGTTTTCGCCCTGTTTTCCAGTTTCGGAGGGGCGGCCCTTGCGGCCCGGCTTTCGGCGGATATCCTGAGCAAAATCTTCGGGCTGGTCGTAATCCTCGGAGCCCTCAAAACTTACGGAACCCCTGCGGTCCGGGCCAAAAAAGATGAAGTAGATGCCCCGTCTATCGTATCCTGCACTGCCGTTTACGCGGGCTGCGGGCTTGTCGTGGGTTTTTTGTCCGGGCTTGTGGGAATCGGGGGAGGGGTGGTTTCAATCCCGCTCATGCTGGTCTTCCTGCGTTTCGGGATGCGCGAGGCCGTCGGAACCTCGGCTGCAATCATGCTTTTTACCTCGGCAGGAGGTATCCTGGGGTACGTCATAAACGGCTGGGGAGAGCCCGGCCTCCCACCCTATTCCCTGGGTTACGTGAACCTCCTGAACCTGGGGCTCCTGGCCCTTCCCGGGATACTGGCTGCAAGACTTGGAGCGGGGCTTGCCCATAAAGTCCGGCCCGAGGCCCTTAAACATCTTTTTGTACTGCTCATGCTGTATATCGGGATGAGAATGATCGGAGTTTTTTGAAAAAAGTCTTTGCGATTTCTGGATAGTGTATTTCCTATATAGTTTTTTCAGATTGTTCCGGCCCCTTTTCAGCAAGGAAACGATTCTTAACCTGCCGGAGGTGGGTTTTTGACCCATTCTTTCAAAACCGGGTGAGTATATCAGGCGCTCTCTATTGCTTCCACAGGGTCAAGCCCTGCCGCTTTTCGCGCTGGATAGACGCCTGCCAGCACGTTTACCACGAAGGCAAAACCCGCGGCCAGGACAAAGTTCATAAGGTCAAGTTCCATGGGAAGGGTCTGGAGCCCGAAATACATCTCCTGCGGGACATCTATAATGTAGTATCTCTGGAAATAAAGTGTTGTCAGGTAACCTAGCACGCAGCCGAGCAGGAGGCCCATGCCCCCTAGGAGGGCGGACTGGAAAATAAAGACCCGGGTAATGCTCCTTTTCGAGGCCCCCATGGCTTTAAGGATTCCGATTTCCGGGGTTCTCTGGGCGACCACGGTAATAAGGGTGTTTGCGATTCCGAAACCCGCTATCCCGTAGATCATGAGGTAAAAGATATTTACAAAAACCTTCTGGGTGTTGAGGAGGTCCAGGATCTCGGCGTTTGCCTCTATCCAGCTTACGGCATCAAAACCGGTATCTTCCTCAATAGAAGCGGCAATGAGATTCGCCCGGTAGGGGTCTTCTACCCGGATTCCAATAATGCTTACGACCCCTTTTTTATTAAAAAAGTCCTGCACGGAATCCAGTCTCGCGTAGGCGAGGGCCTCGTCTGCAGCTGTTCCTGTGTGGATCAGACCTTCAACCTTAAAAGATGTAGGCTTCGAGCCCGGAAACACCGCGTCCACCCGGTCCCCTACTTTCACTTCCAGGTTTTCGGCAAGCCTATCTCCCAGGAGAATCCCGTATTTGCTATGTTCAAGGGCATGGAAGTCCCCTTCCACCACGTCCTCGCTGACCTTCAAAATCATATCCTCGGCCAGGGGTTCGACCCCCTGTAGGGAGACCCCTTCGGCATTGTCCCGGTACTCCAGAGCAGCCTGTCCCAGGTATTTGGGGGAAACCGCAATAACTCCCTCTTTTTCGGCAATCCGGGCTGAAAGCTGTCTGTAGAGGTGGATGAATTCTTCGTCGTCGGATTTCGGGTTTACCGTGATGTGAGGGTTGTTTTCTATACTCGATGTAATAAGCTCGCTCTGAAAACCCGTGAGGAGCCCCATCATCACTGTGATAACGGCCACGGCAAGGGCAACAGCCAGGATCGAAAAAATAGCCTGCTTTCTCTGCGAACGGACTTGCCTCATTGCAATCCTCATTTCATACATCAGAAAATCCCCGGGTTTTACAGTTTAAAATTGGTGTTTAATGATGGGTGTATGAGAATTTAACTATAACTGATTTATCTGGCGGATGTCAAAAAACAAAAAGATGAACGAAAAATGCGAAAATACACATGAAATTACAGATAAAAATGAAAAACGGAGGGAGATTCATACTAAATGCAAAAAACAAACAAGAGTTGCAGGGGGGTAAAGCGAATAGAGTGGTAAAATGAAAAAAGGGCTAAAAAGGTGGGTTAAAAAAGTATTAAAAAAGGGGAGTTAAAAAAGTATTAAAAAAAGGTTAGAGTTGTACGTAGTGTGCAACATCTCCCAGGTCTTCCTCGATTCTGAGGAGCTGGTTGTACTTTGCGGTCCTCTCTCCCCGGGCCGGAGCGCCGGTTTTGATCATTTCGGCTCCGATTCCCACGGAAAGATCCGCGATGGTTGTGTCTTCGGTCTCGGCCGAACGGTGGCTTACTATCACGGTGTAACCGTTTCTGGCCGCCATACTTGCCGCATCAAAAGATTCGGAGATGCTCCCTATCTGGTTGACCTTGAGGAGGAGGGCATTTCCTGCACCCATATCAACTCCCTTGGAGAGCCTTTCTATATTGGTTACGAAGAGGTCGTCTCCAACGATGATCGTGTCCCAGAGTTCGTTTGTAAGGGCCTCGAAGTCCTCGAAGGCTTCTTCCTGGAAGGGGTCTTCAATGGAAAGAATCGGATAGGTGCTCACGAGTTCGACATAGTAGTCCAGCAGTTCTGGAGGAGCCAGTTTCTTCCCGTCGATTGAGTAAAAGCCGTCTTCATAAAACTCCGAGGCGGCGGCGTCCAGCCCGATAGTGACGTCGGATTCCGCGTAGCCCGCGTCCTCGATTGCCTGAACCAGGGCGTCGAGTGCTTCCGTGGTTTCGCTCATCTTGGGTGCGTACCCGCCTTCATAGCCCACGTTTGTGGAGGATGGCCCGTATTTTTCGTCGAGATATTTCCCGAGGGCATGGTAAATCTCGGACCCAATCTGCATGGCCTCGTAAAAGGTGCTCGCCCCTTTGGGCTGGATCATGAACTCCTGGATCGCAAGGTCGTTTCCGGCGTGCTTGCCTCCGTTGAGGACGTTCATGGTGGGAACGGGCAGAGTAAAGGCGTTTGAGCCTCCGAAGTAGCGGTATAGGGGCAGGTTCAGGGAAGCGGCTGCCGCTCTTGCAACTGCCATGGAAACCCCGAGGATTGCGTTTGCACCGAGGTTCGATTTGTTGTCTGTGCCATCGAGTTCGATCATCAACTCATCGATTTCCCGCTGGCTGCGTACATCAAGTCCGAGCAGTTCCTTCTGAATTACGGTGTTCACGTTCCTTACCGCGGTCAGGACGCCTTTACCTCCGTACCTCTCGGCGTCCCCGTCCCGAAGTTCGAGAGCTTCGTTCGTGCCTGTGGAGGCCCCGGAGGGGACACCCGCCCTTCCAAATCCTTTTTCGGTAAAAACGTCAACTTCAACGGTAGGATTTCCCCGTGAATCCAGTATTTCCCTGGCATGTATTTTCTGGATCTGATACTCTCCGGAACCCTGCTGTAAACCGATATACGACATCATTTCACCCTTCCTAATATCTGTACTATTAATACATATATCCTGTTATTTGAATCGAATACATTTAGATACGTTAAGTTTTAGCTTGTGACTTCAATCTTAACGTTTACATGCATGAACATGTATATAATTTTTAGGCAATCAGTTAAAATTATTTTCACAACTACTTCTATTAAATAGTCAATCTAAATTCAGGAGATTTAATTCTTCAGGAGATTTAATTCTTCAGGAGATTTAATTCTTCAGGAGATTTAATTCTTCAGGAGATTTAATTCTTCAAGAGATTTAATTCTTCAAGAGATTTAATTCTGGATAATTTCATTTCATTATTTAATAGCATACACGATTTAGAGTACGACTACTTTTGAAACTATCTTGCCCACTTACTTATCAGTGCTTATAGAAAGAAAAGATCATTCTTAAAGCTTATCGTCAATTACCCTGCTATAATAGTGGGATTTATAGTGGGATTTATAGTGGGATTTCCTGCCTTTCACATGCGAAAGTAGTGTAATATTCTTGTTTTACTTTTCCGGTCTTCGTTCAGGTTTTTCAAAATCAAAACCCCTTTCTTTCATAATATATAGAAAGAGGAGCAGGCCCAGCGCATTAACCAGGATCATCGGGAGAAGGCTGATTCGGATGACTCCGAGGATGTCATCCGGGGGTGCAGGGTAAACCATCAGTGGGAAAATAACAAGTATATGGAGGCATTCCACTAAAATTCCCAGGAAGAGAAGTTTTGATTGGCTAAACTTCTTTTTCCAGTAGTTTGAAAATCCTCCTGAAATAATCCCGGCGACTATGGTGGCAAAGACGCAGGGAACAGCTGTCCAGCCTCCCTGGGAATAGCGGTACATTCCCCCGAAAATTCCTGCAAGCCCTCCCAGAACCGGCCCCCCCAGGAGGCCTGCAATCATCGGCCCAAGATCCCGGAAATTGATAAAGATATCATCAACGGGTATTGCCCGCATTGTCCCGTAGATGGAGAGCAGGCCGAAGCCCATGACGAGCCAGATCCTGCTGCTGGCTGATAAATTACTCTCTACGGCAGCCCTGAAGCTTTCCGTCCTGCTAAAGAGGTAGAGAGAAAATGCAAAAACCAGCACCCGCTCAAGAAGAGGGATAACGACATTGAGCAGGGAGGCGTCATTTGTTACTGCAAGGAAAACGAGCACTGCAGCTCCGAGAGGCTTTATGAGGTGCTCAGTATCCGAATTAGGACGAGCTGCATAAGAATCCCGGAAAGCTGTAGCAGAACCCGGACGAGCTGCATAAGAATCTTTATCCTTATCCGGGGCAAAGTCAGTCTCTCCTTCCGGAATATTAGTCTCCAGGTTCACGTAAAGGAAAATCAGAAGTCCCAGTACATTGGTAATGACCATGGGCAGGAAGGTATTGTGGGCCACTTCCAGGAGTTTTTCGAGGGGCAGTGGGTAGAGGAGCAGCGGGATCAGCACAAAAATGTGCAGGGCCTCCACGGAGAAGCCCAGGGAAATAAGTCTGGAATAGCTCGGTTTTCCTCCCCATTGCCTGGAGGCGTACCCCCCGATAAGGCCTGCGGCAACACTGGCCACGGCACAGGGAAGAGCCGTCCAGCCTCCCTGGGAATAGCGGACAAGCCCGCCCATAAATCCCGCGATTACTCCTGCAAAAGGTCCGCAGGTCAGGCCTGCGAGCAGAGGGCCAAGGTCCCTGAAATTGACCAGAAGTCCGTCCACCCTGACCCCCTGCAGCGTCCCGTAGATCGAGAGGAGGCCGAAACCCAGGACCAGCCCGACCCGTTCCCGAAGGGAAAGGCTGCCTTTCAGGGCTCTTTTTGTCAGTCCCGTGCTGGAAAGGAAATAGAGGAAAAAAGCCACAACAACGAAGCGCTCAATCAACTGGATCCCGATTTCCAGGAAACTTTTCTCAAAGATAAGAAATGCAAAAACGGAAAAAGGAACGATCAGGGCTTTTACTGAAAATTTGAAAACCCCGCCGTCCTGCCCCCCGGAAGAAAAGTGGTTTTCCAGGGAAAAACCCTGCTCATTCATAATATACAGAAAGAGGCTCAGCCCGAAAGCGTTTGTCAGGATCATGGGAAGCAGGCAGCTCCGGATAACTGCAAATACGTCTTCAAAGGGGGCGGGATAGACCAGAAGCGGTAAAATAATAAGAAGATGGAAGGCCTCCACGAAAGCTCCGAGCAGGATGAGTCTGAAATAATCGAGTCTGCCTTTCCAGTAAAGTGAGACGTAACCTGCGAGGGCTCCTGCAAGGACTGTTGCAATTGCACAGGGAAGAGCTGTCCAGCCCCCCTGGGAGTAGCGGTAGAGTCCTCCGATAAGGCCCGTAAAGCCTCCGATGAAGGGGCCGCCAATTAACCCTGCAATCATCGGTCCAAGGTCCCGGAAATTGATAAGGGCCCCGTCAAAAAGGACGGCCTGGGCGGTCCCGTAGATTGAGAGGGTCCCGAAAACCATTACGATCAGCGCTTTGTCTCCTATTGAAAACCCCTTTTTCAGGGCCTTTCTAATGCTTTTTGAGCCGCTGAAAAGGTATATGATAAATGCGACCACGGTTACCCTTTCCATAAGCGGGACTCCGAAGAGCAGGAATTTTTCTTCTTTGAGGAGAGCGACAAAAAGAAACAGAAAACTACCGGCAACCATGAGGAGCCGCCAGAGGGCCGAGCCCCGGGCATATTGAGGAAGCGTGAAATCAAGGTAGACCACCATGAACCCGATGAACGCGAACATGATGGAGGCAAGAGCCGAAACCCAGGTCAGGATGCCTATAGGGTTTCCGAAATTGAGAATAAGGAAGATTACAGCTACAAAAAAGCTGATAATCCACCTGTATAGGGTCATTTCGGGCCTGGAGCTAATCCCAGTTGAACTGAGAATCGAAGCAATTGCCCGGATTCTCCCGTCCACTCCGGTAAGAATGAGGGCAACAAAAACCGTGTAAGAGGTAAAAAAGAACACCTCTACGCCGTGCGGCACTCTTGCCAGGGCAAGGCTGATTCCTGCCAAAAAATCAATGTCCGAACCGGAAAAAAGTCCGATTGTCATGAAAGCAAAAGAAAATAATCCCGTAAGCCCGAAAGCCAGGCCCTGACTGAGCCGGACATAGCGGAAATGCCGGGTAAAATATTCCTCTCCGTGCTTGTCTCCTATTTTTTCTTTAAGCCAGGAGGAATAAAGTAAAAGGGAAAGGCTAGAACCCGCAGCTCCCAGAAGCCCCATAACCGTTACCAATTCCTCTTTTTTTAAGGAAGGTACAAAACCTTCGGATACGTTGCCCAGGGGGATTCCGGTCCCGAGCAGGGTGTAGAGAGTCCCCAGGAGAATGAGGACCGCGCATAGGGATACTATTTTTTCAAATAGGGAATAGGAACTTTTGTAGAGGAAGAGGACTGCCAGGAGAATCGTTCCGATGGAGACCATTTCACTTGAAACCGGGCCGGGAAGAAACCGGATAAGGGAAGTCCCAGCAAAGAAAGCAATCCCTCCGAATCCCAGCAGTTCAAGGGTATAGATTGACATGATGAAAATTACTTCCCAGTTTCGAGGCCCGGGCACATTCCGAAACCCCCTGAAGATATCTTCCCCCCGGGCGATGGTGTACCTGGAAAGGCCTTCCGTAAGGCAGTATTTGTAGATAAGGGCCACAGCAATAACCCAGAGCATCCGGTACCTTGAGGCCGCTCCCGAACTGAGCAGGTCGGGATAACTATCGACACTCATGTGAACGGCCAGAATCATCGCAGGCCCGAGAAAAAAAAGAAAATCAACCAGAAGTGGAGTAATATTCCCCCTTTTCCTTTGCAGGAAAGTGGAAACAGAATCAATAAATCTTAAATTTACATTGAAAAATCTTTGATAATTAATCCTGGCCAAACGGAGCACCTTCAACTGGAATAAATAAATAAATAAATAAATAAATAAATAAATAAATAAATAAATAAATAAATAAATAAATAAATAAATAAATAAATAAATAAATAAATAAATAAATAAATAAATAAATAAATAAATAAATAAATA
>JAQVBP010000008.1:0-21893 GCA_028690255.1 Methanosarcinaceae archaeon
TTTTTCTCCGATTCATTCAAAGCAATTATGTAAGGATATGTCATTTCAAGAGCTTCTGCAGAAAGAGGCTCTTTTTTTACCTGGGGTTTATGCCCATTGTATTCAGAGAGATCCAGAGGTGTTACCCACGTTTCAAATTGTGGTATATCTGAAATGTTATATTCTACCTTACTTTCATTGTCTATAGCTGATACAGGCATCATTGCTAAGTTTGCCAATAATACTATTGCAAATATTATTGCGTGCCCAATTTTTAGATTAAGTTTCATTTGCTTCACCTGAGTTTTCTTGCCTGAAAGTTGTCGATTTTGCACCAGAAGCCTGCCTTAAATTTTGGACCCGTTATATGAAATCGATACTCTGTTCCAGCTCAAAACACATTAAATATTTTAATAAATTTTGTAAATATGGATGCGATTTATCACGATTCCTCACTTAACCGAAGATGTATGAAGTCTAATGCTATGATTTCTCCATCTGTATCAATAGTACCTGATTCGGAATAATTCCTCTAATGCAAAGACATCGCCTTTATCATTATTATTTCTTCACCACCATAGTTGGAAGTTTTGGCGGTGATTTTCCAGGTGGGATAGTATGTAATTTCACCTTCGTATTCGTAGGGATAATAATCAAAGAGATTAAAATAAACAAGTTCAATGTCCACAATCTTAACCCTCCCCAATGGTGACATTGGGTAACCACCCGTGTTTGTGATAAAGTTGCCGTTTTTTACCTGATAGATTACATATTCATTTGAATTATCTATTTTTACCTGTCTGGTATAATTTAATTTGCCTGTATTGATTCTGGTTTTTGCAACCTCATCATTGATAATAAGGAAACAAACGTCTTCAGTAGAACTGTTACAGTCTTCAAGGGAGTCCACGAAATCAACGTACAAGATACTCGAAGAAGAAGCATTCCCCTGAAAGATCGGCAACCGGTTTGTTGGTATTGTAGGGACTTCCGTATTCAGGCTGACTCTATGATTTAATGCGATTGCTACTGCCTGTACGACTTTTGCAAGTGCAACATGTTTGAAAGAGTGTGTAGGAAAGTCTTCCTCAACCTCTTCTATGGTTGGATAATAATTGAAGGCGCGATAGAAAGGGTTAAATGTAAGAGAGAATACGATTAAAACAATCAAAAAAATGATTGCCAGATTTATTTTCCTTTGCATTTCTTCACCTCAAAAAAGGAGGAGAGTTCATTTGTATTCAGTTGAGATTATTTTAAGTAACCAGAATGAAGTCTTGCGCTCCTTTTTGCGGTTATTCATACTCAACCAGCTTTAAAATACTGAATTTAGAAGTCCCCCGCCCGAAATCACTATCAAGAGGACTTTCAACCACGGAACACACGGAAGGACACGGATTTAGGCCACCCGTGTTAATCTGCGTCCATCCATGGTTTATTCTTAGACTTTGAAATTGATACACTATATTTAGAGTGTAAACACACAACTCAAAATACATTGGAAATTTGATCGCAAAAACATCAACCAATAAACAGTGGGCGACCAAATAAAGGAATAGAGGGTTATTTAGCCAGTCCCTCTACAATTCTCGTTACGTTATCACCATTGCGGGCAACACCTTTGAATATCCACACTGGTTCATAATATTCCTGTTCACTATCCGGAGTAGCTGAGAAATAACCAAGTTCTGCTTTGTGGACCTCAACTACAGGACTGTTTTCCCCTATGGGATTTCTCATTATCTGACCTGCTTTAAGTTTTTCTATAGCCTCTTCTCCACTTATCACTTCCTTTGTCCCGATTTCTTCCAATATCCTCCAGCTTTTGGAAAAAGACGTTACTTCGCCATTTTCTCCAAGTGAAATAGTTATAGTGTCACCGGGCCCCACAACAGGCATTCCATTTATACTTCTTTTATAGGTAACTTCAACCATTAAGGGATGCTCTGCTTCAACAAACGGCTCTCCACCACTCTTATTGATCTGTTTAAGGTAGAGTGATTCCACCCCATAGAAATAGGCATCTTCCGGAAGCCCTCCGTGTTTTTCAATGAACTGGCTGGCAATTTCCAGAGATTCTTTTTCAGATGGGATGGTATCTTTTGTATCCATTATATCGGGACTGCTTACCTTTTCTCTGTCTTCAGAAAGTACTTTGTAGCAGGGAAATTGTCCTGTGATTGCAGGTATCCGGGTATTTATTACGAGATCTTCCGTTTGCCCCAGGTTTGAAACTGATCCAATATCATCGCTTGATATGAAAACCAGACCGGCCGTCGCGATAATAACTAATAGCATAACTCCGAGATATTTGTAATTCATATTCAACACCCCCATGAAAGATAACAATAGTCAGAATCGTCAGAATATTCATTTTGACCCCGGATCAAGGTCATTTAAAGCCGGGTATTCTTCAATGGTAGTTGCCGAATATTCATATGCACTTGCACCGGATATTGTTGAAATGCTAAAACATATGAGTAGCATCAAACAGATTCTATTTTTAACATTGTTCTCCATGTCTTTACCTCATTTGTTCAATTCACACCAGAGGCAAATCAGGCAAGCATGAAGTATCTTTAAAGAGAACATAATCACGCCTCCGGGCAAGGGGGAGTTCAAATTCGCTCCGGAAAGTCTATTTGAACCCCATAAACTACTTTTAAAATAATCTATATTAATTTTCTGGCCAAATAATCAAACAATCAAAAGGAATATTACATTTAATGTTTTCTTTCGTAGTAATAATTTATATGACGAATTGTTTGAGATTCTGGACAGAACGATTATATATGGCCATGGCTGAGGCTTAAATTTCCAAAAAAACAAGATCCTGAATATGGAATTCCCGGCCTTAAACCCGGCAGCTCCTCAGAGCCCATCGGAAGGCCTGACGGCTACACCACCTAAGATAAGTCCACACCCCGATCAGGCAAAAATCTCCTTAAAAGCTTGATTGCCAGCGGGAAACTCAGCATCACCTATGAGCTCAAACTCGGAATTGTCGAGAAGTTTACCACAAAAAAGAGAAAACAACCGTTAGCGAATTAAAAATGCGGGAAAAGCAAATGGGAATTTTTCCCGCATCTCGACACTTATTTTATATTATCTTTTCACTTTTTTTTCTTTTCTTCTTCTGCAAGAGTAACTTTCTTGCCGCAGATGTCACATTTCCCTTCTTCGGTGATACCGGGTTGTTTGGGGGCTTCTCCCCCACAAATTCCGCATTTTACCATAAGCCTTTCACCCCTTTCCTCTTGCCGGTTAGAGCCCGGCTTAATTCAATTTACTATTGTATGATTATTATATAATTGATTGGGGTATTAATATACTGAATTATGTGTCTCTTTTTTTCCAGTCCCATCCTTTTGAAAAAGACCTTCGGTTTTCCTTTTTTAAGAGGTGCACCTGCTTTTCTATCTCAGCCAGCACATAAACCCTTCCTCGACAATTCCGACTTTGGCGGAACTGGCAGGTAGGAAGGTAGTTCACTTTGAGACCTAAAACGGAGGAACTTAAACATGCCCGACAGACATTCCAATATAAATTTAAATATATTTATATATCAAAAACGCCCAATAATATTATACAGGTTAACCCCGTTAACACTCACAATAAAAACCTCGAAAAAGGAATGAGCAACATGAGAATGCTTGAAGAGTTTTTCCCGGAATTCACCGAAAAGCTGGACGAAATCGACCGGCTTTATACAGAAAAGCGGACAATCGATGAAAAGACCTATCAATTCATCTGCTTTGCCCTCTCGATCAAGGGCAGGTCAAAACCCTGCGTTCTGAAGCATTTTAAAGGGGCTCTCGAAGCCGGAGCCACAGTCAAGGAACTTTCTTACATCTTTGCTCTGGTCATGCGGGAAGCCGCAGGCGCAGACGATTGCTGGACCCACGATGTGATAGGAGACTGGCGGGAAATTCTCAAAGGCAACGTTTCCTGCTCCTGTGCGGGAGACGAAAAGGAATAAGAGCTTGAAAAATGGGCATGATAAGGCCCTTTCAAAAATGATTTGTATGAATATCCCTGTTCTGAAATAAAATCCCTGAAAAAACCCTAACATTCAGGGAACAGGCCTGACCCCCTGATTTCTCAAACTCAGATGAAGAGCCGGTAGTAAAGGAACATCAGGATTGCAAGAATTGCCACTGTAAAGGAAATGTAGCCAAGCAGACGGACCGCGAAATCATGTGCGTTTATTTCACCTCTTCCGCGGCGGTCGAAATATTTTTGCAGAATTTTATCTTTTGTGGATACCAATGGGTTTTGTCCTCCCTTTCCATTTTTTAGTGCCGGGGATCCCAGGCCGATAAATTTCGAATAGGATATGTTTTACGATGAGACCCTAAAAATACTTTCCTTTATTCAGAACTCCTGATCCGTTAAAATCGGTAAGGGATGATTTACTGTAAAGTACTGCAAAGGAAAATATTTTACAGTAAACTCGACCGTATTCAAAATATTCGGAATCAGCTTAACATGTGCCGGAATACCGGAAGCAGAGCTCAACCTCTGTAAAAACATAACTAAAAAAGGTAAAAAGCGCCCAGAGCAGGATTTGAACCTGCGCTCTTCCAGGAAGAAGTGGTTTTCGAGACCACCGCCTTACCGCTCGGCTATCTGGGCACGAGGATGCAAATGTCTAACAAATACTCTTTCCGAATAAATTATTCCGAAACAGGATTTACTGAATACACTTAATCTTTTATATACCTTATTCTTGAAAGTCCGGACCCGGATTCTAAAAGCAGAAATCTCTGCTTAAAAAGGCCCAATCAAAAAACAGAATCCTCAAACCAAAAACCGGTAATCAAAAACCGATCCCCGAAAATCAACGAAAAATCAGAAATCAAACAGGGACTTCTGACCCGCGGACTTCCCTACTCCGATTTGTTCCTTCTTTGAACCCTTTTTTGGCCCGTTTCCTATTTCTGCTTTTTCAGGCCCCGGTTTCAGGTGTTCCGGCAGTTCGACCCAGCCATACTGCCCGCCTCCGCCCGGCTGGATACTGACGTCTCCTTCCCGGAAGGCCAGAATCGCCCGGACAATCCGCTCGTCCACGATCCCGAGTTCAGAAGGTTCTGCGTAGACCAGGGCCTCGACCTCATTTCCGAAACGCTCGATAAGAGCATTCCAGGCCGTCTGCACACCTTTGGTCCGGATGCTCGCGTGCCCCAGGGTCATCTGGATGATTTCCGAAAGCGGAATCAGGTGCATGTAGGGGGGCCGGTGTTCCGGATGCCTGGGTTCCTCAAAATCCGCAAGTTCGGCCACCCGGTCGGCCACCCCTTTCTTAATCCGGCCCCCGCAGTCCGGACAGTGCCAGCCACAGGCTGTCGCATCCCCAAGAGAATAATAGGTAAAACACTTGATGCAGGCTGAGAGGTTGTACTTCCCCTCCTGCGGGAAAAACCCGACATTCAGAGTCGGGCCATAGCCCTCTTTTCTGAGGATGGCTTTCTCCAGGCCCTCGAAACTGATTTCCGGAACCTCGAAACAGGTGAACTCCCTGGCCAGTTTGTTAGTCCAGGGGGAATGAGCGTCGGAGTTGGATAAAAAAGTCAGGTGCTGAAGTTCCCCTATGCGATCGGCATAGTCGCTGTCAGCACTCAGGCCAAGTTCCAGAAAAGAAACATAGTCAGTCATGTCCCCATAGCAGCTTTCAAGAGAATCGTGATAGGCATAAAGGGCCGTCCAGGGGGTAAAGGCGTGGCAGGGACCAATCAAAGCCCCGAGATCCATTGCAATTTCCGCAAGTTCAACGCCTTCCAGAGCCACGGTCGGGCGGCCGTCGGCGGCCAGATCCCCGAATCTACCCAGACGCTCGGCCAGCTCCTCGGCTTTTGAAATCGAAGGGAGAATCAGGAGATGATGGACCCGCTTTTTGTCCTCTATTTCGGTCGTTGGTATAAAAAAAGTATTCCCTATTCTGATTTCCTCATCGGATTGTGCGGCCGCCTTTATCCCGGCAAGCCACTTCGGGTGGACACAATCTCCGGTGCCTATCAGATCCATTCCTTTTTTTGAGGCTTCCCGGGCAATGGTGGAAAGTTCCATTTTTCTGGAACAGGCCATTGAATACTTTGAGTGGAGGTGGAGGTCTGCATTAATTTTCATAAAGGAGGCTCCTTTGTCAGGAACTTTTTCCAGGAGCTTTTCAGGATGTTACCTGTAGTCGTTATCAGGAATTACCATCAGGAATTACCATCAGGAATTACCATCAGGAATTACCATCAGGAATTACCATCAGGAATTACCATCAGGAATAATTTCAAAAAACCAGGTTTCAACCAATATAGCGCAGATCTTCTTCCGAGGGCCTTGCAGCTGAAGATTTCTGCATCTCTTCCTTTTCTTTCAATTTTTCCACAACGCTTTCCATCTCTTCTACCTTTTTCTCAAGAGAAGCCGTGTCAACCTCAATCTCAAGGATCCTGCAGACCAATCCCAGGAGGTTCTGAGCACTTTTCGGGTCCATCAGGTAGCCCGGAGTCATGCCCATCAGACAGACCGCGTCGATATCCTTTAAACGACTGAAGGCCACAAGCAAGCCCGATGCCCCGACGATCCCGCCGCTTGGCTCGGATTCTCGGAACTCGACACCGTAATTCTTCATCTCTTCGATCAGGTCAAGGCTGTTGCCCACTCCAAGGACCAACTCCTCATGGACCAGTTTGCCGGTCGGGTAGCCCCCAAGAGTATAGATCCTGGAGACCTCGAGTTCAGCTGCGAGTTTAAGGTAAAGGGTACAGAGTTCATAGTGGCCCTGAGAAGTCGTGCTCTGGTGGTCCCCCACAAGGAAGATCACGTCACGCTTATTTGCTTTTCCCAGATAAATGGAATTGCTGACCGGCCTGACCGTACAGTCCTCGTTTACCAGGACCTGGGGAGGAAAATGAGGGGAATAGACTTCAAAAATCTTTTCAGCATCCAGTTCATCTACCAGGTGTTCCGCTACCAGTTTACCTACAAGACCCACACCGGGAAGCCCGACAATCATGATAGGATTTTCAAGTTCTAATTCTTCTTTCATACGGATAAGCGTACTTTCCTGCATCAGTATCCCTTCTTCACTTTTTTTGCATGGTTAGTCCCTGAATGAAAAATTCTGAATGAGAAATTCCTGAATGAGAAATTCCTGAATGAGAAATTCCTGAATGAGAAATTCCTGAATGAGAAATTCCTGAATGAGAAATTCCTGAAAAATAAAATTAATTCCCTTTTTTTGCCAGTCTGCGATACCTGCCGTATGGATCAGCAGGAGAAAAACGAGCAGGGTGAGCAGGAACAATTATTCCCCCGCAAACCGGACAAAGTTCCTTGAGGGTATACCTGCCGCACTCCTTGCATCTTCGGATTTTAGATCCCAAAAAGCATCACGCCTTTTCGGAGTCTATATGTCTCTTGAAGATCCCGGACCCTCCGAGGGCCGAAATTGTATCAATTGCTGCCTGGGCGGATTTCTTAAGCACGGCTTCTGCCTTCTTGTAATCCGGGGCAATAACCTTTATCCGATACCTCGGGGCTCCGGTGTAGCTTACCTCAAGCCTGACGTCCTTTCCGTCAACATCCGCAATGCTGTCCGCGGCGGTAAGGGCTTCTTTTATGGTCTCGATGCCGTTTGGAAGGTCACTTGTAAGATCCACGTAGCCTGCGATGTCCACGAAGGGGAGCTTGATGTTCTCGGTCGCAATCTTTACGATGCTCTCGACTATCTTTTCGTTGAATTTCAGAGCCGTAAAAGCCCTTTCCCCTTCGACTGAGGCTTCCTCAAAAGCTGCGTAGCCGCTCCCGAACTCGGTGTAGAGCTTGTTATGGAGGGCTACCATGGTCTCGTTGTCGGTCCCGGTCTCTTCAGCCACGAACTGGAGCCATTTATCGGCTTTCTGTTCGTTCTTCCATTCCTGGATTTTGGCGCGCCGCTGGTGTTCGTTTACGTCTTTTAAGGAAATATCTATGTGGCCGCGGGAGGTGTCCACGTTCAGGACCTTACAGACGATTTTCTGTCCCTCCCTTACATAGTCCCTGACGTATTTCACCCAGCCTGCTTTGATCTCGGAGATGTGGATAAAACCTTCCTTTCCTCCGAATTCTTCAAGCTCGACGTAGGCTCCGAAATCAGTTACGTTCTTTACTGAGCATACTACAAACTCCCCGATTTCGGGCCAGTAATCGTTTCCCATTCGTACCACTTCCTCTTTCTTATGCTTGTTAGTCCGTTCCACTTTACCGGAAGTACTTATTCAAGTACTTCAAGAATGTGGGTGGTAATTGTGGATTTTCCGCCGGTAGACTCTGCAAGGGTCCTTCCGCACACGACACAGGTGATCCTGCGGCTTGCGCTTCCGAAAATAATCTGCTCGTTTTCACAGTCGTTGCACTTTACGCGCAGGAACCTGCTCTTTGGCCTCTGGATGTACTTGTTCACGTTTTATCACTCCTTGAATTCGAATTTTTTTGCCCGGAAACAGGGTCTCTGATGGGCTTTCTTGCATACGCTGCAGCGGTACCTGAGTGCAACGCGCTTTGTGGGTTTGTCTCCACCAGGAACCTTGGAGAACTTTCCGCTGTTCCCGATTCCGGTCTGTCTCTTCTTCTGCCTTGCAATATGAGTCAGGGAGGAAGCTTTTCCTTTCTTAACCCTTTCTGCCACGTGCTCGGTGTGGGTCTTGCAGAAGGGACAGTAGGTCCTGAATTTCTTTGGAATCTTCATTTTCTACACCTTTAATTATATTATGATTTAGCATGAAAATTGTGTAATTCATATTTTGTACATGTTATTCGAAGAATATCATGTTTATTTTTGATATATCTGGCCGACACCCCGCAGGTTCCGCAGCCTACAGGCCCGGCTTTAGGTCCTGAGATCTTCAGGAAAGGCCTTCAATATTTAATATACTACAATATGCCATGCAGGCATAGTGAATCTCTGGCTTTCTTTTAATCCTGGGAAGGTCTGATCGGGAAGCCCTTGATTTGATGAATCTGATTGGTAAATTTCGAACCTTTCCGACGTAAATCCTCTCTTCCGGCTAATCTCCGGAAGAAGCGAATACGCTGATTCAGCTACACAGATAGAGCTACCCATATATATAACTAATATATTGCGAAACACCTATCCAGCCGCAGGCATAGAGCTCCAGAACAGCCCCCCGCAATCCTTATGACTGTTTCCCGCATTGTCAGGAAATTAACATTGCCGCCTTTCGCTTCAGGAGGACTGTAGCATTCATCTGCGGCAGGACTACAACGTCTTCGGTTTTTACCGTGTAATTCCGGCCATCTGCGCCCGTGAAGGTAGGAAGGTCTTTCAATATTCGAACGAGTACGAAGTCTTTGCTTATATCATTTTTGCCAGATACAACCTCTACATTTTCCCTGGTTTTAACAGTTTCGGCCCTTCCGGTTCCTGTCGCTCTTCCGGTTTTTTCGGCGGCCCCTGGTTTTTCGGCTCTTCCGGTTTTTTCGGCATTCCCGATTCCTGTGCCCTCTCCGGTATCTCTCTTCCCGGGTTGCGGGCTCCGGGCCTGGCCCTTGGAAAGGGTCTGGTTCCGGAAGGGATTTTGATCCTGAAACAGGTCCTGACTCCTTAAAGGGGGCTGATTTTGGCTCCGGCCCTCTTTAGTGTTACCCGCAGGCTGAGGCCAGGAAACCGGTTGCTCTGCGCTTTCAGGGTTCAGGACAGGCCCGAGCATCTCGGTTTTCGCGGCCTCGATTCCTTCAAGCACCAGCTCATAGAGCCGCTTTTCTACAGGCAACATTTTTTCCAGATCCTTTGCAATCGGCCTTTCCGAACGGGCCTGAGCCTGGTTCTTTGCCCTGATGACGACCTTTTTGATCCGTTTCATGAAGAGAGTCTCAAGGTCGGAAACCGCCCTTTCGGCCTCGTCTTCAAGCAGTTTTGATTCGGAGGAGCGGCGGTTGTTGATTTTCAAAATTTCTGTTTCGAGTTTCCGGACATACTTTGCGGCCTCCTGGTAGAAATCCGCCGGAACCTGATTAAGACTCTGGCTGTTTTCCCTGGCAAGAATCTTACTGATTTCATCACTGTCCATATTCGGCCACCCCTCGGCACATCAGATACACGGCTGCATACTCCGGAACTTCCTGTATTCCTTCTTCTACCCTTAAATCCTTACCCTTCAACTGCACTGAAAAAGGTTTTGAGACCGTAAGCTTCACCGGCACCTCCCCAAACACAACGGCATCTTCCAGGGGACGGAACCCTTCAAGCTCCGACAGCTCAAGCTTTTTCACCTGCATCCCCGAGCCCCCATGCAGGGACCCGGGCACCCTGATCAAACGTTTGATGTCTCCTGTAACGGGTTCATCAACACTTGCCCCGAAACGGGTCGTAAAATTATCCTTTGATTCCTGCATAAAATATTCCGCAATTTCCTTAAAGTTTCGCACGTCAAAGTCCAGCCTGCCCTGCTGCAGGATGTCTTCAAGGGCCCCTTCGTTCTGCGCGATCTTGATAATTTTTTTGACCTTGCTCTCCCCTATATCCTCGTTTTGACGAAGTTCGGGAAACATGTCTTTCTTGTATCTCTTCTCAGTCTCCCCTCTCATATAATCCGTAAGATACCGGGCAATCCTCTTCCCCCAGCCTGATTCGTACCCCACAAGCGTACACTTCACAGGCACGTTCTTTTGCCCCATATAACTCTTCGAGCCGGACCCGAAGTCCCCGTCCATTGCAACGTCCTTGAAAAAGTACCTGAAATCCAGGTCCCTCCCGCTTATGTAGTTTACGATCTCCCTCCGCTCCGAACTGTCAAGCCCGAGGACCTTCGGGCTTCGGACATGGAAGTGGTAGCCTCGCCCTCCCGAAAACACAAGTTCGAGTTCATCTTCCGAAAACCCGAAGTCGTCAAGCAAAAAGTCAAGCAGCTTGAGAGTCTCCTTCCTGACGTGTTCGAGCATATCGGCATAGCTATTGGGGGCCCCCGGCAGGTGGTCTGCGTCCAGGTCGAAAATGAGCTCGGCTCCGAGCCAGTTTTTATCTATCATCTTCCTGGCGCTCGGGTACTCGTAGTAAGCCGTCGAGGAATAAACGTGTGCAGGAGCCATTGCAGCCAGGTAATCAAGAGCTTCGCCGGCAGAGCCGAAGGCCTTGTGCCTCCGCATAAACTTCTCCGGCATATCATCATAGAGAATAAAGGCCCATTCCCGGTGCGGCAGGTGGTCCGGAAGGGCTATGGGAGCGGTTTTATAATAATCCTGAAAACGGGATTTTATGAAGCGTATGGTTCGGTCGTTCATGGTTTTTTAGTCGGTTGGGTTTATTGGGGGATTTTGATTACAGGAGTTTCTTATAATAGTGCAGATGATATTTTACTTTTGGCTATTTGATAATTTCTGAAAATTGTATGGTAGTTTTTGATTGCAGCCCGGCTTTTTGAAGAGGGGATGTATTATATTATACTTTTCTAGAGGCCGTAGAAAGGCTTCTATTGAACGTTTGTTAATATAACCAGACCATGAAGTCCGGGGGCCTGTTAACGGACAAAGAAGATTAGGGCCGCTGTTTCTGTTAAGACTTCGAGACACTTCAAATGCAGCCGCGTTTCAAAAAATCCGGTTCACTCCAGCTGTCGGTTTATTTGCATCTCGTCTTTTGTACCCACGTCACGAAAAGGCCGCAGCGCAGCTGCGGGACAAGCCAGCCGGAAAATACGCCATTTCCGGCGGCCCGTTTTTTCATTTATCATTTCATCACTCCTTTCCGGCCCCGGAATAATTTCCTGAAATATCCAGATAATCACAAGCAGTTTGAAAAGTCAACTTTCCAAATAACCGCAGCGGCCTGTAAACTCCACTTTCCAAATACCAAAGCAACCAAATAGTCCGCTTGAGTGAGCGGAGCGAGCGAAACGGACCGCGTGCTGTTGCGATTACATCGCAACTCCCAGGAAATCTTCGATTTCCTGTGATCCCGAAGCGCAACTCGGGAAGCGCAACTCGGGAAACTATGGGTGACCTCGGGCAATAAGACTTATACGGACCTCCTCTATTATATTCACTTCATGAAACAGGATATGTCAAGTGCCGACGTTGCCGCAGTCGTTGCGGAACTTGCGGCCGGTCCGAAGTCCATCGTCGACTCAAAAATCGGGAAGATCTACCAGCCCGGCGGGGAGGAAATCAGGATCAATCTTTATATTTTCAAAAAAGGCCGGGACAACCTGGTGATTGAGGCCGGAAAACGCCTCCACATGAGTAAACACCTCAGACCGAGCCCGACGCTTCCCCAGGCCTTTCCAATGCTCCTCAGGAAATATCTGTTCGGGGGCCGGATCACCTCGGTCGAGCAGCACGACTTTGACAGGATCGTGAAAATAGGGATTTTGCGGGCGGACGTTCAGAGCACACTCATAATCGAGCTCTTTGCCAGAGGAAATATAGTACTTGTGGACTCCGATAATAAAATCATTCTTCCCATGAAGCCCGTAACCCTGAAGGGCCGAAGAATCAGAAGCGGGGAAATCTACGAGCTCCCCGAGGCCCAGTTAAGCCCCGTGGACGCCGGGGTTCCGGATTTGATGGAAGCGCTGGGAAAATCCACGGCCGACATTGTAAGGACCATTGCGACAGGCTTTAACCTCGGAGGGGTACTTGCGGAAGAAGCCTGTTCAAGGGCGGGAATCGACAAAGCAAAACCTGCGAAGGAGGCCACGGAAGAGGACGCGGTCCTGCTCTCGGCCGCCATGCGGGACCTGTTTTCTCCACTGACGGCAATGAAGGAAAAGGCCCTGGAAGAAGCCAGAGAAAAAGCCAGGGAAAATGCCGAAGAGGCTGAAGCTGAAACAGTTGAAGCTGAAACAGTTGAAGCTGAAACAGTTGAAGCTGAAACAGTTGAAGCTGAAACAGTTGAAGCTGAAGTGGTTGGAACCGAAGGGATTGAAGCCGAAACTCCGATTCAGGCCCCGGTTTCGGGCCTGAGGCCCCAGCACATTAAAAAAGAAATAAACGGAAAGGTCGAAGCCTTCGATGTCGTGCCCTTTGACCTTACCCGTTACTCCGAATTCGAAAAGGAATACTTCGACTCCTTTAACACAGCCCTTGACGAGTTCTTCGGGAAAAAGAGCCTGGAGCAGGTCGAGGAAGAAAAGCAGGCCGTAAAGAAGGAAAAAACCCTCAACGTCTTTGAGCGCAGGCTGCTCCAGCAGGAAGAGGCAATCGCCAACTTCGAAAAGGAAATAGAGAAAAGTACGGCCCTTGCGGAAAGCGTCTATGCCAACTATCAGGAAATAGAAGAACTCTTTACTATACTGAACGGGGCCCGGGAAAAGGGCTACTCCTGGGACGAAATCCGTTCCATCCTCAAGCAGGCCAGAAAAACCCTGCCTGCAGCCAAAAAGATCGTGAACATCGACCCTAAAACCGCCTCCATCCAGGCGGACCTTGACGGACTGACTGCCAACCTTGATATACGGAAGACCGTCCCCCAGAACGCCCAGGTCTACTATGAGAAAGTCAAGAAACTCAGCAAAAAGAAAGCAGGAGCCCTCAGAGCTATCGAGGACACGAAAAAGGCCCTTGAGAAAAAACCGGCCGCAAAGGCAAAATCGGGGAGAAAACTCCTGGCCCGCCGGAAAAAACACTGGTTTGACAGGTTCAGATGGTTTGTGTCCTCGGACGGCTTCTTTGTCGTGGGCGGCCGGGACGCGGATACGAACGAAGAGATTTTCAAAAAGTATCTGGAAAAGCGGGACCTTGTTTTCCATACCCAGACTCCGGGAGCTCCCCTGACGGTCATCAAGACCGGGGGAAAAGAAGTTCCCGAAAGCACTTTGCAGGAAGCAGCCCGGTTTGCGGTCTCCTACTCAAGCCTCTGGAAAGCCGGACACTTCAGCGGGGACTGCTACAGTATCCGGCCCGAGCAGGTCACAAAGACCCCGGAGTCCGGAGAATACCTGAAAAAAGGCGCCTTTGTAATCCGGGGGGAGCGCACCTACTACAGGGATGTACCCCTTGGAATCGCAATAGGGCTTGAGCTTAAAGGCGAAACCCGGGTAATAGGGGGGCCGGCATCCGCCATCCGGAAACACGGGGACCATATCCTTGAGATAGTACCCGGAAAGTTCAACCAGAACGACACTTCCAAAAAAATATACAGGATATATACGGACGAATTAAAAGATCCGCGTTTCGTAAAGCAGATTGCATCTCCGGACCGGATCGCCATGATGATGCCTGCCGGGGAATCGGACCTTAAAAGTGAGAAACCCGAAAAACGGGCCTGGGCTGGAAAAGTGTCAGAAGCCCAGCCAGTAGAAAAAGAGTCCGGGGAAGAAGAGTCCGGGGAAGAAGAGTCCGGGGAAGAAGAGTCCGGGGAAGAAGAGTCCGGGGAAGAGGAGTTCGGGGAAGAAGAGTCCGGGGAAGAAGAGTCTGAGGAAGAAGAGTTCGGGGAAGAATTACCAGAAGTCAGACCGGACGAAACATAAAGAAAGGAGAAAAAAGGATGAGAGTCACAAAGCGTTCCCTGAAAGGCCGATCAGGAGAAATCGCGGTCACGGCTGAGACCCTGGACGACCTCTGGCACCTGAAGTACATCGTTGAAAAAGGGGACCTGGTCTTTGCCCTGACCAAGCGAAAAGCCGACGCGGCAACCGACAAACTCCGGCCTGAAAAGGTTGAGAAAAAGACGGTCCGCCTGGGGATCAGGGTCGAGGACATGGAGTTTCATAAGTTTGCCAACCGCCTGCGCATCCACGGGCCCATCGAACACGGGATGGACGCCGGAGCCTTCCATACCCTGAATATCGAAATCGGAACGAACCTCTCTGTGACCAAGGATCGATGGAAAAATGACCAGCTTGAAAGGATCGAAGAGGCCGTGGAGAGCTCGAAGCGACCGAGAGTCGTCCTGGTGGGGGTCGAGGAAGGAGACGCGGATATCGGTTTCGTACACCACTACGGGATCGAGATCTATTCCCATATCCACCAGTCCTCGGGAAAACGCGAGACCGGGCTCAGGGCGGATTTCTTTAAGGAGATCGTGGAGCAGCTCAGACACGCGGTCCCGGAAGACGCCTCCATCGTGGTCGCAGGCCCCGGGTTTACCAAGGACGATTTCATGAAATACTTCCGGGACGTGGAGCCCGATATGGCTTCAAAGGCCCTGACCGAGGACACCTCCATGATCGGGAGGACCGGTTTTCAGGAAGTACTCAAGCGGGGAGCCGTGGACCGGATCATGCAGGAGTCCAGAATTGCCCGGGAATCAATCCTCATGGAAGCGCTGCTCAAGGAAATTGCTGTGAGCGGAAAAGCCGCATACGGCTTTGCGGACGTTAAAAATGCGCTTGACTTCGGAGCCGTGGAGACTTTGCTGGTCGCAGACGAGACCCTTCGCGACGGGCGTGAAAAAGGAAATATCGATCATCTGCTCAGGGAGGTCGAACAGGCCCAGGGAAAAGTAGTGGTCTTCAGCACCGAGTTCGAACCCGGGGTGCAGCTCCACAAGCTTGGCGGAATCGCAGCTCTGCTCAGGTTCAGGGTGCAGGGCTGAATATTTTGTCCAGGCTTCCCCTTAAAATATTTCACCCCCCTTTTCTCACTTTCCAAATAAAGGTTCAATAACTATTTTACCTACTATATTTTATATAGATATCATTCAAAACCGATAGCTAGCGAAATGTTTTTTTAAAGACACCCTGCGAATATTGAGTCTCGGTTTATCAGTGGTTTTATCATTATGACAATTTATTAAATGTTATTGCCTACTCAAGCGGTATCAAAATCAATCTGAATAATACAATTGGTATGAGTTACACACTTGAGATGTTAAACCAGGCACATGAGAGCTTTTCATGAATATTGTGCTTTAGACAGATTGATACTTCATGCCACTGGTTTTTTTGTTCAACTGCGTAAGTCCTAAATTGGAAAATCTGCTGCATATTAAATAAATATAAACAGTTCACGTTCCAAGATTCCCGACCTTAATTAACTTAAAAAGGAACTATTTTATCCCAATTGTAGAACGTGTCCGAGTTTTGAGACAAACTGTTTACCGCTATTTTTTTTAATACTAGTTGATTTTCGTAAAGTTTATTTAATATAATTTTCTATTAGTTGTTACAATTTATTGATTTTATGTTATTAATTTATACGATGAACAAATAATGTCAGACTATAAAAAATCTGAATTATAGAAATAAATGGGTGGTTCTTTGAAAGAAAAAATACTACAATTTTTATATGTACCAGCAATAACTTTTATAATTTTTTTGTTAATAAATCCGGCAGGTTTAGCGGCAGTTTGTCGTGGAATCCCTCTTGAGACGGATACCACACCTCCAACCGGGTTTGTCTGGGACGCCAGATCCTTTGATGGGTTCTGTTATCCTGTAAACAAACATGCAAATTTTATTAATCTCAGCTGGGGAGAAAACCTCTCCTATGTTGAAAAGCCGGGCAGCAGTCATGGACCTCTTGGAATAGGAAACTCCGGCAACAATGTCATAGACGATGAAGAACTCGTCTACACCACCGTCCCCTATCCTACCAAACAGAAGATTGCCTCCAAGCTTGGCCTGAATGCTGCCACGCTTCCCGAGGATGTTAAGGACCCCTTCTATCACACCCTTGCCTGGTTCGGGACCCCTTATATAGCTATTGAAAACGATTCCACTCAGATTGCCCCCCTCGTCTTCAAGCAGGGGGGAAGTGATGAGAAATGCCTCAAAACAGGAGAGGTCTGGAACATTGGAAAAGGCTATAACCTAAGCGTACAGCAGGTGGATGTCGAAGGAGACAAGGTCTGGTTCTCTCTTGAAAAGGACGGAAAGGAACTGGAATCAGCAATCGTCAATGCCGCAGGCCCGGTTGCAGACCGGATTTTTGCAGGCACGGCCGATATTGGAAACAGTGATGACCAGCTTTACTTCATTACCTATGTCGACTCCGTGTTTCAGGGCCAGGTTGATTCCCTTGCGGTTTTCAAGTATACATGGCTTGTTGATAAAGACAGTGCACTGATAATCGAGAATAATGATGAGTTCAACGGCTTCGAAGTGAAGGAAGCCAACAAAGATCGGCTTGTCCTTAAAAATAAGGACATGATCACCATTAAAATGGATGATAAAACCTATTTTACGGATAAATGGTACTTCCAGGCCTCTGATAAAAATAAAAGCCGTTACAAAAAAGGATATGTCCTTTATCCTGCCAAGGACATTTGCAGTCCCGGAACCCACAGACTCCGGGGCCTTCCTCTTGAGACGGACACCACACCTTCCACAGGTTTTTTCTGGAATGCAATGTCCTTTGATGGGTTCTGTTACCCCATAAACAAACATGCACAATTTATTAATTGCAGCTGGGGGGAAAACCTCTCCTATGTTGAAAAGGACAGCAGTCATGGACCTCTTGGAATAGGAAACTCCGGCAACAATGTCATAGACGATGAAGAACTCGTCTACACCACCGTCCCCTATCCTACCAAACAGAAGATTGCCTCCAAGCTTGGCCTGAATGCTGCCACGCTTCCCGAGGATGTTAAGGACCCCTTCTATCACACCCTTGCCTGGTTCGGGACCCCTTATATAGCTATTGAAAACGATTCCACTCAGATTGCCCCCCTCGTCTTCAAGCAGGGGGGAAGTGATGAGAAATGCCTCAAAACAGGAGAGGTCTGGAACATTGGAAAAGGCTATAACCTAAGCGTACAGCAGGTGGATGTCGAAGGAGACAAGGTCTGGTTCTCTCTTGAAAAGGACGGAAAGGAACTGGAATCAGCAATCGTCAATGCCGCAGGCCCGGTTGCAGACCGGATTTTTGCAGGCACGGCCGATATTGGAAACAGTGATGACCAGCTTTACTTCATTACCTATGTCGACTCCGTGTTTCAGGGCCAGGTTGATTCCCTTGCGGTTTTCAAGTATACCTGGCTTGTTGACAAAGACAGTGTGCTGGTAATCGAGAATAATGATGAGTTCAACGGCTTCGAAGTGAAGGAAGCCAACAAAGATCGGCTTGTCCTTAAAAATAAGGACATGATCACCATTAAAATGGACGATAAAACCTACTTTACGGATAAATGGTACTTCCAGGCCTCTGACAAGAATAAAAGTCGTTACGGCGACGGGTATGTAATTTATCCGGGTACGGACGTGGTAGTGGAAGCCCCGGAAGAAGAAATAGAAGCGGAAGCACAAGCAGACGAAAGCACCGGAAAAGTTGAGGCTCCAGTAAATTTGCAGCCGGATAATAGTGATTCTGCCGAAAAAGAGACTGCTTCCAAAGCAATCAGCAGGGCAACGGACAGTCCCGGGTCTGAAACCAGTTCTGAAGAAGATGCAGAGGAAAATAATGCAGGAGAAAAGGAAGCTCCCGGGTTCGGACTGCTGGCCGGGGTATTGGGCCTTGCTGCGGGCTTTGTAAGAAGAAAGTGACCTACCCCATTATCCTAAAAACCTCGCCTGAAGGCTCAGGTTTTAGAGAAAGGAGGATTCTGCTGCCAGATATTAATTTTTTGGTGCGCATTTCTTCTTTCTTCTTTTTTTCTTACCCCCCTTCATTGATTATAATTTATTTTAACAAGATCCGTTCTTTCCGGGTTCTCAATGCCGTTTTGGATATGTGAAGCCCGCTCCCGGGTAAAACATATATGCTTTGTGAGCTTACCCCTCACTTCCTCAAAATCAAGATGCATCAATAATTAAAATACGTTTTTACTGAGAAATTATGAGAAGCGTTATCCAGAATGTATATCTCAATTCGAATTCTTCGGACGTTGCTGATAATTCCAGGTTTGACCAGGCAGTCCGGGTAACAAAACTGGCAATGTTTGTGAACATTTTCCTGACAATTTTCAAGTTTACGGCAGGGATCCTGGGCAACAGTTCCGCAATGGTTGCCGATGCGGTCCATTCTCTTTCGGACCTGATGACCGACATTGCGGTAATCGTCGGTTTCCAGGTTTCGGAAAAGCCCGAAGACAGCACCCACAATTACGGGCACGGCAAGGTAGAGACCCTGGCTGCGGTTTTTATTGGGGTGATGCTTTTCGTGGTAGGCTGTGGAATATTCCGGGCAGGGCTTCAGCAGGTGCTTGCGGTTGCAGGGGGCCAGTCCCTGGCAGTCCCGGGCTGGATTGCTTTTGCGGCGGCCGTGCTTTCGGTGGGCACAAAGGAAAGCATGTACCGTTACACTATAAAAGCTGCCCGGAAACTTGAGAGCGATGCCATGGCCGCAAACGCCTGGCACCAGCGTTCGGATGCTTTTTCTTCGGTGGGAACCATGCTCGGGACCGGAGGAGCGATCCTGCTTGGGGGCAGGTGGGCCGTGCTCGACCCCCTGGCTGCCGTTCTCCTGAGTTTCTTTATCTTCAAGGTAGCGGCCGAGATCTTCTATAAAAACATAAACGAACTGCTCGAAGCTTCCCTCCCCTCCGAGACCTGCGCAGAGATAGAGGAACTTATACGGTCCACGCAAGGTGTGCTGGGTTTCCATGCCCTGAAAACCCGGAAAATCGGAAACGCCATGGCCGTGGATGTCCATATAGTGGTGGACAGCTTGCTGAACATAGTGGATGCCCATGAAATCTCAAAGAATGTGGAACAGAGGTTAAAGGAAGCCTGCGGTCAAAAAGGTCATTTTTCGATTCATATAGACCCCTCTCTGGCTTTAGATCAGGAGCAGGGCAATAAACCCGCTTAAGAAAATCCCGTCGAAGGTCCCGGCCCCCCCGATACTTGCGACCGGAGCCCCCAGGTTTTTGATCCTGTGCAGGTTCAGGAGGTCGGCTCCTATAAGGGTTCCAAGCACCCCTCCGGTGTAAGCCGTAACGAAAAGGCACTGGTCGACCCCGCAGCCCGGAGGAATTTCGAACAGAGAGGTCAGGATGATTGCGGAAAGGGCTGCTGTAAGGGGAGGAAGAAGGGCCGGTGTGGCTATCCCTATGCCCTTTATGGGCCTTGCGACCGCATAGGTTACGGCCGAAACAATAAATACTCCAAGGCCCGCAACGGGGAGAGAAAGGGGAAATTTTGTGAGGAGGTAGGCGGAAATCAGGACCGGAATTATTGCCCCTCCGACGTTTACTGCAAGCACGGTTTCGTTTCTTATGACTCTCCGTAAAGGGAGCCTGTAAGATACCCCAAAAACCCGCACGTAACTATCTTCGACCACGGGGATTTCGGACCTCAGGGTCGCAACAGGGATATTAATCCCGCTTCCCAGCAGGGAAAAGAGCAGGATTAAAAAGGCGTCTCCCGCAGAGAAACCGATTTTCATAAAGGTAGAGATGATAATTCCCAGAAAAAGAGAACTGAGCCCGAAGGCCAGGACTATTATAAGGAGGAGCAGGAATTTCAGAGTGAAAGGGATGTAAAGGATATGCCTTCTCATGGTGTCGGATTCTCTTGAATTTTTTAAATATGGCATGAATGTAGAATAGGGACTTCATTTAGCATGAAAATGCTGAGTACTTTCATATTTTGTGCCTTTTTTAACAGACCAACATTGTCGTTTTTTATACATTTCGTTCAGAACAAGCCCTCCGTTTTCTGCCGTCCCGAAGGCCGGTGTTTTGGTGTCCCGTTGTATTATATATACCGTGTACAGGGTATTATGGACTCTATACAGATGCGTTCTTTTCCGTCCTTATATATTCTGAGGACTCCCCCGGACTCCGAGACCGTAACCGCAATAGCAACTGTATCCCTTGTGATTGCAGCGGCGGAAACGTGTCTTCCTCCAAGACCTTTTTCAATATCCACACTTTTTGCGTCCACATCCAGATAACGTCCGGCCGCATGGATCATACCCACTTCGTCCAGCAAGAAAATCCCGTCAAGCTGGGCAAATTCCTTTACGGATTCCCAGTTTTTTCTGTCAAGGATGTTCCGGTCGGCTTCGGCCTGGCCCGCATAGGGATTAAGGATCATCTGGTGAGAACGTTTCATGACCTCTTCGGAATCCCCGATTACAAAGGCTGCCCCTACTTTTTTACCTTCCCTGCCGGCAATTGCGATATCAAAGGCGATTTTCAGGACCGCGTTTACGACCTCGGGCCTGACCCTTTCTTCGCATTCCTTCATGGCTTTGATCATAGGGTTTTCCGCAAGAGAATGCACGATTATGGAACTCGAGTCTTTTGCCTCGATGACCCCCACAACTACCCCCGAGTCAAATTCTCCGAGCACGTATTCAATGGCAGCGGCGTTTTGCAGGTGTTCGACATTGCCAGAAGCCTCCTGGCTGAGCTGGCCCATAAGCTCTTTTACATTTCCTTTTCCTTCCTTCGCCACTGAGACCAGGTGATCTATAAGGCTCTTCGGGCGGATGGAGGTATAAAATATGGGGACCTCTGTCCGGATTCCCTCAAAATTGAGATCCCCTGCAACCATTATCGCGCTTGCCCCTAACTCTTCGGCTATTCGGGCCGCATTCTCTGCAATGACACGTGCTCTGTCCATCAGATCCTTTACCCCTTGTTTTTCTCAGGCAAACTCTTCCCAGCTTATTCTCTTCCTACTTTCTCACTTATTTCCCATGTCCATTTAAGTTTTACACCCTCATTTCTTAAACTTTCCCTTTAACCTAAAGAAATCCTGGCTTTTCAGGTAATGGACCGGGTTTAACATTATGCAGGAATTTATTGAAGGGTCATTATAATATTATACTTAATACATTATAACTGCTTTTTATACATGTTCCGTACAGGCTCATTTGTTCCCTTAGTTTTTCGTATTTCCTTTTTCTCTGTTTATTTTTTCGTGTTGGTACTTTTTATATTATTTCTTTTCTATTTTACAGGCATCCCTTTTTATTTTCTTTTTTATTTTCTTTTTTATTTTCTTTTTCCCCTGCCTGCGGAAAAATTATTTGATATTTTCGAGACATCTATCTGTTTTCCAGCCTCCCGAATTCATTTCCCCAAAAAATCCTGT
>JAQVBP010000008.1:21993-24127 GCA_028690255.1 Methanosarcinaceae archaeon
TTTTTATTTTCTTTTTTATTTTCTTTTTTATTTTCTTTTTCCCCTGCCTGCGGAAAAATTATTTGATATTTTCGAGACATCTATCTGTTTTCCAGCCTCCCGAATTCATTTCCCCAAAAAATCCTGTTAAGGAAATATTCTTTTAGATCCGTCTTTATATACTATGTAAGGTGGAAACTATGATACGCACATTTATTGCAGTGGAATTTGACCCTGCTTTCAGGGAACAGATTGCGGAAATCCAGACCAGGTTTGCGGACCTGAACCTGAAACTTGTTGACCCCGAGCAAATCCACATAACATTAAAGTTTCTTGGGGACGTGGAAGAGGCATCTGTCCCTGAACTTTCTGCAGCTCTTGACTCCCTCACCTGTGAGCCATTCGAGGCCCGGGTTGAAGGCCTGGGCGCGTTTCCGAACCCTGGAAACCCGAGGGTTCTCTGGCTTGGAAGTGTCGGAAATTTCAAAATACTCCATACTCAGGTGGAAAAGGTGCTGGAGCCCCTCGGATTTGAAAAGGACAGGAGGGAATTTGCCCCCCATGCCACACTCGCCAGGGTAAAGGTCCTTAAAATGGCCCAGAAAAAAGTTTTCCTGAATACCTTCCATGAATTAAAAGACGTGAAAATAGGGAGCATGAAAGTGGATAGGATAGAACTCAAAAAAAGTACCCTGACCCCGGAAGGCCCTATCTACGAGACCCTGCACACGGCCTATCTCGGATAAGTTAAGAAAAAGGGGGCAGGAGGTTCCCACCCCTCTCCTAATGTAAGTGAAAAGGAAGTAGTTGGAAAAAAGACGCTCAACGCCTTTTCAAACAGGCGACCATTCTTCAAACAAGCTCGTATTTCTGAAACCCGCTGGAATAAACAAGGCGCCGGTCCTTTGTTATGAACAGGCACTCCACGGAATCGAGGCTTTCAATCAACTCAAGGCCCCCTTCTTCCCCGAGCACGAAGGCTGTGGTCGCAAGGGCATCCGCATCGATTGCATTCGGAGCTATCACCGTGCAGCTCATAAGTTCTTCCGAAGGGTAGCCGGTCCTTGGATCGGAGATATGAGAGACTCTGGCGGATTCATTAAAATAACGTTCATAATTCCCGCTTGTCGCCACGGCCACGTCTCTGGCATTTATCCTGGTTATGAACTCTTCGCCTTTCTCAGGGTTCTGAAGGCCGGCAACCCAGGGCACTTTTTCTCCCACTGCATCCAGCTTATTCCCTATGTACTTTCCGTCTCCACCTGCGTTTACAAAGGCGTTTTCAATCTCGTTTGCCTGTAGAGACTCAAGCGCCTTATCAACTGCATACCCTTTTGCAATCCCTCCGAGAGCAATTCCCATGCCAGGAGAAAGGCTTACCTGCCGTCCCTCAATACGGACCTTTGAATAGTTGACGAACTCAAGGGTTAAGTTCAATTCCTCAGGGGTAGGGGGAGTACGCGGGCCTGTGGGACCGAATTTTTCTGCCCAGAGGTCAAGCACGGGTTTTACGGTGATATCAAAGCCCCCTCCACTGAGCTCCGAATAATACAGGGAACGTTCCAGAACGTAAAGAAAAGCCGGGTCTGCTTCCTCCAGCATCCCTTCAGTGTTAAGGAGATTAAGCTGGCTTTCTACTTTTGAGGGGCTCATAAGAGAGTCGACCTTTTCCACTTCCTCAAACGCCTCTTTAATAACCCTGAGGCCTTCACTTTCGTTTGAAGCAAAAACCTTAACGGTGATTTCGGTATCCATTATGCTCCGGGTCTGCTGGAAAGACTGAAGCTCGGTCCCTTCGGAGGGAAGGGAGACACCGTCCGGTGTGTCTGTCGTTTCCACAGTTTCCGGCTGTATGCAGCCAGCGGTAAGGATCGCTGCTGTGATTATCAGTACAAAAAATGCTTTATAACTGGCATTCATGATTTTCATTCGGGGTTACTTTAGATTGCCTTGCTTTTTATATTTTGCTTTTATGATAAATCTAGCGAATTATACCCCCTTTTAAGTTTTTCTCTTTTTTATTATCCGTTTTCTGTTTTTTTACAACTTTTGACAGCTTTTTCCCAGGACTTCGACTATTTTTTAAAAGATGTGACCTGTTTTTTTCCAGAATCCAGCTGTTTTTTTCCAGAATCCAGCTGTTTTTTTCCAGAAT
>JAQVBP010000008.1:24227-31165 GCA_028690255.1 Methanosarcinaceae archaeon
GAATCCGGATGAGTTGTTAGAATCCGGATGAGTTGTCAGAATCCGGATGAGTTGTTGAAAATTAGAACTTTTGCCCATCAGGCAACATGGAAGATAAAAAATAAAGAATGTGGTCATTATGAATAGGTTAAATCTGATGGTGTCGGGAGTCGCAGTGCTGCTCCTCATGACCGCGGTCGGATACACCTCCCTTGGCTACAGTGGGAACGATGCGATTTCAACCCACTATATGACAAAGGGGGAATGGTCCGACGAGGTCTGCGGAGTATGTCACTACGGTGTCTATGAGAGAGTCAATAGTTCTTATCATGTACAGGTTGATATGGATCGCTGGTCTCCCCTCACGAATTTTGATCTTGAAACGTCCGGAAAGGACGCCTGGGTTGCTGAATTTGGAAAGGATCACCCGGGAGGGGGCCCACTTACGGAATACGGCGTTAACGTCGATTGCATGATGTGTCATGAAGGTTCCGGCCTCTATGACTTCGATGCAAGGGCAGAAAAAATCGCAAGTGGAGATTATGAAAACGCAAATAAGGCTGCAATGGCAGAAGCACTCGATGTTGCTCAAAAAGACGGGCTTCGCCTCTCCATCTACAGTGCCGATTTCTTAACCCCCTATCCTCTGTTGATAGCTTTCCACGGTGCGGTAAACGGGGTCCCCAGTGATGTCTCCTGTTCCGAGCAGTGCCACCTCCAGGATGTGCCCACCCGAGCTGTTGCCTGGGGTGAAGAAGAATTCTATGCCGAACACGACGCCCATGCAGAAGAAGGCGTGGAATGTGCGGAATGCCACCATACGGAAGCTTACCTCATAACCTCGGACCACCAGTTCGGGCGCGGTAACGTCTCCGATACCCCTGACATGCCGGAGAGTCACTTTGACGATACCATGAGGAGCTGTGACGATGAAGCCTGTCACGCAGGAATCTCCCACGGACCGTTTGCGGACTCACACATGGACTTCCTTGACTGCACCTCCTGCCATATTCCGGCCCTTCCGGGCGGAGAACTCCCTGGTGGTAAACCCCTCAAAGCCTTTAGCTGGCAGAATGGGGAAAGGGCAGATGAATACTGGGAAGAAGACTTCCAGCCCGTCCTTGCCTGGACCAACGGTAACTTCGGCGACGTCCTTCCGGGCGTGGACAGCAGGAACGACAGTGAAGTAATGCTTGCCCCCTTCAACAAAATTACCGGGACCTGGTGGGATGCAGGCACTGAAGCCGACGTCCTTGCAAACCCGAACACCAGTTCCTCAACAGGCGACGCGATTCCCGTACAGTACGTGAAAGCTGCGGATGCCAGTGGGGACGGGGAGGTTACGGTCGAAGAAATGCAGGCCTACGATGCCGACGGAGACGGAACTGCGGATTACCCGAACGCGGTACTCAGGACCGTTGAACTCTACTACCAGGTGTCCCACAACATCGTGAGCAGTGACGTGGGAATGGCTGACCCCATGACCTGTAAAGACTGCCACGGCAGTGAAGCAGTAATCGACTGGGAGTCCATCGGTTATATCGAGGACCCGGCTGGCGATTCGGCTGCCGTGAAGAGCATCGGTGTGAGCTACCCGAAAAAACCGAGGCCCGAAGAGGTCGATAAGGAATAACAGGGAGGTGTCTCACTTGAGTGATGTAATTAAACTGGACAAACTACCTGAAAAGGTAATTTTACCCTTAAAACAGCATGACGGAATTGCCTGTGCCCCCCTGGTCAAGAAAGGTGAAGAAGTCATCATCGGCCAGAAGATAGGGGACTGCGAGGGAAGCGACCTCGCCTACGTCCATTCCCCTTACTGCGGGACAGTGGCATCCATTGAAGACATGCCCGGGCCCGGCGGGAAAAGGGTCTTCAGTGTGGTGCTCGAACCCACGGAATGCACGGCATCCATTGAATTCCTGCCTGAAAAAAACGCTCCCCCTTCAAGGTTAATGGAAATAATAAAGGAAGCTGGAATTGTCGAGTACTATGAAAAACCGACGTACCTTGCCTTAAAACCCGGGGCCCGGATCGACACTCTGATAATGAACGCCACCTTCCCCCTGATAACCAGGGCTTACCTTCCTTTTCTTGACAAAGTCCTGGAAGGCTTTAAGCTCATGCTGGAGGCCGGAGGCATTTCAAAAGGGGCCATCGTGCTCAGGGCGGATGATAAGGAATCCATCCAGGCTTTCAAGAACGCTAAATTTGACGGAAAGCCCCTGACCGTTGCCCCCCTCATAGGAAAACGCCACGCAGATTATTACTTTGAGGATGCGGACGCGGACATTATCGTGCTTGTCGCAGGCAAAAAGACCTACACACCCACAATGATGAACCTCCTGGCCTCCGATGTGATGGGCAGGCGCATCCCCCTCGGATATACGCCCTCGGACGTGCATCTGACCGTTTGCGGAGTAAAGTCGGCAAAAGCCGTATATGACGCCATTAACGAAGGGAAACCCTATCTTGAAAACGCTGTTACGGTGACCGGGGCTGTAAATGCCCCGAAGAGCGTCATTGTCAGGTTCGGAACCCCTGTAAAGGATGTTATCGAGGCCTGCGGGGGCTATAAAGGTGAGCCCGGCAAGATCATTATCAACGGGTCCATGGGCGGAGTGGCCGTTTATACGGATGAGGTGCCGATTGCCAAGAACACAACAGGTATTGTCGTCCAGACCAAAAACGAGGTCCTCAGGGACGAAGCAACGGAATGCATTCACTGTGCCCGCTGCGTGGACGTCTGTCCGATAAACCTGCTGCCCGGCAGGATTGCGGTGATGGCGGATTGCGGGATGTACGAGAAATGCGGGGAATACTATGCCTTAAGCTGCATTGAATGCGGAGAATGTGCCGCAGTCTGCCCGGCAAAGAGGCATCTTGTCCAGCTGATCCGTTATTCGAAACTCCAGCTTCAGAAAATGAATGAAGCTAAAAATGCGGAGGTAACAGAATGACACAGTTTACAATATCTCCTCCGCCCCACAGGAGATCTAAGGTTTCGGTAAAGAACCTGATGTATGGGAGGATTATGGCCCTCCTGATTGTAGGAATAGCATCGTTCACCTTATTCGGCGCGCCGGCTATTGTGAACATTCTCGCGGCAATCATAGGGGCGGTCGGAATTGAATTTGTGATTCAGACTGCATTTAAACAGAAACTGACGATTGCAGACGGAAATGCCATATACCTCGGGCTTTTACTTGCCCTGATCTGTCCTCCGACCCTTCCTGCCTGGATGGTCTTTATCGGAGGGGCATTTGCCGTAGGGGTAGGAAAACACGCTTTTGGGGGAATGGGGTCCTACATGTTCCACCCGAGCCTTGCTGCCTGGGTATTCCTCAGCCTCGCCTGGACTCAGGACATGCTCCCAGGCTCCGTCCCTATTGCAAGCGGGTTTTCGGATCTGCTCTATGAAAACGGTGCAGGATTCCTGACAGACGTGTCCCCGATTCTTATAATCCTCACGGGGCTCGTGCTGATAGCCATGAAATTTATTGAATGGAGAATCCCACTCAGCTATATCCTGACAACGGTGGTCCTGGGGCTCGTCCTTGGAGACCCGCTGTCCTACATCATACAGGGAACATTCCTTCTCGGAGTGTTTTTCATTGCAACCGAGACAGCCACGACTCCGGTTACAAAGAACGGACGGATTATCTACGGAATCCTCTGCGGGGTCCTGACGGTGCTTTACGGCTATTTCTCAGGGAACTATGTATGGGGTACCCTCTACGCAATCCTGCTCTCCAATGCGGCAGCTCCGTTCATTGAAGTCAAGACCCTTCCAAAACCCCTGGGAGGTGTGGTAAATGAGTGATAATAAGGAAGTAATAGATGTTATTGTAAAAATGGTGGTTATTTCCGCTGTCGCGGCGGCCCTGCTGGGGATTACCTACGGGCCCACCCAGGATGCGTTACACGAATTACAGGCCAAGCAACAGGAAGAGGCCCTGAAGGCGATTCTTCCTGCAGCCACTACATTCCCGGAAGTAACCGATGGGGTGGATGACGAAGGTAATCCCATAGTCCTCTATTACCGTGGGGTGGACGCCTCCGGAAATACCGTGGGGTACGTGGTAAAGCGGCAGCAGGTCGGAGCCCAGGGCGCAATTGAACTGATCGCCGGAGTTTCGGCGGATTACAGTTCGATAACCGGAATGCAGGTAATGAAGCATTCCGAAACTCCCGGACTTGGGGCCCTTATCGTGGACGACTGGTTCAAAGGCCAGTTCACTAACATGCCGGTGGCCGACTTGAGCCTGAAAAGCAAAGGCGGACAGGTAGATGCCATTACCGGAGCCACGATATCCTCCCAGGCAGTGGTGGACGCACTCCATGGAGCAGTGGACGTTGTAACCGCACAGGAGGCCTGATTATGAATCCATTAAGTGAGTTTATACGCGGAATTACCAAAGACAACCCGACTTTCGGGCTGGTTCTCGGGTTATGTCCGACCCTTGCGGTCACATCCTCTGTGGAAAACGGGATAGGAATGGCTCTTGGGACTCTGTTCGTGCTGGTCGGGTCAAACATGATGGTCTCTGCAATGCGGAAACAAATCCCGGCTTCGGTCAGGCTTCCGATTGAAATCATTGTCATCGCGACTTTTGTTACGATAGTTGACATGGTGATGGAAGCGTTTACCCCGGACCTGTACTCCCAGTTAGGGGTGTTCATTCCTTTGATTGTGGTCAACTGTATTGTTATCGGAAGGGCTGAAGCCTATGCCCTGAAGAACGGGGTCTTTTATTCCATCATCGACGCTTTCGGTGAGGGTACGGGTTTTCTGCTCGTGCTGATACTTATCGGTGGAATCCGGGAGTTCCTCGGAACCGCTATCATCGATCCTTTCGGAGTTACTGTGATCGACGCAAGCGCGTACATGAACCCGGCGATGTACATGGTCCTATCCCCGGGAGCCTTCCTCACGATTGCGGTGCTGATGACTATCGTGAACTATCGCAAACAGCAGAAAGCCGCAAAAGGTGGTTAAAATGGTCGAAAAAGCCTTACTTACAATCCTGCTGGAAGGTGTCTTTGTTAAGAACTTCCTGCTTATCCAGTTCCTGGGGCTCTGTTCCTTCGTGGGTGTGACCAAGGACGTAAAAAGCGCGGGTGGTATGTCGGGAGCTGTGGTCTTCGTCATGGCGCTGGCGGCAACCGCATCCTATGCACTGTATAACTTCGTGCTGATACCCCTGAAACTGGAGTTCTTGAGGACAATTGTTTTTATTGTTGTGATCGCAGCGCTTGTGCAACTCGTAGAATTCATTCTCAGGAAACATGTACCTGCCCTTTACCGTTCTCTTGGAATCTACCTGCCCCTGATCACCACCAACTGTGCGGTGCTCGGGGCGGTGCTCATTAACGTGATGAACGACTACAACTTCATCCAGAGTGTTACCTTCGGAATTGCCGCCGGACTCGGGTACACCGTTGCCATGCTCATGATGGCTGCAATCAGGGAAAAGAGCAATATTGTAAACGTCCCGAAAGCCGTGGGCAGAGGGGTCACTTACGCATTATTTGTGGCCACTATCATGTCCATGTCTTTCGTGAACTTTTTCGGGGTGATCCCGCTTGAGTAATGAGGTAATCATAAACTCGGTAGCTGTCCTTGCGGGACTCGGGCTGGCCGTGGGTGTGATGCTTATCACCGCTTCCAAGGTCTTCAAGGTCGATTCAAACCCCCTAATTGACGAGGTTGCCGAACTCCTGCCCGGGGCAAACTGCGGAGGCTGCGGGTTTGCAGGATGTGCTTCCTGCGCCGAAGCCATTGTGGAAAGCGGCGCTGCGGTAAACAGCTGCCCGGTGGGCGGTTTTGATACCGCAAAGGCAATCGGAGCCCTGCTCGGCCAGGAAGTTTCCGAATCCGAGCCCGAGTATCCCTTTGTCCTCTGCCAGGGTGGAAACGAACGTTGTGTCACCCTTTATGACTATGAGGGAGTGGAAGGCTGCAAGGCCGCTCTCATGCTCTGTGATTCCAGGAAGGGCTGTACCTACGGCTGTATGGGGCTCGGGACCTGTGTCCGGGCCTGTCAGTTCGATGCCCTTTCCATTGGAGAAAACGGCTTCCCTGTGGTAAACAAGAACCTCTGTACGAGCTGTGGAAACTGTATTGCTTCCTGTCCGAACGGGGTCCTTACCTTCGCAAGGGAATCCGAGAAGGTCCACGTCCTCTGTCGTTCCCACGACAAGGGTAAGCAGGTCAAGGTGTCCTGTGAGGTCGGCTGTATCGGCTGTAAGAAATGTGAAAAGGAATGTCCTTCGGAAGCTATCAAGGTTACAAATTTCCTTGCGGAAATCGACCAGGAGAAATGTACAGGCTGCGGCAAGTGTGTGGATGTCTGCCCGCAGTCGGCAATCGTCAGGGCAGATTAAGCTTTTAAGCCTAATCGATCCTTTCATTTTTCCAGACAGCTTTGAAATGAATATCAGGATAATCAGGAGGTAGTAATTATGCGCTACAAAACTTCCCTCGGCCTGAACGAAAACATCGTTGCGGCTCTAACCTATATCGCCGGCTGGCCAACCGGGATTTTATTCCTGCTCCTTGAGCGCCAGAACAAATTCGTCCGTTTCCATGCAATGCAGTCAGTACTGGTTTTCATACCGGTTGCCCTGCTCATCTTCATTACGGCCTGGATTCCCTATGTTGGCTGGTTCTTTGCGGACGGAATGGGCTTTGGAGGGATGCTGCTCATTGTGATCCCCATGTACATGGCCTACAGGGGTGCAAAGTTCAAGCTGCCCTTAGTAGGAAAGATCGCCTACGAGTTTGCTTATGGCAAATAAAGATTAACAGATTTAATCTGGGAATCGAGTTGCCTCTGAGGGTAATTCTTTTTCTAATTTACTTTTTTGATTTATTTAGACATCTGACCTTATATGATTGATGTTTTGAAACATTTAAAGGATAGGAGGCCATGCAGCCCCCATTTTTTTAAGAACCG
>JAQVBP010000008.1:31265-33934 GCA_028690255.1 Methanosarcinaceae archaeon
GGAGAATCTTTTACCCTGGAGAATCTTTTACCCTGGAGAATCGTATTTTTTTCTTGAAACGCTGTTGTTATCTGCCTGAAAGGTTAGGTTTTGTCTTTCAATTAAGTTTGTTAAGCACGCCATTTTTTGCTCGATGATTTCTCAAATATGATTTTATTCACAACTTTCCGGGGCTTCCCCCTTTTCTCATTTTGATTACCCTTGCGTATTTTAAATCAGCAGGGAACAATCTCCGGGTTTTTGGTTCGCTCTTTTCCCTGTTCTGGATACTCGATCCGTAATTCCTTATTTATTCAAAAGAGCTCCTTGTAAAAATCCAGTTCATCCGTATGGAAATAAAAGAATTCTTATTAAAGCTGGAGGTTAAATAAAGGTATAGAGTATCATGCCTGTCATCACCCTTACAACTGATTTCGGGGACCCCTCCCTCTACCCCGCAGCCATGAAAGCCGTAATCTTCGGCCTGAACCCGGAAGTTCAAATTGTTGATCTCACCCACTCCGTTCCCAGGGCCGGCATCCGGGAAGGGGCCTTTGCACTATACTTCCTGACCCCCTATTTTCCGCCGCAGACAGTCCATGTGGCTGTTATTGACCCGGGCGTCGGAACTTCTCGCCGGCCCCTCGCAATAAAAGCAGGAAGTTTCGGAAAAGAACAATTCTTTGTGGGCCCCGATAACGGCCTTCTGATTCCTGCCGCCCGCCGCATCGGGGCCGGTCTGATGGAGGTTTATGAAATCACAAACCGGGCCCTGATGCTGCCCGGCATCTCAAGCACCTTCCACGGCCGGGATATTTTTGCGCCCGTTGGGGCCAACCTCTCAAAAGGCTTCCCGGTTGAAAAAGTCGGCCCGAAAATCTCCGATTTCACAGACCTTGATTTCGGGAACTTCGGAATCGACGGGAAATTTATTTTCGGAGAGGTGCTTTTCGTTGACAGTTTCGGAAACGTTATTACGAACATCCCCGGAGAGGTGGTCCTGGAACTCAGCGGGTTCGGAGCCGAGCTCGAAGTCAACGGCCGGCCCCTTCCCTTTGTACGGACATACGGGCTGGTCGAATCGGGAGAAACGCTTGCTCTTATCGGCAGCCACGGGTTTCTGGAGTTTGCGGTAAACCTGGGAGATGCGGCCCAGGACCTGGGACTCAAAAACGGAGCCCAGGTGAAAATTAAGGGCCTGAGCTAAGGGTTTTTTCAGGTGTTTTGCTATATTCTCTTTAAATTCCCTGCTATACCCATACAGGTTTAGTTTTCAGAATTATTTTTGGTTACTGCCTTGCATTTATACAAAAATTCCGAATTTTAAAGCTGGGTGAGCACATATGTATTTTTCCAGATAGGACCTGCCAGCTTAAAGTTAGGATTTACGAATATATTTTTAGTTAATTCTAAATATCTTTAAATGAAAACTATGTTCATGGCCGAAAAAGTTTTCTTGGTTGGCGGGAAAATTGAACCCCCTTACTTTATCGGAAGGGAGCAGGAAATAAAAAAATTGACACAGGACATTCTGGAAGAGGCCCAGATCAATGTAATCACTGGTCCTCGAAGAATCGGAAAAACATCCCTCCTCAAAAACTTCAAATCGGCCGTGGAAAAGGAGCTCCTTTTTGTCCCGGTCAACTGTCTGGAAATGACAGACCTGACCGATTTTTTCAGGGTAACGACTCAGGCCCTGATAGAAGCCTACGAAGAAAAACACAGGATTAAAGGGCTCGCCCGGAAATATTCAGGAATTTTCAGAAATAAAATCACGGCAGCTTACGGCCCCCTCACAGAAATCGGAGGCAGCATAGAACATGCAGGTAACATTTACCTCAAGTTTCTGGAAAGTGAACTGAAAGAAGAAGCCCTGATTCAGGAAACCTTTGACTTCATTGAAAGCTTTTCAAATGAAAAAAAAGAGCCCCTGATAATTGCTTTTGACGAATTTCAGGAACTCCGCCGGTTCAACGGCAGCATCTTCAATACTCTGAAAAGCCGGATGTACAGGCCTCCGGAAGTAAGGTATATTTTTTCAGGCTCGTCCATATCCTTTATGCAAAAAGTTTTTTTAAAACCCGATTCCCCCCTCTACCTCACGGCTGCCAGAACCGAACTCAAACCGATAAAGGAAGAAGATGTTAAAAAATACATCAAAACTCGGCTTGCAACAAGGCGGATCGAAATCTCGGAACACGCCCTTGAAAAAATCCACGAGCTTACCGGAGGCTTCCCCTTTTACTTCCAGAAACTCGGGATTCTGCTCCACCAGGAAGCCTTCCTTGAAGAAAAAACCCGAATCAAAGCTAAAGACGTGGAAAGAGTGTTTGCCGCCATGCTTGACGAGCTGGACAGCGAATTCGAGGCCCGCTACACGGAAAACTTCAGTGATCAACAAAAAAAGGTCCTTAAATACCTCTCAGCCGAAAAGCAAAAGCACCTCAACCAGATAGCCCTGGACATGAACACGCCGGCCTCATCCCTTAGCACATCCATGAGGGAACTCTACGGCACAATGACAATCAGCAAGCCAAAAAAAGGCTTATACGAGATAACAGATTCCGTATTCAGGCTCTGGCTCAAAAGAAATATCCTTAGACAGGGACAGGAATAAAATTTTATAGAACGCAGCGTAAAACCCCTGAGTCTTTAGCTCAGGGGATATAAGCGTCCACTTTTCAATATAA
>JAQVBP010000009.1:0-6535 GCA_028690255.1 Methanosarcinaceae archaeon
CCTGAAAGGGACTGCGGACTCGTGGAGTTTGCTTCGGGGTATGAATCCGGAAGCCGTCTGGTCTTTAGCCGGGCGGTAGTTCACCAAGTAAATGTTGTACTTGCTCCGCTGCTTTTTTTCCGGATGATATGGCAGCTGACATCCCATATGGCATAAGATGGTGACTATCCACATGAGTATAGTCACCAGCTAAAAAAACGCGCTGTGACGGATGTATTTTTTCTATAGCCCAGGTCCCGTAACTTTCCTCTGAAATAATCGGGCTAACCATGTCCCAGTGATGCTGGTCGGCAAATTTTATTTGTTCCTCCTTAAAGTTGCCAAATCCCAAAGCATCAAGAGTTTGCAGTGCCATTTTCACCATTTCTTTTGCTTGCAATTTACGCACAGGTACGGATTTAACTCCCATGTAGTAAAAGTATAACAATACCAGACCATCAACAGTGGTTTTCTGCCGTACAACAGTACTGGTAGCAAGATCCGGGGTAGCAATGTATGAAAACTCGGGAATTAGGTTTTCCGGTATTGCTAAAACGGACAGGCTTGCTGTGCCGTAACGAATCCCATCCAAAAAAAGTCTACTGGGGTTTTCTGCACGGGCGATAACGCGCGATGCTTCATGGGCCGGTATCGAGCAAATAACGGTCTTTGCAAAAAGGCGCTTAATTTGCCCCCCTTCCCTGACAGTAACAACAACATTACGTCCTTGATCCTCGATACTAATTACCTGCACCCCACAACGAAGCCTTGATGATATACCTTCAATCAGGCTGGAAATCAACACCTCATTGCCGGTTTCATAATGTCCCATCTGAAACACTTGAAAGGCATCAAGCCTTCTTTGAGGAATATATTCATCTATCTCACTGGGGTGAATTAACTGAAAAAAGGTATTTAGCAACTCGTAAGATCGGGGCGAAAGGTCGGATACATCGTATGCGCCTCCATTGACGAAAGCAATAATCTCTTCGATCATATTGTTGCGAAAATCAAATTTTTCAAGACAATCTACAACAGTTTTACCAAACCAGGTTCGTCCTTCCGCACAGACTCCAATCAGGCCGTATTCTTCGATTAGTGGGGGTGGAGCGATTCCAGCCGGCAGGGATGTCGGTTCAAAGGCAAAAACTGCTCCAATTTCATAGTTAACTCCCATTTTATTGCGGGTAAGCACGCGCCCTCCGGCATTATTTTCTCGTTCAAGCACGATAATGTCCCTATCCCGCAATGCGTATGCCGCATAAAGTCCGGCCAGTCCGGCGCCGACAATTATTACCTCTTTGCATTCGCCTTGAAATTTTTCCATTTTATTATTGCCCCCTTACATTCGCCTTGAATTTTTTCCATTTTATTATTGCCCCCTTACATTCGTCCTGAATTCTTTCCACTTGATCCCTTGTTAATAATAAAGATTGAAGCTGGAATAGCAACCGCTTTCGACCTCTGCTTGATCAAGCGAGATTATCACCTTCTGCGCACCGGAAAGACGGTAAGCATCAGATAGAACCGGATAGTGGAGATTCTCAATGAACATTTTAGGATTCCGGGGAAGTAAATGAAGGGAAAGTCCCGCTTCTTTCGTAGTGAAGCCGAAGTTTACCCATTCGCATTGTTCGAGCAACGCCAGTGTCCGTGTCCCAAATAGGATGTTAAGTAGGCTGCGGGATTGTCGGACCTGGGATGTGTGTAACGCGGGATAGACTTTTACCGCAGTTCCGCCGTCCGGTCCAAAATCAAAGCCAAACAGCAAATCCGGCTGAATTTTCAAACTCCCTGCGATTGGAGATATTTCCGGGAAGTCAAGAACCATTGCTTCTTTCTCGGGATAGTGTTCGATAATATGCCACAGTTTCACACGCGATGCGCTTGATTGTGTCCGGGCATCTATCCCTAAAGATGTACATTTCACTTTGTCATATTGAAAATCCGTGCCGATAAGTTGCTGATAAAGGGATAAATTCAATGGGGCGTCCCGGGCATAATGTTTCAGGAAGGTAGCTATTTTGGGGTTTAGGCCAGATTCTCCATTATTCTCGTACCAGAGGTTAAACCGTAATGGATGGACCGTCTCGCCAATTATTTTAAAAGAGCATTCCAAATGAGCTTCAGGCGAAGCCTTCAATAAATCCAGAAACGAATCGCAAAGCGGCGTTGCTTCTGCGGTAAAGGATGTCAAATGCCTGCGGTATTTTTCTATTTGCAAATTGGTTGATTGCATGATTAAAGAATTTTCCATTTATATGGCGCGAGGTGGCATTTTTGTTTGATGGGGACAGTCTGGAGGAGCTTCATATATAGTATCGTAACAGGTAAGAGCATCCCTGAAACACCATCCTTTCACATACATACATTTTTCAAAATCGCTACAGTCGTAACACACAGTATTTTTAAAAAGTTCACGGGTGGGATGATTGAATCGGCGTATAGCCTCGGAATTCCATACGCCCATAACTCCGTCTTTGAATACGTTTCCTACTATGAAAGCCGGTTCATTTGGTGTTTGTTCGCATAAGGTAACTGCGCCGTCTGGTTTTACTAGCATTTTAGTGCGCCCCCCCGAACAACTCGGGCGCTTTGCCCAAACCTCCGGTGTAAGATTTCTGGGGCCTCCAGTTGTAAGGTCCTTTTGCATGAATATAAAAATATCCGGAAATTCTTCCTTTATCTGACTCTCAATCTCTATAAGGCGTTTTTTCTGTTCCAGGGTAAGGAAAAGCTTGTCATTATGCCGGTAAAGGCCCCGGCTGTACTGCACAAAATGAAACTCGTTTATCCCCATCGGCGCAAGCCTCCTGACCATTTCCAATGGGGCATCGGCATTATATGAAGTAAGCACCGCTTTTACTCTCGGACTGATCCCGGCTTCGATCAGATTTCGTAAACTTTCTTCAGCTTTGGAAAAATAGTTCGTGCGTTGGGTCAAAAATGAAGCCAGTCCGTTATCAGTGCTGTCCAGAGATACCTGCATCGGACGCAGTGCCCAGTAGGGTACGTCTTTATTGCCTATGTTCAAGGCAGCCAATCGCTCTGCTTGCCTCGGCGAAATATAGCTCTTTGTGGAAACAAAGAATGAGAAATTTCGTTTGTCCAACTCTTCCATAATTTCCAGGGCGTCCTTGCGGCAGAAAATATCAGCTCCGCCAATATCGACCAGGGTAATTTCATTTTCGGCTATTTCATCTAAAATGGGAATCCATTCATCCAAACTACGCTCTGCACACGGCTCACGTTCGGCATAACAGTAAATACAGTCGCACTGGCATCGGTTGGTAAAGCTAATGGCTATGGTGATAGGACGAAGCATTCTGTGTGGGGTCATTGTGTAGTTAGTAAAGTCCGGAATCAGGTTTTCCATAGGCCTGTCAAAGGAAAGGGACCGCGGGCCTTCCAATGAAAAAAAGCCGTCCAGATGGGCAAGTTCGGCAGCAAGCCGTTCAATTTCTTCAGCATTTTGTCCGTCGGTAGCATTTATTATTCCCTGTGCAGCTGTCTTTATCTCTGCCCAGGTATTCTTGCCATCAAAAAGAAGAATGAATATCGATTCAAAAGGGGAAAGCACACGGGAAAGATGTTTTTGCAGGGAATGCGAATATATCACCATGCAATTGCCATCATTCCTGAAACGCCAATTTTCCGAGATTCTTGGCCTATCCGCATCTGAAAATACCATGCTATCTCCAAATTATTTTTTTGTTGTCCAACCACTACTACTATGAAAAAAGAAGTATACCCTCTCTACGTCAATTTGACGCAAGGAGGGCGCGTACTGCTTTACCAATGCCACCCGTTAGCACATTGTGCACAGTCCATTACAACGGCCTTGTGAGCTTCTTCCAATGCATCCTTCAAAATCTGCGCATCGACCTTCACGTCCCTTGCCTCCAGTGCTTTCTGAAGGGCAGAATATCCATTTTCCGCAGTCACACTGTCCAAATTTTCCTCTTCACTCATGGTTCTCAACTCCTCTAATTCAATCGCTGTTGATACCTGCGTCAATTTGACGCAAGAAGTGGGTGTACACTGCTTTACCAATGCCACCCGTTAGCACATTGTTCACAGTCCATTACAACGGCCTTGTGAGCTTCTTCCAATGCATCCTTCAAAATCTGCGCATCGACCTTCACGTCCCTTGCCTCCAGTGCTTTCTGAAGGGCAGAATATCCATTTTCCGCAGTCACACTGTCCAAATTTTCCTCTTCACTCATGGTTCTCACCTCTTCTAAATTATAGATGTCCTATCAGAAACATGCAAAAATTGTTTTGTAATAACTTGGAAAGGTTATACTCTTCAACATTTTGTTTTGGAAATTCTTTTGGGTTACTCAATGCAGTTTAAGCCAAAAAATTCCAGATTATATGAAGGGAGTATAAACTTGGTTTTTCGTAATATTTTTATGAATTACGCATTTGAGATGTAAAATCAAGCACATGAAAGCCTTTCATGAATATTGTGCTTTAGACAATTTGGTGCTTCATGCTATTGTTTTTTGTCCAACTGCGTAAGTCCTATATTTTTATGGATTGTTTTTTGGATTAATATATGAAACTTTTTTACATTTGGCATAAATGCAGTATAAACATAAATAAATTTTGGTACTCCCCGTATATTTAAAATAAGTATAATAAATCTTATATATTTTTTTGCCTTATATAAAAAATAATACATTTGTAATAATTAGTATATTTACCGAAGACAAATGGAGTATAATAACATAAAATTAATGATATTGTCGATAAAATCGAAAGTTCATGCATAATTTCACACAATTTTGAGGGTTTCTGTAATAAAATAGGGGTCATGTGGCCTTTTAAAATTTATTCTAAATTCTCAAAAGTGCTAAATTTTTGGCAATTGTATCCTTTTCCGATGCTCTCTTTATTATTCAATAATGAGTTATTACAATAAATTAACACTTGATGGATGTTTGCTGATACCTTGGGATGTAACTTAGACTTCTCTTGATTATTTAATCCTGAGAAGATTCTTGAGAAAAAGGGTGGCATCAGAAGGATAATCTCCCCTTAGCTGGCAAAGTTTCTGAAAATCATGGGCTTCTTCTATTTTTCTGTTGCCTTTGATATTTTCGTGTTCCGTCTTTCAGACGCAGGAAAAGATACAAACGCCCTTATCGCAACAGTATTGCGAGCGCTGATCATGATCCCACATTTTACCGGGTTCTTCGTTTTTGAATTCGGCTTGGGTTTTTCCGGGATCTGTCGGGGATTTGTTACGGGAATGGTGGTCGGGTCAGTGATTTCTTTTGTGTGGGTTATGCCGTATTGAAGTGTATGATAAGGGAAGAAATGACGGGAAACCCGTTTGCTGATTTGACGAAAAGAGTATTCAAGAGCTTTTAAAATAAATGCTTAATGACGGGCAAAAAGTGTTTATTTATATAACTCTTAAATAATGTGTAGTGAAATATATATTAATTATTATATGACCTATTATATTAACTATTATATGACCTATAGGATGTTAAAAATGAAAGCCTTTAAACATTGCATTCAGCTTATCTTAGTGATTCTTTTGATCCTGAGTGCTTCGGGATGTACCCAGCAGGCCCCCCTGGCCCCACAGGAGGAACTGGCAGATAATGCCGGGTCACAGCCTGAGGTCCAATCTGAGTCCTATCCTGAGTCGCAATCGGAGCTTTCGGCCCAGAAAAACCTGGTTGTTTTGCAGGTTAGCGAGGTCGCGGGCCTGATCGAAGCGAAAGGAGAAGCAGTTTTTCCTGAACTCAGGGAAGAAGGCGGTAAATGGTTTCAGGGAGATTCCTACATCTTTGTCTGGGCCACTAACGGGACCCGGCTAGTCTATCCCCCCAACCCGGAAGGGGGAGAAGGGCAAAACGTAAGTGGGCTTACGGATATTAACGGAAAACCCATAGGAAAACTGTTCATCGAGGCCGCCCTCAGCGAAAGCAAAGAAGGCTGGGTATCCTATGAATGGACAAAACCCGGAAAAACCGAACCCTCTGCCAAATACGGTTTCATAAAAGGAGCTACGTTCGAGGGGAAGACCTACCTGGTGGGCTCGGGCTTTTACGTCGAAGATTACCTCTTTACGAATGATATCAGGGACTGCGAATTCATCAATTCTACAGGTGTTTCCCTCTGTGAACTCATAAGCCCCGAAAGGACCGATAAGGAACTTGGAATCAATTACAGCATTGCATATGCGGTTATGGAACCCGGGGAAAAGGGCCTTCCTCACAGGCTTTCCATCCCCGAAGTCCACTACGTCCTTGAAGGCCGTGGGACGATTTATATCGATAATGTGCCTGTGCCCCTCCGCGAAGGAAAACTTGTCCATGTCCCCGCACATGAGGTACAGTATATCGAAAATACTGGAAATTCCACTCTTTGCTTCCTTGCCATAGAGCAGCCGGCCTGGTCAGTGGAATATGAAGAAACCTTAGAATAAACGGGATCGAAAAACCGCACAGAAGAAAATATAGACAGCTTCGAAGCTGTCTATTTTCTATTTTTTACCTGCCTTTTTTTACCTGCCTTTTTTTACCTGCCTTTTTTT
>JAQVBP010000009.1:6635-12679 GCA_028690255.1 Methanosarcinaceae archaeon
TTTTTTACCTGCCTTTTTTTACCTGCCTTTTTTTACCTGCCTTTTTTTTAATCTGATTTTTGGATCAGCCTGAGATAGAGGCAAAAAATACGATGCTATTTTTTTAACTCTTCCAAAACAAGAAACTATAAATATAAATCACTGGTTTTAGTTAGAAATCAAATTGTATAAAAGCAAATCATATCTACTCAAACTATCTTAAATAAATGAATTTTAAATAAAAAAATTCGCCAGAATCACCTCGATCGGGAGAAAACATGAAAGAAGAAAGGGTAAAAGAAGCAGTAAGACTGCAGTTTGAAGTGCTCCACCTGATCCACAAGAACTTTGCGGGTGTCTTTCACCAGATAAGGGACGGCCCCTACAGCCTGAACAAGAACCAGAACCGGGCTGTCATGATCATCGGAGGAAAAGGGGAGGTAATGCCCTCAATGCTGGGTAAATTTCTGGACCTGCAAAAGGGCAGCCTCACCAGCATGGTTGACGCGCTCGAAGAAAAGGGACTCGTGTACAGGAAAGGGGATCCGGAGGATCGGAGAAAGACTCTCGTATCCCTTACGGAAAAAGGGGTGAAGTACCGGGCCTGGCTCATGGAAAAGACTGAAGAAAGCGTATCCGAAATTCTGGACCGGTTAGACGAAGAGGATATCACCGAGTATCAGGCCAGTCTGGAGATCCTGATGAAGCTTTTCAAAAAGCTGGACGAAAAAAAGTCGAAATAAACCGAAAAATCAAACCGATCGGGGAAAAGGATTCCGGAGGCCTGTAATGAATTCAAAAATAATCCTGAACCTCCGGAAACTGGGGTTTACGGAATACGAAGCAAAGGCCTATGTAGGGCTTCTCTTTTTAAAAGAGGCAAGCGCGCGGGAGATTCACGAACTTACAAATGTTCCTCGTCCCAAAATTTACGGGGTCCTGGACAGGCTGGTAAAGAAAGGGTATGTGGAAATAAGGGGGGGAATAGAGGATAAACCAACCCTTTTTAGAGGGATTGCCCCTGATGAGCTGGCCCGAAAACTCCGGGAAGAATACCTGCTTTCCTTAAATGAAACCCTGAAGGAACTTGACTCCATGAGTCTGGGACTTGATAACAGTTGCTACTTTTAATTAAGAGATGATAGGGAAATGAAGAAAAAAACATTTGAGGATACGGTTTCGGCCGATAATACGAAAAATAAAGATACAAAAGGTATAAAGACCCTTCAGGGAGACCCCAAAAAGGCCATCGTGAAGCTGGCAATCCCCATGGTGGTGGCCATGTCCGTACAGACAATTTACACCCTGGTGGACACCTTCTGGGTTTCGGGGCTCGGAGACAATGCCCTGGCTGCCATGGGTTTTGTTTTCCCTTTTTTCTTTATTCAACTGGCCCTCACAAACGGGTTGGGGGTGGGGGGGGGAGCCGCAATCTCCCGGAGAATCGGAGCCAGAGACAAAGCCGGAGCCGACAATGTGGGCGTGCATACGCTTGTCATAATGCTCCTGATCATGGCCATCTTTACCGTGCTTTCCCTTGCTTTTGTGGATGACATCTTCGTGCTCAGCGGAGCCGGAAAGACGACGGGCCTTGCGGTCGCCTACGCGAAGGTGCTTTTTGGAGGCAGCTTCATAATCTTTTTCTCAAACGTCGGAAATGCTATTTTCCGGGCCGAAGGGGACTCAAAACGGGCTATGCTGGCCATGGTTATGGGCTCAGCTCTGAACATCGTGCTTGATCCGATTTTCATTTACAGGCTGGATATGGGGATTGCGGGAGCTGCCTGGGCTACGCTGATTTCTTTCGGGCTGTCCTGTGTCATGATGCTCTACTGGTTCTTTGTCAAAAAAGACAGCTACCTCTCTTTCGATTTCGGCAACTTCAGCTTTGACAAAGGCATTGTCCGGGACATTTTCAGGGTAGGGGTGCCGGCTTCCGTCCAGCAGATTTCCATGGCTTTGACCGCCCTTATCATGAACCTGATCATCGTTGCGGTCAGCAACACGGACGGGGTTGCGGTCTATTCCACGGGCTGGAAAGTCGCAACAATTGCAATTGCTCCCCTGGTGGGAATTTCAATGGCGCTGGTCTCGGTTTCGGGAGCTGCCTTCGGGGCACGGGATTTCGAAAAAGCAAGAGTTGCTCATTCCTATTCCATAAAATTCGGGCTCCTTATCGAGACTGTACTCGCCCTTGCGACCTTTGTTCTTGCTCCCTGGATTGCCTCGGTCTTTACTCAGGCCGAAAGCGCAGCTCATATAACAGATGATCTGACGTTTTTCCTGCGGATTATATGCATCTTCTACCCAACCGTTTCCTTCGGGATGCTCTCGTCTTCCCTCTTCCAGGGGGCTGGAAAAGGCATGAACGCTCTCGCAGTAACAATCCTCAGAACTATTGTGATGACGCCGATTTTTGCAGGCCTCTTCGCTTTCGTGTTCGATATGGGAATCGTTGGAGTCTGGTGGGGGCTCGTAGCAGGAAATGGCTTTGGAGCAATGGTTGCCTTTGTCTGGGCAAAGCTCTTCCTGCATAAACTTTTGAAAACCGGGCCTACGGCCAGGCCGGGGGAAGGGGCCTTTCATAGTTAAAATTCTTCGGCCTCCTCCGAACCTTCTTTTACAGGTGCCTTTCCGGTTCGAAAAGCCATAAATTCTGAGCCCTCCTTTTTTGTACGATTAATTTTTGATATTTCATCTGTTCCGGAAGCTTATAATTCCGGAAACACGGGGGACTCAAATCTGAAACTAACAAGCTAAGTGCGCATCGAATTGATTGATATAACCTGCATTCCGTATTTTTAGGCGCATGAAGGTCTTCCGCTATTGAATTATGTGCTTAAATTATATGCACATTGTTTTTTTGGATCGTCTTTCAAAATCGGCATCAATTGAGATTATATGTTAGTAATAATGCCTATATATGCGCTTAAAATTTGGGAACTAAGGACATAACGGCCGAAGTAGAGGAAGCGTTCAGGGAAAGCGGCATAGAATACGGGATCTGTATTCTCAGCACCTGCCACACCACGGCAGGCATAATTGTCAACGAAAGCGAAAGTGGCCTGAGGGGGTGATATCCTGGTTCTCCTGAACAGGCTGGTTCCGGCCGGGGCTGGCTATATGCACGACCGGGCCGATAAAAATGCCGAAGCCCACCTGAAAGCTCTGCTCCTGGGCTCAAGTGAAGCCCTGCCCATAATGGCCGGGGAACTTGAACTCGGAACCTGGCAGAGTGTTTTTTTCGCAGAGATGGACGGGCCGAGAGAGAGGACTGTAAACATTACTTTGCTTGGGGCCGAAGGTGTCAAAAAACGTACATGATATTCTGTGAATAACATGCACAAAAAATGAAAGTACACAGCACTTTCATGCTAAATAATGTTCGTGTTCTCTGGTCGAGAAGGGTCAAAAAAGCCACTCAAAAATGAATCTTTTATTCTTTGAATTAAAGACATAAAAAATAAATTGCCGATGAAGTCTCTTACTAAAAAAAGAACTAAGAGTCCCTGCAGGGTTTTAAATAAACCGCAATATTAATAATAAATCGGGAGGGTTTACGGTTTTTTCTCTGCAGGTTTTTACTCTGTAATTCATTCAAAATCTTTCAGTTTCAACTGTCTTTTCAGATACTTTTCTCCGGATATTTCTACCGGGTACTCGCCGGTCAGGCAGCCCACGCACATATTGTTTCTGTCGCATCCCAGAGCTTTCATAAGCCCATCTATGCTCAGATAGCCCAGAGAATCGGCATTGATCAGACCCGCGATCTCATTTACACTTCTTTCTGAAGCGATCAATTCCTTCCTGGTGGCCATGTCGATCCCGAGGTAGCAGGGGGCTATGATTGCAGGGCTTCCTACCCTTGCGTGCACTTCGGATGCGCCGGCTTTCCGGACCATGTCTATGATTCGTCTCGAGGTCGTACCCCGGACGATACTGTCATCCACAAGGATTACGCGTTTTCCTTCGATGTTTTCTCGAATCGTATTCATCTTGAGCCTGACCGCGGTTTCCCGCATCTCCTGTCCCGGAAGGATAAAAGTGCGGCCTATATAGCGGTTTTTCATAAGGCCTTCAAGGTATTCGGTTTCGGATTCCCGGGCGTAGCCGATGGCCGAGGTAATTCCCGAGTCAGGGACGGGGGACACTATGTCCGCATCCACAGGATGTTCCCTTGCAAGTTCCCTGCCTATCCTTTCCCTTACCTTGTAGACGAGCTTACCGTCGATAATGGAGTCGGGCCTTGCAAAGTAGATGTACTCGAAAACGCAGTTTGCAGGATGCGGCTCGTTTGCCACCTGGTGGCTCTCGATTTCGCTACCCCTGAACACCAGGACCTCGCCGGGTCTCACGTCCCGGACCAGTTTCCCGTTCAGGGTATCTATTGCAACGCTTTCCGAGACCACGGCATATCCTCCGTCCACCTCTCCGTAACAGAGAGGCTTGAACCCCATGGGGTCCCTGACCGCGATCAGGACATCGTCTATCTGGATTACCAGGGAATAAGAACCTGAGAGCCTGCGCATGACGTTCCGGACTGATTCCACGGGTTCGTGTTTTATCAGCTCCTTTACGAGCAGGTGGGCAATGACCTCGGTGTCGGAGTCACTTACGAAAATCCGGCCTTCGGACTCGAGTTCATCTCTTAGTTCTGTGGCGTTTACCAGATTACCGTTGTGGGCAAGAGCCACAACTCCGCCCTTGAAATTCAGGATGAACGGCTGACAGTTCTCAATCCTTGAAGAACCCGTGGTCGAATAGCGTACGTGCCCTATCCCGACGTTTCCCTTCAAATTGCCCAGGGACTCTTTTGAATATACATCTGCTACGAGCCCCATACCCTTGATGGAATAAGGGGACGTACCGTCGTACACTACTATACCTGTCGATTCCTGGCCTCTGTGCTGGAGGGCATAAAGGGCATAATAAAGTTTGAAAGCGACAGTACTGGATTGAGGTTTGCATTCCGGGATTACAAGACCTGCAACCCCGCATTCCTCTTTCAATATTAGGCCTCCGATGTAGTAAAAATAGTGAAACTGAGGGCTAATCCCGTTTTTCAATTTACAATAATAGGTTTAAATTGCAATTGAGGGTTTTCAATTGCAATTAGTACTTGCACTTTGCCTGCCACTTGTAACTTCTCATGCGGGTGGTCCTGCCAAAACCACATGATGTGCACTGTTTTGTGTGTATGTTATAAGAAACGCTGCCGCATCTCCTGCATTTGACATGCGTGCGCTTCTGCTTCTTTCCCATTGATGCTGTGCCTTTACTCATTTTCAAGTCTCCTGCTTATAAAAAATTAAAATGGTTTGAGTATCCTGCTTTTTAATCTGAAAAGTCTGCTTTTGAGCAAAGCAGCTTTTTATAAGAACGCAAGAAAAACCCCTGAGCCTTTTAGCTCAAGGGTCATTGATTGGCCTTAAAGAACCCGCTTTCAAGGACCTTCTGGAGGCCCTGCAGGCACCTGAGATTAACAGTAATACATGAAGTGCTTGATATAGCTTACGGGGATACATATACCACGTTGTCGCCGCGTATGACAACACTTACAAACTTGTTTACGATCTCTCCTTCTCTTAATTCTTCAGCATTATCAAGTACGAGGTTCATGTGAATATCGTAACCTTTCAGTTCGCCTCTAAATTCGCGTGCGCCTTTTAACCTGACGATAACGGGCGTATCCAGTGCGTTGTTCAATATGTCCAGAGGTCGATTTGCCATCCTTAAAATCCCCTTAAAATATTATAAATCAAGTCATTCTCTATATCAATATAAATAGTTAATCCAGACTTAAATTGGTTGCTGCTAAGAATGATATTTTGAGTACAGCGTCTATTAAACACAATATATGTTATACGCAACAAAGTTGTAAAAACAATATATAAAGCTATCGAAGAGTCAACCACTTTTTCCTAAAATCTTCGTCTGAATGTTCAGGTTTTTGAGGGAAGAGGTAAATCTGTTGAGTGAGTTGAAAACCTCATTATACCTCATTATAACCTCATCAAATCCTCATTATACCCTCATTATACCCTCATTATACCCTCATTATACCC
>JAQVBP010000009.1:12779-19752 GCA_028690255.1 Methanosarcinaceae archaeon
ATGTTCAGGTTTTTGAGGGAAGAGGTAAATCTGTTGAGTGAGTTGAAAACCTCATTATACCTCATTATAACCTCATCAAATCCTCATTATACCCTCATTATACCCTCATTATACCCTCATTATACCCATTATACCCTCATTATACCCTCATTATACAGTATAGTTTCAGTATAATCTTTCATTGTGTTCATACTAATTGAAAAAACGTGCCGAATTACTCATTTATTGGGAAATGCTACAAAATCGGAAATGATACTTATGATCGAAAAACCTATTATAATGACAATTGCAGGTTCTGATTCCGGTGGGGGAGCCGGGATTGGGGCAGATCTGAAGACCTTTGCGGCTTTCGGGGCCCATGGTACCTGTGCAATAACTTCTGTGACAGCCCAGAACAGTACCGGGGTAAAGGCAAGTTTTAACATGTCTCCGGCCGCCGTTGCCAGCCAGATCGAGGCGATCTGCACGGATATGGATGTCAGGTGGGCAAAGACCGGGATGCTTGCGGGCCCTGAAATTGTAAGGGAGGTTGCAAAGCAGGTCCGGAAATATGAGCTCTCCCTTGTGATTGATCCGGTTATGGCCGCCGAGGCCGGAGGTGAGCTTTTGCGAAAGGAGGGCCTGCAGGGGCTGAGGGAAGAGCTGCTCCCTCTCTGCAAGGTCACGACCCCCAATGCCGCCGAAGCCGGGATCCTGGCAGGCCTTCCCGTCAAAACCCGGGAAGATGCGAAAAAGGCCGCCCGGAAAATCGCGGACCTGGGAGTTGAAGCCGTGATCGTTACCGGAGGGCACCTGGACGCATCTGACCTCTTATATGAAGCTGCGCCGGACAGGTTTACTGTAATTTCCGGGGAGTTTGTTGAAGGAGGAACCCACGGAACGGGCTGCACCTATTCCTCGGCCCTGACCGCCTGCCTGGCCCGGGGCCTGAGTTTCAAGGAGGCCGCAGGAGAGGCAAAGCGCTTTGTGGTGGAGGCTATCAGACACAGTATGCCTGTTGGTCGCGGGGTTTCCCCGGTAAACCCTCTGGGTGCGGCCCTGGAAAGAGAAAGCCGCTATAAGGTCCTCAAAGACACCAGAAAAGCCCTGGATTTCCTTGAGGCCAGCCCGATGTTCGCAGAGCTCATCCCGGAAGGAGGCTCTAATATAGGTATGGCAATTTCCGGGGCCGGGGCTTATGAAGACGTTGCCGCAGTTGAGGGCAGGATTGTCAGGTATAGGGGAAGGGCAAGGTCCGTGGGCTGCGTGGAGTTCGGAGCCAGCCGGTATGTGGCAGGAATAATCCTTACGGCCCTTCGGTATGACCCCTGTATAAGGGCCGCCGTAAACATAAAATTCTCGGAGGAAGTCATTTCCGCCTGCACAGGTCTGGATCTTTCCGTTTTTTCCTTTGACCGGGCCGATGAGCCAGAGGCCGGCAGTATGGACTGGGGGATTCCGGAAGCTATCAAGGTATATGGAAGGGTCCCTGATATCATTTATGACCGAGGCGGGCTCGGAAAAGAACCCCTGGTCCGGGTTCTGGGTCCAAGCGCAATGGAAGTCGCAAAAACCGTGCTCAGGCTTGCGGAAAGGGTGGAGGCAACTTCTTTTCCATAAAAATCTTCGTTTTTAAAATAAGGATCCTGTCTAACAAGCTCCGGTTGGCCAGATGACCTGTATAGGACTTACGCAGTTGAACAAAAAACCAGTAGCATGAAGCACCAAACTGTCTAAACACAATATTCATGACAAGCTTTCATGTGCCTGGTTTTACATCTCAAGTGCGTAATTCATAATGTATATGACAGCAACAAAGGTCATTAATTTATAGAATGAAGCGTAAAACCCCTGAGTCTTTAGCTCAGGGGATATAAGCGTCCACTTTCCAATAAATGGTTTTCAAAATTTAGCCGAGCGGTAGTTCACGGAACGAACTCTATAAATATAGTTAATTTTATAGAGTTGGCTAGCTATAACCAATATTGGAATTCTAAAAAGTACTCTCAAAAAAGCTTGGAATTCTAAAAAACAATTTTAAAATAGTCTCTAAGTAGTTTCTAAATGGTTTCAAAAAAGCTTGGAATTTCGTGGGTTCTGGTGGGCCCGCTGCGATTCGAACGCAGGACCTCACGGTTATCAGCCGTGCGCTCCACCAGGCTAAGCTACGGGCCCGGATTGAATATATTTAACAGGTGTGCCGATTACGGCGATTTGAGATAAATACTTCTTTTTTTAATCACACTTTCTTTAATTCTGGTGGGCCCGCTGCGATTCGAACGCAGGACCTCACGGTTATCAGCCGTGCGCTCCACCAGGCTAAGCTACGGGCCCGGATTGAATATATTTTATCTCATTTATCGCAACTGAAAGGCTCAATCTTTGGGATTGCTCCTCAGTGCAACACCACTAATAAACAGAGTCCTATTTATATCTTTTGCTTTGAATTTTCTGCGTGCCGCACATCATTAAAATTATTATCCGGGTCGGCTTTTCTTTACGGAAAAATATATATATCATGCAGTGATTACTGGTGTTGCTCAAGTATGAAAAACTACATGGGCCGGTAGATCAGGGGTAGATCGCTACCTTGGCATGGTAGAGGCCTCGGGTTCAATTCCCGACCGGTCCACTTAATAATTTGTAACAGTTTTAAATAAGTTCTATTTACTCTTTTTATTTGGATTTCTGTTTTTTTTCAATCGAGTTTTAATATCTGTTTCTGTCCGGTTGCTGGTTCTTACATTTTTGTAAATCATTTCTTTTATTCAATTGCAATTTATTTGAAAGGGTTTAAACTCACTATAAATATTCACAATGCATCGCATGAGGTTGATTTTCAGTCCATCTTTTTTTGTATTCATCAGTACTTTTATTTAATATCCCCCCATTTTCAGTTATTGATTTATATGACAGAGAACGATCTGAAAGAATCTATTGAAAGTAGTGCGGAAGTAATTGTTAAAAACGGGGACTCCGTTTCTGTGGACTATATCGGAGAGTTGGAGGACGGCACGGTTTTTGACACCTCTGTAAAAGAAGCCGCAGTTGAGGCCGGAACATTCAATGAACAGAGAAACTACGAACCCCTTTCGTTTACAGTCGGGGCCGGCCAGATGATCAAAGGCTTTGATACGGGGGTCGTTGGCATGAAGGTGGGGGAAGAAAAGACCCTCTCGATTCCTCCTGAAGAAGCTTACGGGGAATATAGTGAAGAGCTCGCAAAGGAAATTCCCTTATCTGTCGTGGATTTCAAACCCGAAATCGGAATCCAGCTCATGACGGACAACGGGGCCCGGGGGACTGTCACCTCTGTTGGGGCTGAAAATTTCGTTGTGGACTTCAACCATGAACTTGCAGGCAAGACCCTCATTTTCAGAGTGACTCTTGTTGCGGTGAATGAAGCATGAGGCAAGCCAGATCCCTTGCGGGAAATTTTTTTCTTTGCCTGGGCTGTATATTCCTGCTCGGCTTTGTGCTGCTCGGAAGCGGATGCACGGATACGGGGGAAGATAAAAACAGCTCCGAAGCAACAGTGAAATTAGGAGACAGTGTCAGTGTGGACTATATAGGAAAACTCGCTGACGGTACGGTCTTTGATACATCTATAAAGGAAACTGCAATTGAGGCCGGCATATACAATGAACGGAGGGGCCAGGAAGGAGGTTACAAGCCCCTGAACTTCACGTTAGGGACCGGGCAAGTGATCAAAGGCTTTGACGAAGGAGTTATAGGGATGAAAGTGGGGGACGAAAAGACCCTTACAATCCCGCCGGAGAAGGCCTACGGAGAATACAGTGAAGAACTTGTCCAGAAGGTTCCGCTCGATCAACTGAACCTTGAAACTCCTCCTGTTGCCGGACAGAAGCTCAGGTCAATGTACGGTCAGGTCTCCGTACTCGACGTGAATGAGACCCATGTGACGCTTGATTTCAACCACGAACTTGCAGGCGAGACCCTTACCTTCGAGATTAAGCTCGTTTCCTTGAAATAAAACCGAAAATCTCTTGCGGGGGTACTCTCTACAATCGCTCCGTCCCGGAAAAACACCCGCATTCTTTGATTCCCGGAAACCCGGGCCGGGACGGTAAAAGAACCCGTATATCCCGAAAAAATCAGAGGTGGTAAAAGAATGGATGATTCAAAAACCGTAGAAACAGGAGACTACATCCTTGTGGACTATGCGGCAAAATTCGAAGACGGAACCGTCTTTGATACCTCTCTCAAAGAGCTTGCTAAAGAAGCAGGTATTTATGAAGAAGGGAAGAATTACGGCCCCCTTTTTTTCAGGGTTAAAGGCCGTCAGGTAATAACAGGCCTTGACGAAGGCGTGGCCGGCATGAAAGTGGGGGAAGAAAAAACTCTCATGATCCCGCCTGAAAACGCCTACGGGGCATATAAGGATTATCTGGTCCAGAAAATCCCCCTCGCAAGGCTGGAACTTGAAACCCCGCCTGAGCCGGGGGAGAAAATTACGACTCCCGGGGGAAAAGAGGTCAGAGTGCTTGCTTCCGATGAAAAAAGTGCGACACTTGACTTCAACAATGAGCTTGCGGGAAAGGCTCTGGTTATGGAAGTGAAACTGGTTTCCTTTGTGGGCGGAGCCGAATCCGGAGAATTATCCGGAATAAATCCCGGTGAAAAACTTAAAGAAAGAACTCTTTAATTAAAGAAACGGGGGAATGGTGGGTATGGAGAAAGAGGAAAAGATCGTGGTAGCACTCATCCTCATGGCTCTCTCCTCCCTTTCTGTTGCGTACTTCTGCTTCGGCTCCGGCCCGGCATGTACGGGCTCGGAGGCGGAGGAACTTACGGCGGGGTCGGCTTTGGGGGACAGGGTTTTCCTCGAAGCCGAAGTCATGAGTAAACGTTTTACATATAAAGGGGGGCACCTGCTCCTCAGGGTGGACCATGAATCGGAGGTTTTCACCGTATTCGTGCCTGAGGACGTCGGAGTTGAGGCTCTGGATAAAGCAATAGACGTTGGGGATTATGTGGCAATTACAGGAACGCTTGAGGAATATGAAGGGGGGAGGGAGATAAAAATCCTGAACAAAGGGGACATTCGGGTCCTGCAGCAGAGTAAAGGGATCTCCTGAATCTCCCTCCGGATTCCCTACATCGTTAGAACTATATTTATTAAAAACATTTCAGAGAACATGAAAGCATGTATTATGTGCGGAGGTACGGGGACCCGGCTAAGGCCTCTGACCTTCAAACACCCGAAACCCAGCATTCCGATTCTCAACCAGCCTTCAGTCAGGCACCTGATCGAGCACCTTTCCAAAGAGGGGTTTAATGATATTGTCCTGACTCTCGGGTACATGGGGGAGATAATCGAAGAGCAGCTTGGAGACGGGCGCATTTTCGGGGTCCATATCGAGTATGTTTACGAGAAGGAAAAACTGGGGACCGCAGGTGGGGTTAAAAACGCAGAAGAATTCCTGAAAAATGAGCCTTTTATCGTGCTTGGGGGGGATCACGTCCTGAACCTTGGCCTGAGAGAAATGTTCCGTTTCCATGAAAATCAGGAGGCCCTCGTAACCATCGGGCTTCTGTCCATCGACGACCCCCGGGAATTCGGAATTGCGGATATGGACATCAACAACCGCATCCACCGTTTTTTGGAAAAACCCAGGGCGGGTCAGATATTCAGCAACCTCGCAAGCACCGGGATCTACGTCTGCTCTCCCGAGATCTTTGACTGGATCCCTGAAAATACAAAATACGATTTTGCAAAGGACCTCTTCCCGGCCCTGATGGCTTCCGATAAGAGGCTTAACGGTATGCTGGTCCGGGGGGAATGGACCGATGTCGGAAGCGCTGCGGCCTACAGGCAGGCTCAGCGCTGGATGCTCGATTCTCTTCCGGGCACAAGCATAGAAGGGCATTTCAGCACGAAAAACGCCCGGATAAGGGGGCCTTTGAAAGTAGAAAACAACGTATCCGTCGGCTCCAACTCTTCTCTTGTGGGCCCGATCGTTATAGGGGAAAACACTTTTATCGGGGACAATGTCCTCATAGGTCCCTATTCCGTGATAGGCTCGAACTGTGTTATTGAAAATAATGCAAAAATCTTTTCGTCTTACCTCTTTAACCGGGTGCGCATCGGGGAAAACTCCAACATCTCGGGCGCGGTTGTCGGGGACGAAACCATAGTAGGGCAAAACTGCAGCCTGGAAAACGAAACCGTAATCGGGCATAAAGTGATTATCGGCAACGGTTCAACCATCCATTCGGGGGTGAAAATCTGGCCGGAAGTCATGATCAATAAAAATTCCGGTATAAAGGAACTTACAATCAATCCTGATTACGATAGCTCTCATGATGGGTCCTGAAACCGGGGTGTCGAAAGCCCCTGACTTTTTATATTTTTTACCCTCTTTATTCTCCGAATGGGGTTCCTTCTGTTATCTTTGTATCGTATTCTTTTGAGAAAGGTTAGTCCTTCTCTTGAAAATAGTCTGGCCTTTCTCGTGAAAAGGCTGTATTAGAGAGATGTTTAGAAATGCAGACATAGAGAGATGTTTGGAAATGCAGGCGTAGAGCGATGTTTAGAAATGCAGGCATTCAAGCACTTTTATAGAACGCAGCGTAAAACCCCTGAGTCTTTAGCTCAGGGGGTATAAGCGTCCACTTTCTGATTTAATAACGAAATATTAATGTATTAATATATTCCTTTAGTAGTATCCACTTTTGCAATAATCAAACAAAAGGGGAATTCAACGGGCCGCCTCCGGTACGGGGGTCTTCGTAAAGCGGGTCACACAATTCTTCTCCTTTCCCGTTAGGTATGGATTGTGACATCAGATTCTTTTGGGAATCGGTCGAAGGAAGCCGGTCGGTCTTTAGCCGAGCGGTGTTCACATATTAACACTCAAAATCTAAAACGATTTCTATGAACAAGTTTACAAAATGGTCCTTTGCATCACTATTAATAAGTGCATTTTCGGTTGCCTTAGTAATCGTTTTTACTTTTGATGCAGAAACAGTC
>JAQVBP010000009.1:19852-33808 GCA_028690255.1 Methanosarcinaceae archaeon
ATATTAACACTCAAAATCTAAAACGATTTCTATGAACAAGTTTACAAAATGGTCCTTTGCATCACTATTAATAAGTGCATTTTCGGTTGCCTTAGTAATCGTTTTTACTTTTGATGCAGAAACAGTCGAAGCTCTCGGGAAGATTAAACCTGAATATATTTTTGCAGCCGCACTGCTACACATAATTTCGTATTTTGTATGGGGTTTTCGGACCCGGACCCTTTGTAAAGCCCTGGGCTATAATATAAAACCTTCGAGGATCATTGAAATCGTAATCTCCAGTGCCTTTGTGGCAGGAATCACCCCTTCTTCCGCAGGGGGGGAGCCCCTGAGAATCCACATGTTACACCAGGACAAAATACCGATCGGGAAAGCCACAGCAATCGTCTTCGGAGAAAGGATGCTTGATGCGGGTCTGATTTTCGTCTCTCTTCCTTTTGCTCTCCATCTGATGGGGGACATGCTCTCAAATTATGAATTCGACGCAGCCTTTATGTTTGCAAACCTGCTGGTCTTCGTAATCCTTTTATTTTCCGTCTACGGAGTCTGGAAACCTCAAAAAGTAAAAAAAGCAATGCACCGAATAATGGGCAGGCTCTCCCCTTATCTGGGTAAGCGGACCGATTCTGCGGTATCCCACTTTCTGGAACAGCTTGACAGGGAAATCGACCATTTTCACGAAAGTGTATTTTTCCTGCTTTCCGAAGGGAGAAAAGGGCTTTTCAGGGGAATTGCCTATACCTTCCTGTTCTGGATCGTGGAGTATTCCCTTCTTCTCTTTATCCTGGTGGGACTTAACCAGACCCCGTCCATACCAATCGTTTTTGCGGCCCAGGTCCTGCTCTCCGTCGTCATGGTCATTCCCGCAACTCCGGGAGCAAGCGGGGTCGCCGAGCTTGGGGCAGCGTCTCTTTTCTCCGTTTTCGTAAACTCTTCCCTCCTCGGGATAACCGTCGTTGCCTGGAGGGCCCTGACCTATTACCTGAACCTGCTCGTGGGGGGGGTTGTGAGTCTCAAATTGCTCAGGGATATGGACGTTATTCAAAAATTGCAGGGTGACTCCTGAAAAAGGGCAGTTCACACAGTTTTATATTACATCCTTACAAATTCCCATTTACCATGTCTTCCCGAGATTTCATCTTCGAATGCCTGAGAAAAAGTGTGCACCTGGTTTCAGTTCTGATTGTACTTATCTACGAGTTTTTCGGGAAGGAAACCATACTCTGGGTGCTCATGACTTTCCTGATTGCGGTTCTTTTCCTCGACTACCTGAGGCTCGAACAGGGCCTGAAAATCCCCCTTTTTCATACCATGTACCGGGAAAAAGAAGCCTGTCGTATGGGGGGGCACATCTACTTTTCCCTGGGTTCGATTGCCTCAATCGCCCTTTTCAGCAGGGAGATTGCCTATGCCGCGGTTCTTATGGCCACCTTCGGAGACTTCAGTGCAGCCTTCGTGGGGAAATTTTGCGGAAAACATAAGGTTTTCAGAAAAGCCTTTAAAAACAATAAGACGCTCGAAGGCTCAACTGCGGAGTTTTTTGTAGATTTTGTAATAGGGTTTTACTTTTTGGGAAACCCCGTAATTGCTTTTTTAATGGCCTTTTTTGCAACCCTTGCGGAAACTGCGGTCAACAAAATTGATGATAACCTTGCAGTCCCGGTTATTTCCGGCTTTTTCGGGCAACTGGCCTTTTTACTGCTGGATTCTCTCTAATGTCGGGATTATTAACTATCTTATATTGGTATATTTGCCTTCTGTTATTACACTGGACGATCTTTGGGACTGAGTCCGGTTAATAATTACATATATATATAAAAAAATAATATGTATGTAATACAGTGAACACATCAAAAATAGCTATGCTTAAGCATCTGGGTGGGGTCTGACCGGATGTCTCGGAATAGTCGCCTTCATGAACTTCAGGTAATTAATGATATTTTTATCAAGATCTCTAAAATAGGGGATACTGAAAGGATTTGCAGCTTGGCCGGAAGAGCCGTCCATGAATTTAATAAAGATTGTCAGGTTCTCGTTTCTCTTTATGATCATGAAATCGATGCTATCAGGATAAGAGTGGTGATAGGTCTCGATACATCTATTGGGAAAACGGCCGGTATTCCTGAGCTGGCCTTTACTGATGAAATCATTTCACAGAGGTTCCTTACTGCGATTTCTTTCAGGCCGGAAGACCTGGGGGAAAACGAGTTGCTACTTAAAAGTGGCAGGCTTGAACCTTTTTCCGCCGGGCTTTATGAGCTGCTGGGAAAAAAACTGCCCACAAAGACCTGCAGGAAAATTGAAAAAATTCTGAAACCGGGGGATATCCGGGTTATTGGTTTGTCAAACGAAAAGAGGGTTTTCGGAAGTATCTATATCCTGGCCCCATCGGGTAAAAAAATTAAAAAGATTTCCACGATTGAAACAATTGCCGGCTATATTTCAAAGCGTATAGATGAGCTCTATACAAAAAAAGCTCTCCTCGAATCTGAACACATATTTAAAAGCCTTTTACGGCAGGCTTCGCTGAGTTATCAGTCTCTTGATGAAAAGGGGTGTTGCATAGATGTCAATAAGGTGTGGCTTGATACCCTCGGGTATTCTTATGAAGAGGTCCTGGGGAAATCTTTTGGGGATTTTCTTGCTCCGGAATCTGTAGAACGATTCAAAAAGAATTTTTCCCAATTCAGGAAGTCAGGGGAGATACACGGGGCCGAATTTGAAGCCGTAAGGAAAGACGGAAAAATAGTCCATATTCTTCTTGACGGTAAAATTGAAAATAACCAGGACGGGGGTTTCAGACAAACTCACTGCGTTTTCAAGGATATCACTGCACAGAGGAAAGCCGAAAGAAAATCCCTGGTAAATAAAAAACTTTTGCGTTCCATGGTAGATACGATTACGGAATCCGTATATCTAATGGAGCCCGACGGTAAAATTGTTTTCATAAATGAAGCTGCGGCCCTGAGGCTAAACAGCACGATAGAAGAAATCATGGATTGCCCTGTTTACAAATTCCTTCCTGAAGAAATTGTCTTAAGCAGAAAAAAGAAAGTTGAGCTTGTTTTATCCTCGGGTGGCCCCTTAAAGTATGAAGATTTGCAAAGAGGCCGCTATTATCAGCATAATCTTTATCCTGTTTATGATGATTATTATAATCAGGTTTCTCGTCTTGCTGTATTTTCCACTGACATTACCGAATACAAAGTTTCTGAAAATAAATTAAAATGGGAACTTGCCGTTAACAGGGCTCTTGCAAAACTCTCGGATGCACTGATTGACTCTAACAACTCTATTGAAATAATTTCAAATCTTGTGCTTTCGACTTCAAAAGAACTTACTAATAGTCGGCACGGGTATGTTTCTTCCATTTCCTCTGAGACCGGGGACAACGTGGTTCACACATTGGACAAAATGCTAAAAGGCTGCAATGTCCCCGAACAATACCGAAAATTAGTTTTTCCAAAAGGGCAGGATGGGCTTTATCCCAAACTCTACGGGCATTCTTTAAACCTTAAAAAAGGGTTTTATACAAACTCCCCGGAGGATCACCCGGCTTCGGGAGGGAATCCGGAAGGGCATATTGCCATAAACAATTTTTTAAGTGTCCCGGCAATTGTCGGGGATGAACTTATGGGGCAGATAGGCCTTGCGAATTCAAAAAATGGGTATTCTAATACCGATCTCGAAGCAATCACAAAGGTCGCCGCGCTTTATGCACTTGCCCTTTAGCAAAAAAAAGCATCGGATGAACTCAAATACAGGGATTACATTCTAAAATCCACCTTCGAATCAAGTGTTGATGGGATTCATGTTGTTGATATAAACGGCAAAGTCCTTTTTTCTAACTCAAAATTTGCCCGAATGTGGCGTATCCCGGAAGAATTTATTAAAGAAAATAGCACTAAACTACTAATGAATTTTGTTTCTGAACAGTTGCAGGCCCCGGAAGTATTTTTATCAGATATGAATAAACTTTACAATTCAACCGAGTCCCGGATGGATAACCTTTATTTCAAAGATGGCAGGGTATTTGAACGGAATTCAACTCCTCTCCTGAGTAATGGAGTCCTCAAAGGCAGAGTCTGGAGTTTCAGGGATGTTACCTGCCAGAGAGATGCTGAAGAGGCCCTTATCAATGAAAAAATTCGGGCGGAAGAAGCTAACCGGACCAAAACCGAGTTCCTTGCAACCATGAGCCATGAACTGCGAACTCCGCTAAATTCAATCATAGGTTTTTCGGATATCCTGCTTACCGGGATGTACGGGCCCGTTAATGAAAGGCAATTGAAGTATCTGGAAAACATCTCCAAAAGTGGAAACCACCTGCTTGATATAATCAATGAAATTCTGGATATTTCCAAAATAGAATCCGGGAACGAGTCACTGTCTTTTAAATACACTGAAGTTGTGGCTATTTTTGAAGACGTAAAAAACATTTCATTTCCTCTGGCAACTTCCAAAAACATCTCTCTTATTTTTTCAGTCGAACCTGAAGACATGTATGTCTACGTCGATAAAATCAAGTTCAAGCAGATTCTCCATAATCTTGTAAGCAATGCCCTGAAATTCACCCCTAAAGATGGCCGTGTAGAGGTAACTGCAAAAAGATTGCAAGATTCAGTTGAAATCTCGGTCCGGGACAGCGGAATAGGGATTGCAAAAGACAAACAGGAACTTATCTTCGAACCCTTTAAACAGGTCGATTCCACTCTTTCCAGGGAGTACGACGGGACAGGCCTGGGCCTGGCCATAGTCAATAAATTTGTTAAAATGCACGAAGGGGATATTTGTGTGGAAAGTGACGTGGATAAGGGGACCACATTTACAGTTTCTCTGCCCTTAATGAACTGCCAGGAATCCGTTTTTCAGACGGAATTGGATAAAATAGGGGATTAAGGGAATAATTGAAGAAGTCAGGGAATTATTCCCCGATTTCCGCAGCTTCTTTATTTGCTTCCTGGGCAGCTTCTGTCTTTTTAAGCCTTTTGATTTCCCTGATACGCCTTACCATGACTTCTCCGAGGTAGAGCAAAAGGGCCGCAAGGATGAAGTAGGGTTTCAGGCTCCGGGGCTCCTGGACTTCCCGTTCGGCGTTTTCCCTGGCGTCTTTTAAGAGATAGGCCCTGGCTTCCCTTTCACCATAGGTCTTTCCGCCCGTGGACAAAATCAAAGGAATATGGCCTTTATTAATCCCTACATCCCTGAACTCAAGGGGATAGTTCACGGCAACTGGATAATTATACCGATACTCCGCAGAAATTCCGGAAGCCCTTTTTTCAAGTACGAAAACTGAAACATTGTGCACTTTTATTGAATCGGGGGCTATAGTCCCTTCATATGTATCCCTTCCTGTCAGGGCAAGATCGGGGGTTTCTTCACCTACCTTAATTTGAGGGACTCCCTCCTCATACATAGTGGCAGTAAGGTCCGAAGAGCTGCCTAGCCAGGTATCAGGCCCTTCCAGAACTACACCTTCTTCTTTCAGGGGGTTTCCTATGGCCCAGTTAGTCATGCTCGAAATCAAATGTGCATTAGATCCGGTGTAAAGAGCTGTGCTCCAGCCCCCTTCTTCACCTGCTTTTTTTCCACCATTGTCTGTAGTTAGAGCTGCAACCCTTCCAAGTCCGTACCTCCAGGTGGTAAGAACAGGCTTTCCGGTATTCGTACTGATCAAGCGTTCAGCTCCGGCTTTCGGGGTCACGTCATTGTAACCACTAATAATTGCCGAAACATTAATATTTTTAATAATGAAATGATTTGAAGGGAATTCTCTTATTGGCCAGGGCCCCGAATCTTCTTCCGCTTCTTCCCCTTCTGATGGTTCTCTCTCTATTGCTTTAAGTCCAATATTCACTTTTGTTACGCTTTTATTCTCTACTTCCAAATATTTTCCATCGACTCTTTTCATCAATTCTTCTGCATAAACAAATCTTCCCGAAGGTGAGATTTTATTTGTGCCAAGATAAGATAAATGAATAAAATACAAGTTTGCCCCATCTTCCGTTAACTGGGTGGCCATATTTAAGCTAGACTGGAACTCTTCATCTCCATTTGTTAAACCCCCATCTGAAATGATGATAATATCGGATTGTCCTTCCTGTTTTGCAAGTATTTTTTTTGCCTCTTCAAGAGGAAGGCTCAGGCTGGTGGGGGTGCCTCCCGGCGTGGAAGTATTTATTAATTCTTTTATGAGGTATTCTCTGTTTGCTTCAATATTCATGTCCACAAAATCTTCAGTAACATAAGTTACTTCTCCCGCAAAAAGTAAAATAAGTAACTCGGCATCTATAATCTCCGGGTCATTTATGATGCTATCTGCTATTGCAAGGGGGACATTAAAGCTAAAACTCCTGGCTGCTGCTTGAATATCTTTCTGAACAGATGGCATATTTTGGATTTGTTCTTCAGTGTATTTTCCGCCACCCGGTTTTTCTTTTTCTTCTTCGGAAAGTACATAAATTTCTAACTGAACTGATAAACTTTGGGATTGGTCAACAATCAATATAATGTTCCGCCCTCCATGCCAATCAGAAGGTTTAGAGACAACAGGAAGGACATCTTCAAAAGAAGAATTGCGGTAATTTTTAGAGGAAGTTTTATCGTAAGCTTTGTTGCCTCCCACGACAATCAGTCCCTTTCCCCCGGTAACGTATTTCTTAATATCATTGACATCATTCTCTGAGAGTGTGGCAATGTACATATTATCAATTACTAGAGCCTTATTTTCCTCCAGAGTTTCCATTTCGGGTAATTTCTTCATTATGGAAACTTCATATAGGTCAGAAAGAACCTGGCTTAAGGGGGAATCCGGCTCTTCTGTAATAAGCGTGATTTTCGGTTTCGGGACAACGTAGAGGGCCTTATAAAACTCGTTGTTTATGGCGTTCCAGTCTTCTCCCGAAGGAGTGATTTTTACCCGGAGGTTGTGGGCACCCAGAGTGGTAAAGGGGTCAGGCCTGAAGATAATGGACGTTTCCCGTTCTCCTCTGGCAAGACTGTAGGACCTTCTAAGGTTCAATTTCTCGTCCAGATAAACCTCAAGATTGAATCCTGCACTATCTTCACCGGCCTGAGAGACAATAATTTCGAAATTGTTTTCGTTGTCCACGACAAGGGTCTTGTCGCCTTTTACCTCGACTGCAAGGTCGTTTTTCTCCAGGGTCGGGTGTACGGCATAGACCGTTGTGCCGGTTTTTCTTGCAAACTCCAGGGCGTCTACCAGGCTTTTTCCGTAGTTGTTGTTTCCGTCGGACACGAGCACGATCTGCTGACCGCTTCCCGCATACTGGAGCACGGAGTCTCCCAGGCTGGTCTTATCTCCCGTCAACCGGACAAAGGCTGTCGGAGTATTGTCTACCAGACTTTCGTAGAGCCTTTGCCCTGTCCCTTCCTTGAAGATGTCCATACTGTTGGTCTCGTCCGAGATTATCACAAGGCTCGGGTTTTCGTCGGTCACGGTCTTTGTAACAACCGTGAAAGGGGATGCAAGGGCGATTATTAGCAGAAGGGCTACAAGCATTCTCCATTCCACAAGCTTTGTCCCGGTATTTTTCAGGAGGTAGGTTCCTCCGATGATAAGCGGGATTATGAGGAGGAGCAGCTCCGGGTGTTCGAGAGAAGGTATCACAGTTCTCCCCTCCCGCGCACTATAAGGATTTCAAGCAGCATTAACAGGAACACGACTCCGATAAGGTAGTTGCTTATGTCTTTTTTGGCGGTATAGGTCTCGGCCCGGACAAGCCTGGGCTCGTCCTGTTTGACCGCTTCCTCGATGAGGGCCGTGGCGTCCACGGTGGTGTCCGATTCCCGGTCGTCGTAGAGGTTGACTGCGATTTTCTTGCCATCGATTTCATAGGTTCCGACTTCGTCATAGAGCATGCGGTCCGTGGTTACGATCTTTGTGGGGGTCCGGATTTCTTCGGTTTTCGAAAGGGAGGTGAAGGTTCCGGTTTCCAGGTTATAGTCCGAGATGTCTCCGACTCCTCCGATCCACTCGATCAACCTGATCCAGAAGACCGGATACTCAGGCAGGTTGTGGAAGTTGTTCCAGGGCTCATCCCCGAGTTCGTCATTCAGGCCGAGGTAGAGAATCGTGCCCTCCCCCACCTGCCAGTAGCTCAGGACAGGAACACCGTTTTCCAGGGTCGCAAGGGTCGTGGCCCCGGTTCTTTCCGTGGCGTTGAGGTATTTTCTGACCGATATCTCCTCGTTTTTCATGTCCTGGGTAATCCTGCTGGCCTGGACTTCCTCTATTCCGAGTCCTTCCTCGACTTCAACAAGCCCGATAGGTTTGACCGGGATAAGTTTTATAAGTTCCACGTCGGTCTTTTCCGGGAGCAGGGCCTCACTTCCAATAAAGACCACTGCTCCTCCGGTCTGCACAAAAGCCTTAAGTCTTTCAACGGACTCGCTTGCAAGCGGGTTTTCCTTCTGGGCCAGCACTATAAGACTGTAGTTGGCCAGATTTGCGGGAAGGGCTTTCCAGACCTTTACCTCGCTGCCGGGCAGCAGGGAAAGCGCCGTTTTTGAGGGGAGTTTTCCGTCATCAGTGACAAAAAGGATCTCCTGTTCGGCAGTTTCGGGGATCGAGACATAGGCCATGTTGTCCAGGGGGAGGCTGTCTTCCTTAACGAGCCTGATTTCCGTCACTCCAGGACTCAGGGGTGCAAGTGTGAACTGGTTCGTTTCACCTGCTGGCACGTTCAGGGTAAAGGACTTTGAAACGCTTCCTTTCCGTCCGGTTTCAATTTCCACTTTTTCGTTCCGGTTCCTGTAGTTTTTAATCACGCAGGTATAACCGTAGGCTCCGTCCGAGGCCTCGATCCAGCCGTTGATTATCCCGACGTTGTCCGTGGGGTTCCCCACTTTCACGAAATTGACCTTGATCCCGTAGGACTCGGCCAGGTTCTTCGAGGCGACAGGGTCGTCTCCTTCCCAGTTAGTGAAATCCGAAATGACGATTATTTGCCCCCCTTCCCGGGAGAGGAGGCGCATCCCGCTTGAAATTGCGGAGGAGAGGTCGGCAACTCCTGCTCCGGCTTTCAGGTCTCGAAGCACATCTTTTGCAGCCGAAGCCCCATCCGCTTCAAGGGCGAGGAGCGGCACATTTGAGGCCAGGATGATGCTGTTTTTTTTGCTAACAAAACCTTCGGCTATCCCCCGGGCAGCTTCAAAACGGTTTTCGGCCTGCATACTGGCCGAGCTGTCCAGGATAAGCACGGTATGCTCTCCGCTAAGGGGCTCTTCCGTAGTGTAAAAATAGCCTGCGGCGGCTATTGAGAGCAGTATGAGGATAAGGAGCTGGACCAGGAACAGGGGGTCTTTGACCAGTTTTGTAAGGGCCGTGAAGATCTTTTTCCGTTCCTGATCGAGTTTTAACACGAACATCAGAGAGGGGATGGACAGCAACAGGGGCTTTGGCCGGAGCAGGTAGAGGAGGATGAGCGGGATTACGCTCAGGAGGGCCAGGAGGGCTAAGGGGCTTTCAAAAGGCATGGTTCAGCGTCTCCGTCTCCGAATCGTATGATAGAACGCATCAAAAATAGGGGTGTCACTCGTAAAGCCGTAAAATTCAGCTCCCACCTTCATACAGGCTTTTCTGATCAGGGCCGTGTGCTCATCAAGTTTTTTCTCGTAGCGTTCTTTGAACTTATTGCTGACATAAGTCCGGATTTCGTCCCCGCTTTCCAGGTCGGTTAGCTTGCTGTGTCCCTCGAGGGGAAGCACTTTTTCGGTCGGGTCCAGGACCTGGATAAGGATCAGGTCGTGGTCGGCGAGTCTGTTTACTGCCGATTCGATGGCTTTTGGGTCTTCCAGAAAGTCCGAGATAAGGATCACAAGGGAGCGGGACCTGATCTCCCGGCTGTACTTTGAAACGCATTCGTCGATTGCGGTCCCTCCTTCAAGTTCGGTCTCGCTCAGCCTGTCAATTGTCCGGAGCAGGTTCTTTTTACCCCGTCTTGGCCTGTGGACCTCCACGTCCGCGCCGAAAGTCGAGATTGCGAACCTGTCGTTGTATTTGGTGACCATATAGGCAAAACCCGCCGCCAGCATGGCCGCGTATTCGAATTTCGAGGTCCCTGTCTCGGGGTAGGCCATACTTTTGCTGGAATCGAGAAGGATGTGCGTGGTCAGGGTTTTTTCTTCCTCGAACTGCCGCACGTAGAGTTTTTCACTTCTGGCGTAGGCCTTCCAGTCGATGTCTTTGATCTCATCGCTCTGGTTATACTCTCGAAAACCAATGGTGTCAATCCCGTGCCCGGCCCGGGTTGACGGACGGTTTCCGGCATAGACCGTTGATACCCGTTTCCGGACTGAAAAGGTGAAGCGGTCAAGCTGCCTGAAAAAATCCGTCTCGATTCGTTGTTTTGTGCGGGTCATGGCTGGTCCTTTGTTTGAAAGCCAGGGTTTCTGCTCTTAAAAACCCCGGAAATTTGAGTTCCTTTTTTACAGGTCCTTCCTGTTTACTTTCCAATTCCCGGAAATTTGAACTTTTTTTTCGCAGGTTCTTCCTGTTCATTTTCCGAAGCTTTTTCTTCCCTGTTTTCTTTCCGACCCGTTTTTTTGAGCAGTTGCGTGATGGCTTCGTCAGGGGTAAGTCCGCTTCTTTCGGCCTCAAAGGTAAGTATAATCCTGTGTCTGAGCACAGGGTAGGCCATGGTGTCGATGTCCTCCTGGCTCACGAAGTTCCTGCCTTCGATCAAAGCCCTTGCTTTTGCGGCGAGGATGAGTCCTATGGATGCTCTCGGGGATGCCCCGTACTCGATATTCTCTTTGTCCTTCCGGGTCAGGGAGACAATGTTTAGGGCCCTTTCTTTCAGTTCTTCCGAGATAGGGACCTGCCGGGTCAGGGCCTGTAGTTCGAGCAGGGTGGGTTTGTCAATGCCCCTGGTGATTTTGGGGAATTCGGACTTTGTATAACGGTTTATAATTTCTTTTTCTTCCTCGAAGCTGGGGTAGTCAAGAAGGATTTTCAGGAGGAATCGATCGAGCTGGGCTTCGGGGAGGGGGTAGGTCCCTTCCATTTCAATGGGGTTCTGGGTAGCAAGGATAAAGAAAGGTTTGTCCAGGGAGTAGGTTTCGTTTCCTACGGTCACCTGCTTTTCCTGCATGGCCTCAAGGAGGGCGGACTGGGTCTTGGGAGAAGCCCTGTTAATTTCGTCCGCAAGCACGATATTCGCAAAAACCGGCCCGGCCTCGAAACGGAACTCTTTTGTCCCGCCTTCCCTTTCTTCGATAATGGTGGTCCCTGTGATGTCCGCGGGCATCAGGTCGGGTGTACACTGGATCCTGCTGAATTTCAGGTTCAGGGCCTTTGAGATGGTGGAGATCATCAGGGTTTTTCCAAGGCCCGGGTTACTTTCCACAAGGACGTGGCTCCCGCAAAGAATTGAAATCACAATATTTTCCACGGCGTTTTTCTGTCCGACGACAACGCGCCCGATTTCCTCAAAAAAACTTCCAAATATCCTTCCGGCATTCTCGTAGGTTATGGAGATATGTCCGGCTTCAGAATTATTTTCATACATAAGTACTTCTCCCATTCCTGTTTTGTTTTTCCTGTTTCGTCCGGTTTTTTATTTTTCAGATCGCAGGGGTTAGTTCATTCTTTTGCCAGTTCTTCAAAGTAATTCTGAATTATGTTCCGGTATCCCTCGGGAAGGTTTTCGTAATAGGCCTGGGAAGCTATGGCTTCAGGGTCGTAGGCTGCAGACTGGCCAAATGTGTTTTCCCGCTCATCTCCTTCCTCTTTTATGGTGATGCCCTGTCCGGCTCCGGGTGGAATTTTGAGTTCCACTTCCGTTCCTTCAATGGTGATTACTGTGATTTTCTCTAAACTGCTTCCCGAAGCTTCTTCCCCGTTTTTCCCGGCTTCGCTTTCTTCCAGGGTCAGCAGACCACTGTCCTTATCCGAGATAAAGGGGATATTCTCTATTGCTTCGGGCAGATTTTTAGGGGTCATGTCCGTGTGATAGCCTGTAATTGCGATATAGGTGGAGCCGGAAGCCGTGAGGAAAAGGGCCCCTATCCCGATTATAAGCAATCTCCTGTCCAGTAAGGCCGAAGAGGTTACTGGCTTGATGTCAAGCGTAACTTTGTTCAGAAGGTCCTTTACAATTATGTTATCCACGGCTCGGTTGTCGTAAGCGGTCCGGAGCCTTTCATTTAGTGTCGGGAATTTTTCTTCAATTATTTTAATGGCATCTTTTTTTTCCTTGCGGGTATATCTGAAAGCTGTAATTGCTAAGGCAAGGCCAAGTTCCACCAGTATTATGCCTAATGTTTCAAATAGAAGCTCGGCTCCTAAAAAGCTGTATTTTGAACCTGTGTACGGTTCAAAAAAGTCTATTATTGAGAAAATATCCTGCATGTTAAACAAAGCGAAAATCATATACAACGTAAAAAACATTACAGAAACATCCAAAAAAGTATATAGGGATCTATAAATTTTAAGGGCGGATTCATATCTATTTACGGTGGTATCAAGCTCCAAACAATCACATCGCGTAATCTTTTTGTCCTAAATTAAGCTTTCAAAGCTTCTTACCTGATTAACTTTTAATTCTTTTCAAAACGGGGGTATGAACCCAGTACTTTTAGCATATCAGTATTGGTCTTTATATCTTTTAGGGCATCTTTTATAACTGCATCGCCAATATGCCCCTCAAAATCAATATAAAAATAGTAGTCTCCAAGTTCTCTTTTGGAAGGTCTTGACTCTATTTTTGTAAGGTTGATCCCCCGCTTTGCAAAAGCTCCCAGCAGTTCGTAAAGGGATCCGGGCCTGTCTTTTGCGATGTATACGATAAGGGAGGTCTTGAAGCTCGAAGCTCCTTCTGAGTCCGGGTCTGTTTTCTCATGCGGACAATTTTCTGGAACCCGGGCATTTTCGTGGAAATTTCCTGGCCTGATGACAAGGAAGCGCGTGTGGTTTTCCTTTCGGTCCTGGATATTTGAGAGCAGTATCTTAAGCCCGTACTTTTTAGCGGCTTCGGGGGCCGATATTGCTGCCATCTCCTCGAATTCTCCCGCAAGCAGGGCTGCATGAGAGGTGCTTCCCGTGCTTCTTATTTCCGCGTCCGGGAAGTTTTCTTTGAGAAAATGTCTGCACTGGGCCAGAGCCTGCGGGTGTGAGAGAATTACCTTTATGTTTTCCCGGCCGCCTTTCGAGAGCAGACTGTGCTCGATTCTGATCACGATCTCCCCGCAGATCACGGTTTTTAGCCTGAGCAGGAGGTCCAGGGATATCCCTACCGATCCTTCAATGGAATTTTCGACAGGTATGACCGAAAAATCGGCTTTTCCTTTGGCAGCAGCCGTAAAAGCGTCTTCGATATCCTCAAAATAACGCAGGCTTACAGTTTTAAAACCTTTATCCCGAATCCAGAGCTTTGCAGCTTTTTCCGAATACGAGCCTTCGGGGCCCAGCACGCCTATTATCATCTGAGGGTTTAATTGGGGGATTCGGGTATATAGTTTTTGGAAAATCGCAAAGAGATTCGGTGAACTACCTCCACCTGCCAGCCTTCGGATGTCATGTTAAACCATAGGTTTAACAGGAGTTTCTAATTTTCAATTAAAAACATCGAGGAAGGGGACTTCCCGCCTGAAGAATTAAAAATATAAAAAATCATTTTTTTCTAATTGGAAATCAATTCAAAAAAATTAAAAATATTATGGAATACCTTCCTTAAAATATGTAAAACGGCTTTAAAATTTTTATATTCTTTTTAGTTGAGGTGCTTGTTTTGGCAAAAATACCAATTCAAATTTCCTTTATTTGGAATCCGGATATTTGTCAGAGCTCTTTTGATGTGCGTTTTGTGAATCAAGGGTCAATTTAATTTTTTGATCAGTATTTCATCAACCCGGCTTTCACCAATTAGTAAGCATTGACCCTAAAGTTAGATCTTCAAAGTTAGATCTTCAAAGTTAGATCTTCAAAGTTAGATC
>JAQVBP010000147.1:0-4137 GCA_028690255.1 Methanosarcinaceae archaeon
ATTTTAAAATAGAGGGGGGTTTCAATATGAAAGGGGAACAGGAAATCCAGCTTGAAGACTCGGAACTTAACTTAAAGCCCACGTATGAAAGGGCCCCGGAGATTTTCGAAATGATCTTCAGGGAAGTTGGGAACGCCATTGTAGGACAGAGGGAAATGGTCCGGCAGATCCTTATTGCAATGCTCTGTGAGGGACATGTCCTGATCGAAAGCAACCCGGGCCTGGGAAAGACCCTGACCATATCCACCATTTCCCGGATCATGGACATGAAGTTCAGCAGGATACAGTGTACGCCTGACCTGATGCCTGCGGATATCACGGGAACCGACATTATTGAAGAGGGGGAAAAAGGTTCCAAAAGGTTTCAGTTCAAACAGGGCCCGGTCTTTGCAAACATTGTGCTTGCGGACGAGATTAACCGGGCGTCTCCAAAGACCCAGTCCGCCCTGCTCGAAGCCATGCAGGAAAACCAGGTAACGATTGCAAACAGCACCTATCCCCTGGACAAACCTTTCTTTATCTTTGCAACGCAGAACCCGATTGAAATGGAAGGGACCTACACTTTGCCCGAAGCCCAGCTTGACAGGTTCCTCATGAAAATCCTCCTTACCTATCCGGACCCCGAGGAAGAATTCGAGATTGTAAACCGTTATGCGGAATTTTCGAGGCCGGTTGTCCAGAAATGCATAGACAAACAAACCTTCCTCGAACTCCAGCAGATTACCCGGAGAATTCCAATCTCCAACAAACTCAAAAGATACGCAATAGACATTGTAAACCGGACCCGGAACATGCCGGAACTGATAGAAATTGGCGCTTCCCCGCGAGCCTCAATCGCTCTGATCCTCTGCGCAAAGGCAAATGCCTTTCTCGACAGGCGCAGATACGTCGATAAACACGATATTGACCTGATGGCCCACCCGATCCTTCGCCACAGGCTCATCCTCTCTTTTGACGCTGCCCGGGAAAACGTCACCGGAGATACAGTTATAAATAAAATACTGAAAGACCCCTCAATTACGGATAAAATTATTGAGCTTACATCCCTTCATCCGGGGATAAAACCCGGCTGGAGGGAGTGATTGGCCGTGGATTGGGGGGAGGAATTGGCCTTGACTGAGGAAGGGGATTAAACATGGCCTGGGGGATTAAGCATGGTCGGGACAAAACATAAGATAGATACCTCTTTTCTGGCCCGGCTCGACAAATACACGTTTCCTCTCAGAAAAAGAGTGACAGCAGTCCATCCGGGCAGCCACCTGTCCACAAGAGAAGGAGCGGGGCTCGACCTTGTGGACCACAGAAAGTACAACCAGGGAGACTCCTTAAAAAACATCGACTGGAACCTCTATGCCCGTACGGAAAAACTTTACGTAAGGCGCTTTGAAGAAGACAAAACCCTGAACATGGTCGTCCTGCTCGATGCGAGCAGCAGTATGCTCTTTCCGGACGGGAGCCCCAACAAATTCGAATATGCGTCAACAATAGCCCTCGGGGTTTCTTACATCGTAATGAAATACAACGACAGGTACAGGATCTTCCCCTTTGCGGACAGCGTGGAATACACGAGGTCCCGGAAAGGAAGGGCCGACTTTCTCCGGACCATCGATAACCTATCCGGAATTTCAGTCAGCGGGACCACGAAATTTGCAAACTGTGCGGATTCAGTTTACCCGAGAATAAAATCGAAATCAATGGTAATGATTATTTCGGATTTTCTGGACGAGCCCGACTCAATTCGTTATGCTGTACGCAAACTGTCCCGGCATGAAATTCTTCTTGTCTGCCTCTACGACGAAAGCGAGGCCAATTTGCCCGAAAGCACGGAAGGGTCGGTCAGGTTCGTTGACAGTGAAACAAATGAAGAACTCAAGATTTCGGTAGGGCCCAAGTTCAGGAAAGAATACGCTTCGGAATATGCCGGACACATGACCGGGCTTGAGAAAATCGCCTACGAATTTAAGATCCCATACTTCAGAGTGGACATAAAAACCCGACCTTTTGATACGGTTCTCAAAATCATAGGCGAGGGGTGATCCGGATGATTCGGATAATTTGGATGAGTCGGGGGATTCGGATAATTCGGGGGATTCGGATAATTCGGGGGATTCGGATGATTCGGGGGATTCGGATAATTCGGGGGACCCGGCATGGACTTTGAGTTTTCCCGGGGCATGGCAGCCCTTGCGGGTATAATTCCCCTGACAATAGTATACCTGCTTAAACCGCGTCCTAAACAGATAATCCTGCCGTCTCTGCTCTTCGTACGGCGGGTAAGCCACAACGTACTCGATTCCAGGCGCAGGCTCAGTACAAAAATTACAGACCCGCTCTTCTTCCTGCAGGTCCTGGCCCTGGTCCTTATATCCGCAGCCCTTGCGGGCCCTCTGATAGAAGAGCCGGCAGGAGTTTCGGAGAAAGTCATAATCATCCTGGACTCCTCGGCCAGCATGAGCGCGGCCGACCGGATTTCCGAGGCAAAAACCATAGCTATGGAAAGCCTTGGCCGGCAAAACACAATTGTTGCCGCGGAAAGCCTTCCTGTTGTGCTTGCAAAGGCCCTTGATGCGGCCAGCGCAAAAGAAGTGATTGAGGGAATGGGGGCCGGAAACACCCGGGGGGATGTCCCGCAGGCCATCCTGGGGGTCCTGGAGGACAGGGTGAATAAAAACGGAAAAGTCCTGGTCATATCCGATTTTGAACACTGGGAGGGAAAGGCCCCTGAAACGTATATCAGGGTAGCCAATGCCAGAAATCTCGAACTGGAATTTCGGCAGGTCGGGGAAAAAGCGGCCAATTTCGCAATCGTTGACGGGTATCTGACAGACCGTAATGACGGGACTTACGAATATACCTGCACTATAAAAAATTTCGATAATAAAAGCGCCGAAATAGAACTTCAACTGGAAAGCAGATCAGAGCTCTTTTCCCTCCGGAAAGTAAATAATTCGGTCTCCCTGGCAGGCTTCGGGACCCGGCAGCTTACTTTTTCAAATATCCGCCAGGGCACGTCCACCCTGAAAATCCTCAACGAAGATGCCCTTCCCTGCGACAATATCGCGTATATCTCAATCCCTGAAGTCAAAGAAAGAAAGGTCCTCGTATTAACGGACCTTGACCCGGCCATTAACAAATCAGCCCTGATAACGGCGATTTCTCTGATTCCGGGAACCATTGTTGAGGTGGACCATGAGCTTTCCGATAAGTTTCCGGCTGATTTTACAAAATATGATACGATTTTCATAAACTGTAAAGATGAACCCCTGCCTGTTCGCACCGTCCTGAAACTCGTCTCTTATGCCAAAGGGGGAAAGGTCCTTGTGGTCATAGGAAACGGCTGCCTGTTCAACTCTTCGGCAATGCGGGGGCTTTCCCCGGTCCTGCCGGTTGATATAAACCCGGTCAAAGAAGGAGCCGGGGAGGGGAGAGAAGGAGGAAGTGGAGGAAACGGAGGAAGAGGTGGAAGTGGAGGTAGAGGAGAAAGCCAGACGGTTGAAGCTTCCGGAAGCGGCCGGGAGATCTTTGAGGACGTCTCTTTTGATGAAGTATATTTAAGGAAGTTTCTGGAAGTCTCCCCCCGGGAAGGGGCCGCCGTACTTGTGGAAGCTGAAGGGGTCGGGCCTCTGGTCTCTACCCGAAATATAAACAACGGGACCGTTGTCTATGTGGGTCTGAGCGACATTACTGAAAACGAAGCCTGGAACAATTTCCATACTCTTCCGACCTACCCCGTTTTCTGGGCCGAACTACTCAAGTACAGCTGGGGAATCGGGGACATCAGAGATACAAACATAAAAACCGGCAGGTACCTGACCTTCGACCACCCCGTCAGAGTCAAAACCCCGGCAGAAACCATCAACAGCAGGTTCGTTTACTACAATCTCTGCGGCCTGTACGAGCTGAACCGGCAGACAATTGCTGTTAACCTCTACGATTCCCTGGAATCAAATACCTTTACGGGAAACCGCCTGGAGCTTGCAGGTGAAAACGAAGAGATTCAAAAACAGGAACTCAGTATAAAATCTCCGTACAGGCCCCGAAAATACCTGGTTTATGCCTTACTGCTGCTTCTTATCCTTGAAAATATAATCATGTTCAGGAGGAGGGTTATATGACCTCCGGTTTTTCGACTGGTGC
>JAQVBP010000147.1:4237-6910 GCA_028690255.1 Methanosarcinaceae archaeon
TCAGTCTTCCATACGGCCTTAATTTTTTACACTGGGAAGAACTCCTGCTCCTGCTTCCTCTGGCCCTTTTCCTTGGTCTGGGCCTCGGAAAACAAATAAATAAAAAACACCTGTTTTTCCATGTCCTTGTGGGCTTCCTCCTGATTATAGCCCTTGCGGCCCCCTACTCTGCGGAAATGGTTTCTTTGAAAAGTGAACATTCCAGGATTACCATTCTCTCTGACGAAAGTGCGGGTATGGAACTGCTCCGGCAGGGGGTTGCGGAAGAGATCTCAAAAAACCTGAGTGGAAGGGTCCCGGTTACGCTTATCACTCTTTCAGGGGAAAATACCCCTCTCGGGGATGCCATCCTTCAGCAGGCCTCCTCCGAAAATTATTTGCTGGTTCTCTCGGACGGGCAGAGCAACTCCGGGACCTCGATTGAAGAGGCCCTCTCCTTTTGCTCTAAAAACGGTTTTCCGGTAGGGGCTCTCGTCCCGGAGACCCTTGAAGAGGAACTCAGCGTAGAAATTGAAGGCCCGAATGAAGTTTCGGTCGATACGGAGGCTTTTTTTAAAATCCATATCCGGAAATCAACTGAAAAGGAAATGACTTACGAGGTAAGGGTTACCCTCGACCGGGTAAATATCCTGGACCGGGAAATTTCCCCGACCGAGAGGACCGTAAGCCTTGCCTTCAATCACACTTTCGATTCCCTGGGTCCGCATACCCTGAAAGCGACCCTCCACCCGCCAGGCATACAGTCGGGAGGGCTGGACTTTTTTGAAAACAATAACAAATTTATGAAAAGCGTATACGTAACCCCGAAGCCAAAGGTGCTTTTTGTTAGCAGCGAGCCAGACTCCCCGCTTGCCGAGATTTTATATGAAGTTTACGACGTATACACGATAAGGCCGGAAAGTTCGGGAAGCTCGGTCGGTTCGGTCGGTTCGGTCGGTTCGGTCGGTTCGGTAAGTTCGGGAAGCTCGGTCGGTTCGGTAGGTTCGGTAGGTTCGGTAAGTTCGGTCGGTTCGGTAGGTTCGGACAGATCTGGAGGGGCTGGTGATTCAAAAGGCCCGTATGCTATCCTTGAAAAAGAAGACAGCCTGATAGATGCCGTAATAATCGACAATCAGCAGGCTTCGGGCATTCCGGCTGCCGGGGTCGAAACGCTCAGAAAATTCGTCCTTAACGGGGGCGGCCTGGTGGTGGTAGGCGGTGACTCTTCTTTTGACTACCCGGCCGGGCAGAGCTATCAGGCCACGGAGTTCGAAGCCCTCCTCCCGGTCACTGCCAGGCCCTCGAACTGGCGGGGAGGCCGAAACATTGTCCTGATGCTTGACGTATCCCCGAGCACCCTGCAGGATAACGGGATCGGGGGCCGGGTTCTGGACGATATCCTCTCAAATGCCCTGGTGCTTCTTGAAAGTGACCTTCTGAAAGATGCAAACGTTGATGTGATCACCTTCGGGAGCAAAGGTCAGGACATTTCGGAAGGTTTTCTGGATATGTCCAAAGAGTCTAACAGGCAGTGGCTTGAGGCCAGGGTCCGGGAAATCAGGCCCTCGGGAGATTCCACGGCTCTCGAACAGGGCCTTCTTACCGCAAGCCGCCTCCTGGAAGCTCAGAAGAACGGGGAAGGGGCGGAGGCCGAAATCGTGGTCATCTCGGACGGCGGAATCGGAAACAAGTATAGTGAAGAAGGCCGGTTAGAGCGTGCGGTTGAGCGTGCGGAAGGACTTAAGGAAAAAGGTATAGGCATCTATTTTGTCCACATCCATTCCCCGAAGACCGAGGGCCAGGTCACAAACGGGGGCCAGTACTATGCAGAAACTTTTATGAGGAAAATCGGCCCGGCCGAAAAATACGAGAGGATCGAGCCCGGCCAGAGGCTGAAGCTGAGTTTTTCCGAAGAAGAGGATGAGTCCGGGGTCCCGGACAACTATTCGAGCGGCTCGGTGGTAATCTACGACCCGAAACACTTTATTACGCGGGACGTCTCCGAAATAACCAATGAGGTCCTGGGCTACAATGAAGTAACCCCCCGCCCCGAAGCAAACCGCCTTGTAATAACAAGGCTCGGCAAACCCCTGATAACGGTCCGGAGGCTGGGCCTCGGCCGGGTTGCAGCAATCACGACCGATAACGGCCACGGCCACGGTATCCCCTGGGCCTCCGTCCTCTATTCCGGTGAAGCCAGTTCGGTAATTACAAACACCCTTAACTGGGCAGTGGCCGATACCGAAACGGCCGAAGACATCCGGCTAAAAGTCCCCGACCTCAAAGTAAACCAGTCCGGCCGAATCCTTATCACGGCCCGGAAAAAAGGTACTCCCGAACTGAGTTTCGACCGGACCCCGCTGGAAATCACTTCTATTGGCAAAAACATGTACGAGGCCTACGTAACCCCGCAAACCTTCGGCCTCCACAACATCTCCCGACGTCCCGTTGCCGTCAACCAGCCCGACGAGTACGTCCACATCGGCGAAAACCCCAATTTTAAGACGGCCGTCCTCGAAAACGGCGGCAAAGTCTACACTCAGGCCGACATCTACTCCCGCATCATAAACGCCTCCAGGACAACCACGGAAAAACCGGTCAGGGTGGAGGTTGTATATACCAGGCAACTTTTGGGGCTGGCCTTTTTTATTTATTTGTTGTATACGCTGGTTCATACGTATAGGATGAAAATGA
>JAQVBP010000148.1:0-3878 GCA_028690255.1 Methanosarcinaceae archaeon
TACTGGAATTCTAATCTTGGAATGATTAAATTACTTTGGGGGTATTCTGAAGATGCCATTAAATATTTTGAAAATTCTCTGAAAATTTCAAGAGAACTTGGGGACAGAAGGGGGGAAGGTGCAGGCCTTAAAAATCTAGGGGACGCATACATCGATTTGGGAAAAACAAGAAAAGCGATTGATTATTATAAACAGGCTCTAATTATCTCTATAGATTTCGGGGACAGGCGTGGAGAAGGAAATCGCCTTGGAAATTTAGGGAACGCATACAGTCATTTGGGTGAAAAAAGAAAAGCGATTCAATATTATGAACAGGCCCTCCAAATTGCTAAAGAAATAGGAGATAGGCGTGGAGAAGGAAATGCCCTTGGAAATTTAGGGTTAGAATACATTGGTCTGGGTGAAACAGGAAAAGCGATTGACTATTATGAGCAAGCCCTCCTACTTTTTAAAGAGATTGGGGACAGGCGTGGAGTAGGAAATGCCCTTAGAAATTTAGGGTTAGCATACATTGGTCTGGGTGAAAAAAGAAAAGCGATTCAATATTATGAACAGGCCCTCCAAATTGCTAAAGAAATAGGAGATAGGCGTGGAGAAGGAAATAGCCTTGGAAATTTAGGGTTATTATATAGTCGTCTGGGCGAAACAAGAAAAGCAATTGAATATTTAGAAAAATCCCTGGAATTTGGAAGAAAAATTGAAGATCCAGGAATAATTCAGTTCTGTGAACACCATTTAAAATTTCTTAAACAAAACTGATTGAGTTCTGAAAAGGCCTTTCTCACTATTTAGATGGTTTTCCACTTTCAATTTTTCTTCCTTCCAGAGCCTGTTCTTTTTTACATTTCTAAGTTATTTTGCCCGCTCACAACAAAAGCTATATGTTTACCTAAAGCAGTAAATCTGCCCATGGATTTTCAGGTCTTGGATGCGGATTATAAAGTTATCAATAACCAACCGGTCATTCGACTTTTCGGGCGGGGGGCTGACGGCGGGAGCGTATGCTGTCTTGTCCCCGGGTTTGAGCCTTATTTTTATCTCCGGGCCGAGGGGGACCTGGATGCCATAGGCCGGCTCATAAAGGACACCTTCGAGCAGGTTAAAAAAGTCGAGACCGTTAAAAAGTTCGAGCCTGTGGGCTATCAAAAAGCCAGGAAAAATATGCTCAAGATCACGACCTTTTTGCCAAGAGACGTCCCTGCGATCAGGGATGAGATTTTAAAAATACGCGGGGTCGAAGAGGTTTACGAAACTGACATTCTTTTCAGGAACCGTTTTCTGGTCGACCGGGACCTCGGGGGGATGGACTGGGTCTCTGCAGAAGACGAGAGGGAAAAATACGCGGAATTTGCGGCCGAACTCGGGTTAAATAAGCAAGCTGAGCCTGGCTCTTCTCTTTCTCTTTCTTCTTCTCTTTCTTCTTCTCTTTCTTCTTCTCTTTTTTCTTCCTCTCCCTCTCCTTCTTCTCCCTCTTTTCCTCCCTGGGAATTTACCTGTGATTCCGTAATCCTTGCATCCGAAGTCCGGAAACTCGAAAACCTTTCCAACGCTCCTTTCAGCTACCTGGCCTTTGACATCGAATGCCTGCCCCTGGACGGGGGGATGCCAGTCCCGGATAAATCTCCGGTTATCATGATCAGTTTTTCCTTCGAACCCGCTTATAAGGGGCATCGGACCCTTATCCTGGTTGCAAAACCTGTCGAGGGGGCAGACCCCGACGTCCTGCATTTCCCGAATGAAGTGGGAATGCTGAATAAATTTTTTGAAATCTTCTGCGAATATGACCCCGACATCGTTGTGGGTTATAACCACCAGGACTTCGATATTCCCTATATCACGGATAGGGTTAAAACCCTGGTTGAGGCCGGGAAAAATGTCAATTCTACGATCGGCCGGGACGGCAGTCCCATGGGTTATCGGAAGTTCGGGCTTATTACCAGGACTGAAATGAAGGGCAGGGTGGTGGCCGACGCCCTTCCTCTGGTGCGCCGGGGTTTCAGCCTCAAGCAGTACACCCTGCGGGCGGTCTCAAAGGAACTTCTGGACCGGGAAAAGCTCGATGTACTCCCCGGGGAGATGGAAGAGCACTGGCTGGATTCAGGGGAAAAACTCCGAAAATTCATTGATTACTCAAGAAGGGATTCCGAGCTTGCCCTGGAACTAATTCTTGAGCTGAAACTGCTCGACAAATACGTTGCCCTTTCCCGGGTTAGCGGAACCCTGCCTCAGGAAGTGGTAGACGGTGGTCAGACCTCCATGGTCGAGCAGCTCATGCTCAGGGAGTTCGGGCTCAGGGACCGTGTTATCCCTCCGAAACCCGATGACGAGCTTTCGACAAAACGGTATAAGCAGAGTTCCGAATTGAAAGGGGGGGAAGTGCTTGAGCCTATGAAAGGGCTACTTGAAGAGGTGCTGATCCTTGACTACAAGTCCCTTTACCCTACCATCATGATGGCGCACAACCTCTGCTATACGACCGTTGTAACCGGGGACCGGCCGGAGGCAGATACCATCAAGCCCCCCTCAGGGGGCGAGTTCGTGCCCGCGAGTGTTTCAAAGGGTATCGTACCTTCCATTCTGGAAGACCTCCTCGACCGGAGGGCCGAGACCAAGGTCCGGATGAAAAAAGCTGCGGATGAGAATGAATACAGGGTCCTTGACGCAACCCAGCTTGCCCTGAAGATCCTCCTTAACAGTTTTTACGGCTATTCGGGCTACGCCCGCGCAAGGCTCTACAGCCTGACCCTTGCCAATGCAGTTACCAGTTTCGGGAGAAACAATATACTGAACACGCGGGCTCTTATTAACGATACCATCGGAAAGCTCATCCTCAGGGACGGGAAGGCTTTCCTGACCAGGGAAATTGAGGCGGCCGCACCTGGGGATCAGGTGGTGGAGCTTTCGGTTGCTTACGGGGACACGGACAGTGTTTTTGTCCACTGTGAGTCTGAAAAAGAGATTTCCCTTGAGGCCGTGAGCCTTGTCGGAAATCGCCTTGCGGGCCTGGTCTCGGATTCTTTGCCCGATCCCATGGAGCTTGAGTTCGAGTCAATTGCAAAGCGTGCTCTCCTGATTGCCAAGAAACGCTATGCTCTCTGGCTGTTTGAGCCCAAAAACTCCGGCTGGGAGGACAAAATTAAGGTCAAGGGCATGGAAACGGTGCGCAGGGACTGGTGCGAGCTGACCTCTAAAACCCTTAATAAGGTCCTGAAACTCGTGCTGATTGAGGGTGATATTGACCAGGCCGTGGAGCATGTCCGGCAGGTGGTAAGTTCCGTCCGGAACCTTGACCCGAGGAAAGATACGGAGCTTGTTGAAGACCTGGTCCTTACCCGCACTTTTACCCGGAAAATTGAAAGCTATAAGAGCAAGCAGCCCCACCTGACCGTGGTCGAGAAGATAAAAGAGCGCACCGGGATTATGACTCCCATCGGGACGAGAATTCCCTTTGTCATTGTGGCTGGCAGGGGGCTCTTTGTGAACCGGGCTGAAGACCCTGATTATGTCCGGGAACATAACATCCCTATTGACGTGGATTACTATATTAAAAAGCAGATCCTGCCCCCCGAGGAGCGCATCCTGGGGGTCTTCGGGGTAAAGGGCTCTTCACTTGATTTCGATTCAAAGCAGAAAGGACTTTTTGATTTTGAGGCAAAGCCTGAGGAAGAAGCAAAACCTTTCAGGAAAATGGGTAATAAACAGGAAACCTGCGAAAACGGAAAAACTGCTCAGAGTTCGCTTTTTGATTTCTGAGCTTTCTGCATTTTTTATTGACGCTTTCAAGCTCTTGTTTTCTAATTTTTTATAATTTCAACAGTGTATTTTTTGTTTTGATAAATGTTTTATTTCTGTTTTTCCCCATTTTCTCTTCTTTTCCT
>JAQVBP010000148.1:3978-6885 GCA_028690255.1 Methanosarcinaceae archaeon
CAAATAAGCTAAATCAATAATCAAATCTATAGTTTATATGGACAATCTTTATAAATGCCTTTTATTATACTAAGTTTTACCCGGGTATATCCTGTAATACTATAGATTATTGTTATCTCTAATGTTTATTTTCGGAGGAATGACTGCAACATGGCAAGCAAATTAAAAACATATGCAATTCTCTCAGTCCTTTTAATGGGGCTTGTTTTTTCAGGTATCGGTTGTATTGGCAGTGACAACGGCGAAGGGGCCGCTCCGGCAACCGGGGATACAGTAGTTGATACACAGAGTATTTCCGTAAAAGGTTCTGACACGGTTTTACCCGTTGCCCAGTATGAAGCTGAACAGTTTATGGCCAGCTATAAAAACAGGGATATTGCAGTTACCGGGGGCGGGTCCGGAGTCGGGATTGCCGCTCTTATTGACGGGGAAATTGACATTGCTGCAGCTTCCAGAAATATGAAGGATGCGGAATTCGAAAATGCAGAGGCAAAGGGTATCACCCCTTTGAAGCATGTGATTGCCTGGGACGGGATTTCCGTTGTCGTCAATCAGGAAAACCCTGTTTCCGAACTCAGCTTTGACCAGCTGCGCAGAATCTACAACGGCAGCTTCAGCAACTGGCAGGAAGTGGGTGGAGAGGACAGGCCCATTGCAGTAATTTCCAGGGACAGCAGTTCAGGGACTTATGAGTACTTCAAGGAGACTGTGCTTCTGGGGGACGAATACCGGCCTGACGCCCTTACCCAGCCGACCACAGGTGCAATTGTCGGTGAAATTTCCCTGAACCCCAATGCAATCGGATATATCGGAGTGGCCTACCTCGACGAAAGCTTAAAAGCGCTGAGTGTGGACGGTGGGGAAGGTTTCAGATACCCTGATTCCGAAAACATTATCAGTGGGCAGTACCCTCTTGCAAGACCTCTTTTCTTCTACACTGACGGCGAGCCTTCCGGGCTTACAAAAGAATTTATCGACTTCGTGCTGAGCGCCGAAGGCCAGGAACTCGTACAGGAAGTAGGGTATTTTCCTGTAAAATAAAGTTTTTAGCAGTAGTATGCACATCCATGCACGTCCTGCTGAACTATCAATTCTGGGGAATCTGTAATACAATCTAATAAGGGGAAAAAATGTTCAATAGAATTTATAAGGAAAAGGTGATCGAATCCACGCTCTTTTCAGTGAGCTCCCTGACGGTCGTCATCCTTTTCCTTATTTGCATTTTTTTATTCCGAGACGGGCTTGCACTTTTTCAAAATTTCAGCTTCATGGACTTTGCAGGCGGGAAATTCTGGTATCCAACTTCCGAAAAAGCGCAGTTCGGGCTTTTGCCTCTGCTTTTCGGGTCCCTGATTGTGACTGCCGGAGCAATAGTTTTTTCAGTTCCTTTAGGGGTCGCCTCTGCCATATACATCTCTGAAATGGCCCCCCCGAGGGTCGCCGAATTCCTGAAGCCCTTTATTGAGGTCCTTGCGGGCGTTCCATCCGTTGTTTACGGTTTCTTCGGGCTTGTCGTGCTTGTTCCTTTTATCCGGGAGACCTTCGGGCTTGCAACGGGGCAGACTGCCCTTACAGGCTCGTTCATGCTCGGGATAATGGCTTTGCCGACGATAATTTCCATCTCAGAGGATGCGATCAGTTCGGTTCCCGGCTCCCTCAAGGAAGGGTCCCTGGCACTCGGGGCCACAGGGTGGCAGACAATTTATCAGGTTATCCTGCCTGCGGCCCTCTCCGGAATTTCTGCGGCGGTGATGCTCGGGATGGGCAGGGCAATCGGCGAGACCATGACCGTTATGATGGTGACCGGAAATACCGCGGTAATCCCTGCGTTTCCGGGGGGGCTACTGGATCCGGTAAGGACAATGACTGCTACGATTGCACTTGAGATGGGGGAAGTTCCTCAGGGAAGCGACCATTTCCATGCCCTCTTTGCAGTCGGGTCCGTACTTTTCATAATCACCTTCATGATTAACCTGGTTGCGGATTCGATTAAGAAGAAATACAGGTTTAAGGTGGACTGAGCATGGGGCTAAATGCAAAAACAAGCGAAAAGATAGCATTTGCTTTCCTGACGCTTGCTCCGCTGCTGGTGGTCTTCTTTGTGTGTGTTATCCTTTACAACATCATTTCCGGCGGGTACGGGGCGATAAGTGTTGAGTTCCTTTTGGGGATGCCCCGGAAAATGATGACCGAAGGCGGGATCTATCCGGCAATCGTGGGGACTCTGGGCCTTATTGTGGGGTCCATGGCAGCAGCTCTCCCTCTTGGGGTCCTGGCTGCCATCTACTTAAACGAATACGCAAACGAAAGCCGGAAGACCTGGGTTATTGAAATGGCAATAAACAACCTGGCAGGAACCCCTTCCGTGGTCTTCGGGCTTTTCGGGCTTGCCATGTTTGTTAAGTATCTGGGGTTCGGAGCCTCGCTTCTCTCGGCTTCCCTGACCCTGGCACTTCTGATTCTTCCCGTGATCATCCGTTCCACCCAGGAGGCCCTTATAACGGTGCCCATGGAATACCGGGAAGCTTCCCTGGCGCTCGGGGTCAGCAAATGGCAGACTATCAGGAGTGTGGTGCTTCCGGCCGCAATTCCGGGGATAACTACGGGAGCTATACTGAGTGTGGGGAGGGTTGCCGGGGAAACGGCTCCGATTTTGCTTACCGGGGCGGCTTACTTCCTGCCAAGGCTTCCTGAATCCGTTTATTCTCAGTTTATGGCCCTTCCTTACCATCTTTACGTACTTGCCACCGCAGGTACCAATATTGGCCAGACCAGGCCTCTTCAGTATGGGACGGCCCTGGTCCTGTTGATGGTCGTTCTGGGTGTGAATCTCTTTGCGGTCCTTATACGCAGGCATTATCGAAAAAAGTTGAAATTTTGATTATAAATCGTGCTAAATTGTTCGTG
>JAQVBP010000010.1:0-2351 GCA_028690255.1 Methanosarcinaceae archaeon
TGATGTCGAGTTTGATGTCGAGTTTGATGTCGAGTTTGATGTCGAGTTTGATGTCGAGTTTGATGTCGAGTTTGATGTCGAGTTTGAGGCAGATTTTGAGACATAGCCTGAGATCGGGTCTGAGCCTGAATCGGGAATCCCATCTCCGGCTTCCTCTTTCCCGGGCTTAAAGACCTCTTCCGGTTTACCCTCCCGCACGATTTTTCCCCCGTCCATCACAATTACCCTGTCTGCGGCCAGGACCTCTTCGAGCCTGTGGGTCACGTAAACAATTGTCCGGCCCTTTCCCCTGAGTTTTCCGACGGTTTGCAGGACCAGAGCTCTCGATTCCGGGTCGAGCATGGAGGTGACCTCGTCGAATACAAGACATTCGGGCTTCATGGCGAGCACGGAGGCAATGGCCGCACACTGTTGCTGGCCCCCGCTCAGGGCTTTTGAGGACCTGGCTGTATATTTTTCAAGTCCCACTTCGGCCAGGGCCCGGTCCACCCTTTTCCGGATTTCCTCCGGGGGCAGGGCCAGGTTCTCAAGTCCGAAGGCCACGTCTTCCTCAAGGGTGGTCCCCACGAACTGGGTGGCAGGGTTCTGGAAGACCATACCCACAGCCTGCCTGATTTCCAGAAGCTTCGAGCTGTCCGTGCTGTCCAGGCCTTTTACGAAAACGTTTCCTTCCGAAGGCCGTAAAAGCCCGTTTAAGTGGCGCAGCAGGGTGGACTTGCCCGAGCCGTTTCTGCCCAGCAGGGCCACGAATTCTCCTTTTTTTATACTGAGGTTTATGCCCCTCAGCCCCTCGGTCCCGTCCGGGAAGCGGTATGTCAGGTTTTCTATCTTTATCATATTTCGGGGACCTCCTTTCTCTCCTCTTCTCTGATGTTTTTCCTTCCCCTTCTGTCCCTTATCCTGTCCCTCATTCTGTCCCTTATCCTGTCCCTTATCCTGTCCCTGATTCCCGGTTATTCATCCCGTCAATCACCCTGTCTTATATTCTGTATCGGGAAGCTATGTAGGCCGCAGCCGCAAGTTTCAGGAGGTCCCCGGGAAGGAAGGGAAGCAGGCCCAGGCTTACGGCTTGCCAGGGGTCAAACTTTGCGACCAGGCAAAGCTGGGTAAGTCCGAAGGCATAGATTACGAGAAGCCCGGTCCCCATGAAAAGGGCGTTTGAAAAAAAGCCGGATTTTCCGCTTTTTTCACTCAGGAAGCCGATGATAAAGGCCGCAAGTACAAAGCCCGTGATATACCCTCCCGTGGGCCCGAAAAGCACCCCTATCCCTGAGGCTCCTCCCGCAAAAACGGGCAGGCCCGCAATCCCGAGCAGGGCGTAGACGAGTACGGAAAGGGTGCCCCATTTGCTTTTGAGAATGGCCCCTGCAAGAAAGACAAAGAGGACCTGCAGTGTTACCGGGACCGGGGAGAAGGGGAGGGGGATTTTCATATACGCCCCTGCCGCGATCATGGCGGCAAAGAGAGACGCAAAGACCATTTTTCTGAGTTCGGAACTCTCTGTTCCGTAAGGCTGTCCATTTTCGACTGTCATTTTTCCTCTTCAGGTTATTTTATAGTAATTCATATTTTCATAAATTAATTTTTACACTAAGCCCCACGTCCCGTATCATCCGGAGGTCTCTTGCCGGGGCCTGCCCTTCTGTGGTCAGGTAGTTTCCGGTAATAAGCCCGTTTGCCCCGCAGAGGAGGGCAAGGGCCTGCAGATCCCTGAGGTTCCTTTCCCGGCCGCCGGCGAGTATTATGGGCTTGTCCGGAAGGATTAGTCTGAAAAGGGCCAGGGTTTTAAGGATTTCCATTGCCTCAAGGGGTTCTGCATTTTCCAGGGAGGTCCCCGGGACAGGGGTCAGGATATTGAGAGGCACGGCGTCAACGTCAAGGGTTCGGAGGGCAAAAGCCAGTTTGATACGGTCCTTCCGGCTTTCTCCAAGTCCTATAAGGCCTCCTGAACAGACCTCAAGGCCCGCGGCTTTTGCAATCTCCACGGTCCGGACTCTTTCGGCATAGGAGTGGGTGGTGCAGATTTTTCCGAAAAAGTCCTCCGAGGTTTCAAGGTTGTGGTGGATTCTCGAAAGTCCGGCATTTTTCAACTTTCGGGCCCGGTCCGGATTCAGGCTTCCGAGGGAGGCACAGACCTCAAGCTTTGTTTCGGTTTTTATCAGTTCGACGGCTTCGAGTACGCTTTCAAGTTCCGCATCAGTCAGGCGGTTTCCACTTGTGACTATCCCTATACGGCAGGCCCCGTTTTTTTCGGCTTTTTTTGCAGCCTCAAGGAGGTCTTCAGGTTCCTGCAATGGATATGTCAGGGCCTTGGCCCCGTTATGCAGGGACTGGGCACAGAAACTACAGTT
>JAQVBP010000010.1:2451-12398 GCA_028690255.1 Methanosarcinaceae archaeon
AAATGGTTAACATTTCATTTAAAGTTTTTCTTCTCCTTTCCTCGCTATTTATTTTTCCATTAAGTCCTGTATGGAGACCCGGTTTTCTTTTCAGTCTGCTCTAAAACCGGGGTTTTTTCCCTTTCGGAGCAAAAATTAGATATACAGGATATGTCTGTTATTAGACTGCTTCCTTGAAATACAGAAAGTCCGGGGACATTATTTCCCTTGCAATCCTTCTCTGTGTTTCCATGCAAAAACACCATGGGCGCGTGGCCTAGCCTGGATAGGGCGGCAGCCTCCTAAGCTGTAAATCGGGGGTTCAAATCCCTTCGCGCCCGCCATTTTTCTATCTATTTTATCATAAAGCTTCTTTTTGACGTGAAACAAAAAATAATTATATAAATCAAGCTTATTTTACGAAGGGTCAGGAAAGGGCAGAGCCAGGGGTTTAATTCAGGAAAAGGGTTTTCATTTTAATTTCAGGGAAATGGTTCATGTAAATCTTTTTCTTCTGGTTTTGAACTGGATCTTTCAGGCCGGATTATTTTTTTGCTATTATTAAATTATTTTCACATAAATAAGGATGTAACGCCGTGATCAGAAAAGCCCGGGTAGATGACGTTGCTGAGATGAAGCATATTATCTACAACTATTCGAGAGAGGAACTTATGCTTGCCCGTTCCCTCAGTGAACTCTATGAATGCATCAGAGACTTCTTTGTCTATGAAATCGAAGGCCAGGTCGTGGGTTGCTGTGCGCTTCACATTTTCTGGGAAAACGTGGCTGAGGTGCGGGCTTTTGCCGTAAAGCCCGAATTCGCCAGACAGGGAATAGGAACAAAACTTGCGCAGGCCTGCCTTGAGGAGGCGGAAGAGCTCGGCATGAAAGAGGTTTTCACCCTTACCTATGTCCCGGGCTTTTTCAAAAAGCTGGGCTTTGAAATAACGGACAAAAACCAGCTTCCAAGAAAGGTCTGGACCGGTTGTCTGGCCTGTCCGAAGTTTCCGGACTGTGATGAGATCGCTCTCATTAAAAAGCTCCGGGCCTGAATCTTTTCCGGTCCGGTGTGGGGGGAGGGGTCCCCTCCGTCCCGGAATTATTTTTTCATTCCCTTATCCATTTTTTTAATTTTTCCCTTTTTGGATGAAAATACCTGTGTTCTTTCGGTTTTTGTACCTGCAATTCTAAGAATTTCATGTGTATTTTCCGCCAGGGCTCCGGGGCAACTTTTATAATAATTTCGGGAAAACCAAAACCTATTTATTTAGGGGGGCCTAATTCTCAGAACATCCTATTTATTTTCTTTCCTATGTTGTGGGCTGATCTCATGTACGCTGAAAGAGTCGAAGAATACCTTGAAACCATCCTTTACCTGATCATGAAAAACCAGGGGCCTGCAAAGACCACGCAGATAGCGGAGGAACTCAACGTCTCTCCTCCGAGCGTTACGGAGATGATCAAAAAACTCTCGGCCCAGGGGTTTGTTGAGTATATCCCATACAAAGGGGTGGAATTTACCGACGAGGGGGCTGAAATGGCTCTCAAGCTCAAGCGCAAGCACCAGGTCCTTGAGACCTTCCTGACCGATATTCTGAATTTTGACCGGAGGGTCGCCCACAGGGAAGCCTGTGAACTGGAACACGCGGTTTCGGATTCCGTGCTTGAAAAGCTTTACGAGTTTCTCGGAAAACCTGACTACTGTCCTGACGGAAACCCCATCAATCTTGATCTGTGTAATATAGGCCCTGCAGACCCCTTAATCCCCCTGGATGAAATGGAGGAAGGGTCCTGCGGGACCATTGTCCGGGTAACTCTTTCAAGGGAAATGAAAAACCGCCTGAACTCGCTCGGGGTCCTGCCCGGAGAAGAGCTTGAGGTCAAACGCAAGCAAAAACAGGGAAGTATTTCGATCAACGTGGTCGGTTCGGAAGTGGCCCTCGGAAAGGATGTTGCAAAGAAGATCTTTGTGACCCCGGAATGATTTTGCGTGTTTCTCAATACTTGATTTTTTTGGAGGTGTGATTACCATTACTGCTTCATCAGCCAGTGCCCGGCATAGTCCCGGGAAGGGCCAGGGATATGACCTGACCCTTGCATTCATAGGCAACCCGAGTGTAGGCAAGAGTGCTTTTTTTACAAGGCTTACAGGGGTTGGAGTCGAGGTCTCGAATTACCCCGGAACGACCGTTGAGCTCATAAGGGGAAGTGTAAAGGCCGGAGACCGGACTCTCGAACTTGTGGACCTTCCGGGCATATATTCTCTGGGGGCCACAGGGGAGGACGAGCAGGTCACCCGGGAATGCCTTCTCCTCGAACGCCCGGACGTTGTGGTCAATATCCTGGACGCAAGCCGACTTGAACGCAACCTCTTCCTTACCTTCCAGTTGCTGGAGCTTGACATTCCCATGGTAATCGCCCTGAACCAGGTGGACCTTGCCGAGAAAATGGGGATTCGGGTCGATGCCGTCAAACTTTCGGAACTGCTCGGCCTGCCGGTGGTGCCGACGGTTGCCACAAAAGGGAAAGGCCTGGACGAGGTGGTACTGGTTGCCCTTGAAGAATATGAAAAAGAAAAAGAAAAAGAAAAAGAAAAAGAAAAAGAAAAAGAAACAGTGCAGAAACATCTGAAGGTCCGGTACAGTGAATGGGTGAGGGATGCACTTTCCGAACTTGATTCGGATTTTCCAGAGCTCCCTTTCTGTGCGAAAATGGGGGCGCTTTTAAACGATGCGGAGCTTGTGGGACTTTGTTGCAAGGGGGACGAGGCCCGTCTCCTGCTTTCCGCGGGTCGAAGGCTCAGGCAGCACCTGGAACTTCGGCATTCGGTCTCTCTTTCGGATACCGTTGCAAGGGATCTTTTCGGAGAAGCCGGGCAGCTTGTTGATAGTGTGCTTACCCGGTTTGAACCGGAGAAGACCCTTAAAGACAGAGTGGACGAACTCCTGACATCTCAGCGCTTCGGGATAGCGGTTTTGATCTCATCTCTGCTCCTCACCTTCCTTGCGGTTTTCAGGATAGGGGGCTTTCTGGAAGGCCTGATTGTGGACGAATTCTTCGAGCCTTTCCTTATCGTACCCGTGGAGGCCATGACTTCCGGCATGAACCCCGTTCTTCGGAATATCCTGATTTATTCCCTGCGGGGGGTGGAGGCCGGAGCTGCCATAGCTATCCCCTATCTCACGGTCTTTTACATTATCCTCTCCGTTTTCGAGGACTCGGGCTACCTTACGAGGGCGGCTTTCCTTCTGGATAACCTGACTCACAGGCTGGGACTGCACGGCAGGGCGGTAATTCCCCTGGTCCTGGGCTTCGGCTGCAACGTGCCTGCCATCATGTCGGTCCACGCCCTCGGTACAAAACGGGAAAAACGGATTGCTTCAGTCCTGATTTCCCTTGTCCCCTGCTCGGCCCGGACCGTTATCATCCTGGGGCTCGTTGGGGTATACGTGGGCTTCTGGCCGGCGGTTTCAATTTACGTTTTGCAGTTGCTCATAATCGCTGTGACCGGCCGGATCCTCGGAAAAACCCTGCCCGGACAGCGCAGCGGTTTTATCATGGAAATGGCTCCTTTGCGGAGGCCGGAACTTGGGTCCACCCTTCAGAAAACCTGGTTAAAAAGCAGGGAGTTTATCTATATCGCTTTTCCCCTGCTCATTGTAGGCAGTGCTTTTCTGGGAATTGCCGATGCTCTCGGGCTGCTTGACCTGTTTCAGACCCTGGTAGAGCCCGTTTCCGTGGGGCTTCTGGGCCTCCCGGCCTTTGCGGCAACGGCCCTGGTTTTTGGGATTCTGAGAAAAGAGATGGCCCTCCAGATCCTTGCGGTCCTTGCGGGCACCGCCAATTTCGCGGCTGTGCTCACCCCGCTTCAGATGTACGAGTTTGCAGTCATCACCACCATCTACGTGCCCTGCGTGGCAACAATTGCGGTCCTGAAACACGAACTCGGAGGAAAAGACACTTTCCTCATAGTGCTCTTTACCGTACTTCTTGCCCTTGTTGTGGGGATGTCGATACGGGTTTTTGGGGGACCTTTCCTCCTATAATCCCTTTTGTTATTTACTTTTTGATTTTTTGATTCTTTTGACCTCTCAAAGGGGGCCTTTTTCCCCCTCCTCATCTCTTTTAATTCTTTTATTTTTTCCTTTTTCCGAATTCCCGGCGGATATTCGGGGATATTTCGGAACATCTCCTTTGCTTCTCTGTTTGCCTGCAAGCTCCTCTTGTAGTGCTGGAACACAATATTTATATATTAATATCCTCTTTTCCTCTTTTACGATTTTCACTTTTTTGAACCGACACTTTTATATACTTGGTTTATGCCTTTATTTTTTGATGACCCGTATAACCCACCAGCTACACAAAAATGTGTTTAGCGTTATTATGGATATTTTCGAGATGGATCACTTCCGTGAGCCCGAACTGGAAGAGGTGGAGCTTTTCCTGGAGAGTACGGGGACACACGGTTCTATTGTTGATGAAGGGGCTTTTTGCATGGAATGCACTCTACCGGGGGTCCAGTCTCAGGAAGTTATATTATTTGATTTTGAGGATTCTCTTAAAGACCCCATCCAGCCGGCAACCAAGACTGAATTATAAATACTTTTTCTTTATTTTTTGGCTTTTTGCCTTTTATTTAAATAATTTTCTTTTCATAACCGATATTTTCTGTCCATATCTTCTTTTATGGGGTTGGTGCTCACAGGCATATGTAAAAAAAGGCTCCTCGCTTTTTTGAGTGGTTATCCATTACAGAAACCAACACGGTCTTTAATTGAACTCCATCTTTCCCCCCAGAGAACGGCGAAGCGCCTATAAAAATTACCTTGTATTTCCCATCTAATTTTGAAGTATTTTTACATTCTTTATTGCAAAGTTTTATATGGGTTCATCTTAGTCTATTTAATTACAATGTCATCCTTGGGTTAAGGTATTATCGATCTTTATTTATATATCAAAAACTTTAAGGTAATCTATATACATTATTTAAACTTATCTAATTGATTCTTCATTATTATATTTCATACTTTTATACCTCTATTATTAAGGACTCGTCACAGAACAACCTCTGCATATTTCCGCTTGGAAATCTTGATTTTCAAGATCAAGGTCGCCAATATAAGTTACAAATAAATACGGTTGCATGGGTTATTTCTTGCGGGTCCTAAGCTACCTCTCATATGAAAAGGAAACCGGGACCTAACTTACTGTACGAGGAATTTTATGACATCTGGACAGAGGGACCTGCACGATAACCAACTTAAAAGGCGTTTGTCAATAAGTTATGAGGAACTTGAAACTCTTCATGAATCAATAAAGACTTCAGTTTTGAAAGAGCTCAGGGCTGAAATGGGGAAAAATCCTGCTCAAAAGGCTTTGAATACCCAGGTTTTGAGTCAGAAGTCTTTGAATACCCAGGTTTTGAGTCAGAAGTCTTTGAATACTCAGGTTTTAGATCAGAATCCTTCGAATACCCAGGTTTTAGATCAGAATCCTTCGAATACCCAGGTTTTTAATCAGAATCCTTCGAATACCCAGGTTTTTAATCAGAAGCCTTCGAATACCCGGGTTTTTAATCAGAAGCCTTTGAGTCTACAGGCTTTGAAAGATTCTATTCTTTCTGAAATCAGGGCTGAAATGGTAGAAGGGGGTACTTTTTCCAATTCCATATCCCTCAAAACTTCCATTCTTAACGAATTGCGCATGGAACTGGAAAGACCTGCCGGGACCGAGCAAAAGCTAAAGGAAATGAAAATTCTCCATGACGGGCTTCTTAGAGAACTGCTTGACCAGAAAATCGTTGTTAAGAAGCTTGAAGAGCAGGTAAGGCAGCTTTCAGGACAACTTGAAAAACTGGAAAATAAAGCTCCCCCTCTAAATAAACCGCCTCCTCTTCTGGATGATTCCCTTGACCTTCCTCCCCTTTCCAGAAAACCAGGCGCCGGTGTAAAGAAAAAGGCTGTTCCCCGGGAACGTGTCGAAGTAAGGGAGGTCCCTGCCCCTTTACCGGGCAGTTCTACAAAAGTAAAACTGAAAATCGAGGATGAGTTTCCGGAAAACGGGATTGTCGAAAAGCCTGAGACAAAATGTGAATATATCATTGCAGAGAGCGGAGAGCTCAGGGCCAGGAAGGTCCCGAAGGGAAATTCGGGAAGGACTGAAAACCGTAAATGTGAGTTTATTGTCGCGGAACAGCCTTCAAGGCCGGCAAGAGCGAACGAGACCGTGGTCCATAGGGATGAAGAAGACGTTGAAATCATTACCTGCAAGAGAAAAATACTTAATACCCAGTAAGAAGTAAAAAGCAAGTCCTTTTCGGGTAAAACGTAAAATTGCAGAGGCTTCCTGTGTACATAAAAGAAATTGAGTTTGTTAATTTCAAGTCCTTCGGAAAAAAAGTAAAGATTTCCTTTTACAATGACTTTACCACAATTTCAGGTCCTAATGGAAGTGGGAAATCAAATATCATAGACGGGATCCTTTTTGCGCTCGGGCTGTCCAGTTCCAGGACGCTTCGAGCCGAAAAACTGACCGATCTTATCTACAACGGGGACACGGACAAAAAACCCGGCTTTGCCCAGGTCACCATCCGGTTTGATAATACCGACCGCAAGTTCCCTCTGGATCTTGATGAAATCGAAATCTCCCGGAAAGTCCGGAGGACAAAAAGCGGGTATTACAGCTATTTTTACTTTAACGGGAAGGCCGTAAGTCTCGGGGAAATCCACGCCCAGCTCGCAAAGGCGGGGGTGACTCCCGAAGGCTACAATGTGGTGATGCAGGGAGACGTTACCCGGATCATCTCGATGCCGGCCACGGAGCGGAGAAAAATCATTGACGAAATCGCAGGGGTCGCGGAGTTTGACGAGCGCAAGCAAAAGGCCCTGGACGAACTCGAAATCGTGAGGCAGCAGGTCGAGAGAGTGGACATCGTCCTTGACGAGGTAAAACACCGGCTCGAAAAACTCTCCGGGGAACGGGAGCAGGCCCTGAAGTACCAGGCCCTTAAAGCCGAGCGGGTAAAATTCGAGGGCTATGTTCTCCTCTCCCGCCTAAAGGACGCCAGGGCCGAGCTCGGGAACGTGGAAAAGGAACTTGCCGGAAAAGAGGACTATCTTGGAAAAGTCAGGGAAATCCTGAAGGAGCGAAATCAGGCCCTTGAAGCCCTGGATGAAGTCCTTGAAACCCTTTCCCTTGAGATTCGGAAAAAGGGAGAAGACGAGCAGCTCCAGGTGAAAAAGGAAATCGAAGAACTCAAAGGGGAAATCTCGCGTGCCGTGGACAGCATCGAGCTTGCTGATCGGGAAATCGACGAGGCTGACTCCCGGCGCAGGAAAGCCTTTGTGGAGATAGATTCCACCAAGGGGAAGGTCCGGGACCTTCAGGGCAGGATCGAGGCAGAAGCCCTCAGGAAAGGAAGCTTTTCCGTCGAACATGCCGAGAAAAAGACCGAGAGGATGCTGCTCCAGAGCAAAATTGCCGATGTGGACGCCCGCTTTGCAAAGTCCCGGGATGAGCTTTTGGCCGTAAAAGCCAGGCTCGAAGAGGTTAAAAACGAAAAGAACGAGCTTACAAGAAACGAAGACCGCCTGCTCGATGCCCTCAGAAGAAAGTCCTCGGAAGCCCGGGACATTGAAAACGAAATCAGAGCCGCGAAAGAGGCCGTCGAGACCTCGGAGAGCGATAGCCGCTCGGTCCGCTATGACCTCGAGAAGCTTTCTGAAAATCTCGAATCCCTTCTCCGGGACCGGGACGATATCGAGAGTAGCCTTTTCCGGGTAAAGGAGGATATCAAACAGCTTGAGGCCCGGCAGCACAGGCTCCAGCAGGACTACGCCCTTGCCGAGGCCAGAGTCAGGGCCGCGGAAAACAGTGGGAGCTACTCGAAAGCTGTGGACCAGGCCCTGCGGGCGGCCGGGCAGAACGAACTTTTCGGGATTCACGGGACCATAGCCCAGCTCGGCAAGGCCGACCAGCGTTACGCAAGAGCCCTCGAGGTCGCGGCCGGGAGCCGAATGCAGGCTCTGGTCGTGGACACGGATGCTGACGCGGCCGAAGCCATCGATTATCTCAAGAGGCGAAAGGCGGGCAGGGCCACTTTTCTTCCCCTGAACAAAATGAAAAGCGCAGGCAGGCTTGAGCCTTTAAGTTACGAAAACGGAGTCATAGGCTACGCAATCGATCTGATCGACTTTGACCCCGAATTCGAGTCCGCTTTCTGGTATGTTTTCAGAGATACCCTTGTCCTGGACTCCCTGGCCAGTGCCAGACGGTTGATGGGGAGTTTCCGGATGGTCACCCTTGAAGGAGAGGTCCTGGAAAAAAGCGGGGCAATGGTCGGGGGCTCCTTTTCCTCAAAGTCAAGCCTTTCCTTTGCGGCTTCCGAAAAGGATAAACTCCTCAAACTGGCTGAAGAAATCAGGGAAATAGATACGGCCCGAACCGCTGCAATCGATAAGCAGGACAGCATTGAAAGCAGCCTTTACGAAACGAGCCGGCGGGTCCGGGACGCTGAGGAGGAAACTTCCCGCAAAGAACTCCAGCTCGCCGAGATTGCGGGCAGGGATAGAAGGCTTTCTGACCTGTTTGAGGCAAAACAGGCCGAACTCCGGGCACTTGAAGAGGAAAGGGTCGCCCTCCGGCAGGAAATGGACCGGATAAGTGTGGAAAAAGGGGAAAAGCAGGAAATCCTGGGCAGACTTGAGGAAGAGATTGTCGGGCTTGAGGCAAAACTTGCGGATTCACCTCTTCCGGAAATTAATAAAAAAGCCGAAGCTGTGGATGAGGATATAAGGAGGCTTGAAGGCCGGGTCCGGGACGCTGAGGCCAACCTGAACGCCCTCTGGCTTGAGAATAATTATGCTGAAGAGAAAATTACCGAAGCCAGAACCCTTATTAACGAACTTGAGGAGAAAAAGGTTAGCCACAGGAAAAGAGTGGAGGCCCTGGGGGCTAAAATCGACGAGGCCGAGGCCAGGCTTGAAGCAAAACAGAAGCGTGAAGTTGAACTTTCCGACGAGCTTCTGGAACTTCAGGAGGAAAGGAGCCGGGTCCAGGCCGAACACGCCTCTCTTAAACGAAAAGCCGGAGCTTCGCGGGCTTCTGTGGAAACGGCGCAACAGCAGGTCCTGACCCTTTCCGCGACCAGGACGGCTCTCCTTGACCAGGAAAAACAGCTTTCCGAAGAGGTTTCAAGGAGAGGGGTCGAGGAAAGGGACGAGGTTCCCTCCTACGAAAGCGTAGCCACGCGCATCCGGGCAATCGAGGAAGCCCTGAGAAGGCTTGAGCCTGTGAACATGCGGGCTATTGACGAGTACAGCGAGGTTGAACTCAGGCTTTCGGAACTTCAGGGCCGGCGAGACACCCTCTTTTCCGAAAGGGAACAGCTCCTTGAAAGGATAGGGCAGTACGAGGAGCTTAAGAAAAAGACGTTTATGGAAGCCTATTCCGCCATCAACGCCAATTTCGGGGAGATCTTCCACGAGCTTTCCGAGGGGGCCGGAGAACTGGTGCTGGAAAACCCGGAGGAGCCCTTTGCGGGAGGCATGACGCTGCGGGCCCGGCCCCGGGAAAAGACCCTCCAGCGCATCGAGGCCATGTCGGGGGGGGAAAAGAGTCTTACGGCCCTTTCCTTCCTTTTTGCCATCCAGCAGCACAGGCCTGCTCCCTTCTATGCCTTTGACGAAATCGATATGTTCCTGGACGGCTGGAATGTGGAGAGGGTCTCAAAAAGGGTTATGAAGGCGGGATCAAAGGTCCAGTTTATCGTGGTCTCCCTCAGGAAGCCCATGATACAGGCGGCTGCAAGGACCATAGGGGTCACAATGCAGGAAAACAACATTACCAGCATTACGGGGGTTATGTTAAATTGAGTAAATCTTCGGAGCAGGAAGCCCCTCTGGAATCTGTTCAGGTTTCCGAATCTGTTCAGGTTTCCGAATCTGTTCAGGTTTCCGAATCTGTTCAGG
>JAQVBP010000010.1:12498-33395 GCA_028690255.1 Methanosarcinaceae archaeon
GAATCTGTTCAGGTTTCCGAATCTGTTCAGGTTTCCGAATCTGTTCAGGTTTCCGAATCTGTTCAGGGTCCGGACACTTTTGGCCTCTTTTCCACGCTTTCCGAACTAAAGGTTGACCTGGCCGGGATCAGGCTTTCGGAATTTGATACCAGTGAACCTCTCGGGATTCTGGTCGAACTTGCAAAAAATGAGAAAATCGATCCCTGGGATATCGATATTGTGAAGTTAACGGACAGTTTTCTGGGGCGAATCGAGGAACTCGAACAGCTGGACCTGCGGGTTTCGAGCAGGACGCTGCTCTATTCCGCAATTCTGCTCCGCATGAAGTCCAGCGGCATCCTCCGGGAAGAGGTGGAAGATGAGGAATATGGAGAGGATTCTGATTTTTTCGAGGATCAGGAGTTTCCGGAACCCGATGAGTTTCCGTTTCCAAAACTGCCGATGCGCCGCAAAGCGACCAGACCGGTGACTCTGAATGAACTGATCTCTGAACTCAAGAAGGCTGAAAAGACGCTTTCCAGAAAAAGGGAAATGAACAGAAATGAGGATAAAGATCCGGATAAAAAGCCTCTTCCTTTCAAAGGGGATGTCCGGGGAATCGCTCATGAAGAAGCCATTGTTGAACGGGTGGGGCTTGCCTGGGAAAAGCTTACCGGGCTTTTCAGGGAAGAGGGGCCGGCTTACGTTAGTTTTTCCGATTTCCTGATCGGCAGTTCGGACAGGGTCATGGATTATATTTCCCTGCTCTTTCTGGCCTCGAATAAAAAAGTCTGGCTCTGCCAGCAGGAGCTCTTCGGGGAACTTTATATTTATCCCGGAAAAGAGTCTGGCATAGCCTCCGGAAAAACAGCTTTCCCAACCGGAGAGCCGGAAATTCCGGAATTTACTGCCCCTGAATTTACTGCTTCCGAACTTTCTGTCTCCGAATTTACTGCTTCCGAACTTTCTGCCTCTGAATTTACTGCTTCCGAACTTTCTGCCTCCGAACTTTCTGCCTCCGAATCCTCCGGGCCGGGGGCCTGAGGGTAAAAACACCTGCTTCCTCTGTCGTCGGAGTCAGCGGGCTTTGTAGGGGCAGGTCCGGAAAAATCCTCTTCATTTGAGGCCTCCGAGTTTCGCTACGCTCAAGCGGATTAACATATCTAAAAACACCAAAGCAACCGTAAATGGCCATATTTCCGGCGTTTTTTCTTCCGTGTCTTCCGTATTTTCCGTGGTTTAAATCTTCGTCGATCAGTTAATGTATATGTGTCTGACTATATTTTTCCTGTTTTCAGGATGTGAGTTTTATGGGTGAAATTGAAATCATAGAAGCCGCGCTTTTTGCTGCGGGCAGGGCCGTAAGTCTTGAGATGCTTGTAAAAATTACGGGCAAGTCCAGAAAAACCGTCCTTAAAGCGATTGAGGGCCTGATAGAAAGCTATGCAGAAAGGAAATCTGGTCTGGAAATCCTGGACCTCGGGGGGCGCTATGTCATGCAGGTAAATCCTGATTATTCCGAACTTGTGCAGGGTGTGGCTCCCGGGGAACTTTCCGCTCCGAAGCTTAGAACCCTCTCGATGATCGCCTACCACCAGCCTCTGCTCCAGACCAGCCTTGTCGAGATGAGGGGGGGCGGAGTTTATGAACATATAAGGGAGCTTATCGAGCGGGGGTTTGTGGACTCCAGGCCCGAGGGGCGGACGAGAGTTCTTTCCACAACCCCCCTTTTTGCGGATTATTTCGGGCTCAAGCAAAATGACCCTGTGGCCATCAAGGAAAAGATCCTCGGGCTTTTGAAAGACCAGGTCGGACAGAGTAACATTGAGAGCTGGGTCGGGAAAAAGACGGTTGCCGTAAGTCCTATGTACGAGTCTTTAATGGAGATGTGCGGGATTAAGGACTACCTGGTCCTGAATCCCTATTCACCTTCAGGCGAAGAGATTACAAGGCTCCTTGAGGTGGAAGTCCTGATTATCACGGCAGGCTACCTTGAAACGGTCAGGCAGTACTGTGACGGGGAAATCCTGGAAGTCCATTCCACCACATTTGAGGACCTGAGGGAGGCCGTGGCCGCAGTAGCCGAAGAACTTGCGGCCGAGGTGAACCCCGAAAAGGTAGAAGAGAGTCTCAGGCTCCTGAAAGAGGAGCGAGAAAAATATATTTCCGCAGCTCTTCTTGTAGGACAGAAGGTTAAACCTGCAACCGATATGATCTCAAGGATCGTAAACGATATGAATATCGGCTTTTCCTCAGACGGGGTCCTGATTGCTCCCGATTACGGGACTTCAAAAAATGGGGGCAAGATAGGGGAGGGGGCGGAAATCCTGGTACCCACACACCGGAATGTGGAAGGGGGGCTTCTGGAAAGAGTCTGTTCAAAATACGATGCGGTTCTTGAAGGGCTGAAACGGATTGAAGAAACGGAATCAAACACTCAAATCTAAAACTTTCGCCCGAATGATCCGGTTTTTGAGGGTGGAAGATCCTGCTGAGTGAGTGAATTTATGAGGGGGGGCCGTACCTTTTTTATTTTTGTATGTCCTCTTGCGCCTCTCATTTAAGCTTTTCTGTATGGTATATACCCATTTATAAAGCATTTATATATGATGGGGGTCAATTAACTCTATCTTTATATACACTCTTGAGGATAGCATTCTTGCTTTATTATACTGAGGGTTGACTAATGAGCGAATCAAGCATCAAAATCGAAAACGTGGTCGCGTCCACCAAACTTGCCGAAGCATTTGACCTGAACGTTATCGAGTCGGAGTTCGAAGGGGCCGAATATAACAAACAGAAGTTCCCCGGACTCGTCTACAGGGTCACTGATCCGAAGGCTGCGTTTCTGGTCTTTACCTCCGGGAAAGTTGTCTGCACCGGTGCAAAAAATGTTGCTGATGTGCACACCGTCATCGGAAATATGGCAAAGAAACTGAACGGCATCGGGATCGAGACTATTGAAAACCCCCAGATAACCGTGCAGAACATAGTGGCTTCAGCGGACCTGCACACCATCCTTAACCTCAACGCCATAGCAATCGGACTCGGGCTTGAGAATATTGAATACGAACCAGAACAGTTCCCGGGTCTGGTGTACAGGATTGATGTGCCAAAGGTCGTCGTCCTGATTTTCAGTTCAGGAAAACTCGTGGTCACAGGTGGCAAATCTCCCAGCGACTGTGAGCAGGGCGTGGAAGTGGTACGGCAGCAGCTCGACAATATGGGTCTTCTTTAAACCGGGCTTCAAAACCCCTGTCTTTCGGGAGGGGGTCACTTTCTCTAAAATATGGCCCGGAATCTGCAGCCGGGCAAGAGCTCAACTCCCTCTTCTCCTTCCTCTGAGGGCGCAGGGCTTTGAAGAAGGTTCTGCTGAGCTGGTTGAAGAGCAGTTGTTTTGACGGCCAGGAATAACTAAAATTGTTGTAGAAAAGTTGTAAAACGGATCTCTTTAATATCCAGATAGGTCCAGAAACAGGTAAGTGTGAGCTTGAATAATTCAGATGTTTGTATTTTGATCCCCACTCTGAACGAAGGGGCCACCATCGGCAATGTCATTAAAGATTTCAAGGCCGAAGGCTTTTCCGAGATTCTGGTTATCGACGGGCATAGCGTGGATAAGACCCGGGAAATCGCGGAAGCCGAAGGGGTACGCGTGGTCCTTCAAAGTGGGAAAGGAAAGGGACAGGCCCTTATCCAGGCCTTTGAACTGATCGAAAGCCCTTATATCGTGCTGGTCGATGGAGACGGTACCGAACTTGCCCGGGATGCCCACACCCTGCTTGCCCCCCTTTTCGAAGGGAGAGCCGAACACGTGGTGGGAAACAGGCTTGTCCGTTTTGAAAAAGGGGCGTTTACGAAACTCAACCTTCTCGGCAACCACCTGATAAACAGGCTTTTTGACCTTGCTTACGGAGTGCAGCAGAAGGACATTCTTTCGGGGTACCGGGCGTTTACCAGGGAAAGCATCCGGGAACTGGAGCTTAATAAACTGGGGTTTGAAATCGAGACCGAAATTTCGGTGGAATGCATTCTCAAAAATCAGAGGGTGCTGGAATTTCCGATAAGTTACCTGCCCAGAAGTGAAAAAGGGGTTACAAAACTGAATCCCTTAAAAGACGGATTCAGGATAGGGGTCACGATCTACAGGCTTGCGAAGATGCACAACCCCATATTTTATTTCGGCATCATAGGCTCTCTTTTCATCCTGGCAGGCATCATAAGCGGGTCTTTCGTGGTATGGCAGTGGTTCCAGGGAATCACCCGGATTCCCATGACCGTCCTTACGTCCCTCCTGCTTATCTTCGGGCTCCAGATGTTTATTTTCGGAATGCTCAGTGACCTGATAGTGGCTCTGCACAAGCAGACAATCCGTCTTATTCAGGCCCAGTACAAAAGCAAGTAAACCATCCTTTCCTCCGAATCTTCGGTTTTTGAGTAAGGGGCTTCCTGCTGAATAAAATGAAAACAGGTTGTTTTCTTTTTTACGGCCTTCCTGTTTTTTCCTTTTGGTATGAAATTCCTTATATTTTTTCATTTTTTGTACCTGTAATTTGAAGAATTTCATGTGGATTTTTTCCTTATATGGGTTTACTTTCCTTTTTTTGTATAAAATATTATATTCTCATGAAGCTTTATATTATCGATAATTATTCTAATCTAACTCAAGTTTACTTGAGTTTGGTTAAATTTAATTTTTTAAAAAGTATTATATATAATTATGTGCTTTCTGAATTCATACGATTTTAACCCTTACGAATTATTATTCATTGAGGTAATAAAGATGACAATTGTAGAAGATGCCCAGAAAGGTGTAATCACTGAAGAGATGAAGATCGTCGCCAAGAATGAAAGACTTGACCCCGAATTCATCCGCCGTGGAATCGCAGCCGGAAGAATCGTAATCCCCACCTCCCCTTACAGAGACGTAAAGATCTGCGGTATCGGTGAAGGGCTCCTGACAAAGGTCAATGCCTCCATCGGGGTATCCTCTGACATCGTGGACCCTGAAATGGAAGTTCAGAAGGCGATAGCAGCCGAAAAGGCCGGAGCAGACACCCTTATGGAGCTCGGGACCGGCGGGGACTTCCTCGACATCAGGAAAAAAGTCATAGACAGCATCTCTCTTTCTGTAGGTTCAGTGCCTCTCTACCAGGCCTTCATTGAGGCCGCAAGGAAGTACGGTTCCATCGTGCACATGACCGAAGACGAGCTCTTCAAGGCCACCGAGGACCAGGCCAAGCTCGGAACAAACTTCATGGCAATCCACACCGGGATCAACAACATCACCCTCGACAGGCTCAAAGCCCACGGCAGGTACGGCGGACTTTGCTCCCGTGGCGGGGCCTTCATGAGCGCCTGGATGCTTCATAACGAGAAGGAAAACCCCCTCTTCGCAAACGTCGATTACCTTATTGAGATCCTTAAGGAACACGAAGTTGTCCTCTCAACCGGAAACGGAATGCGTGCAGGAGCAGTCCACGACGCAACCGACCGTGCCCAGGTCCAGGAACTGATCATCAACTCCGAAGTGGCTGAAAAAGCACACCAGCAGGGTGTACAGGTAATTGTAGAAGGTCCGGGTCACGTCCCCCTCGACCAGGTCCAGACCAACGTCAGACTCATGAAGGAAATGAGCGGACACAAACCCTTCTACATGCTCGGACCTCTTGTGACTGACATTGCCCCAGGCTACGACCACATCGTAACCGCAATCGGTGCCTCCGTATCCGCAGCATACGGCTGTGACTTCCTCTGCTACGTAACCCCTGCAGAACACCTTGCTCTCCCTAACCTCGAAGATGTCATAACCGGAGTCAAGACCTCAAGGATTGCAGCCCACGTAGGAGACATGGTCAAGTATCCTGACAGGGCAAAAGAATGGGACCTTGCAATGGGCCGTGCCAGAAGGGAACTCGACTGGGAAAAGATGTACTCTCTCGCAATCGACCCCGAACACGCAAGGGCAATCAGAAACGACAGATCCCCCGAAGACACCGACGCATGCACAATGTGCGGTAACTTCTGTGCTCTGAAGATCGTCAACCAGAACTACAACCTTGCAAAATAAGTTCGATAATAATTGAATAAGTAAAGTAGGAATAAGTAAGGTCATAGAGCTTTACTTCTCTACTACTTTACTTCTTCACCTTTCTTTATTCTTCGCATTTTTTCGTTTTTTTTCCTCAGTTCTTTGTTGTTCTGTTCTCAATGGCTGTCTTTTCAGACATCTTCAGGCATTTTCAGGCATTTTCAGGCATTTTCAGGCCTCTTCAGGTATGGATGGACTCCGCAACTTTCAGCAGTTCGGCTTTTTCAAGAGTGCCTCTTAGAGTTAGCTCCATTTCTCCAATTTCCCATTTCAGCACCTTCCTGTCCCCTAAAACTTCCATATATTTTCCTTCTTTTCCGTTGATACTTACATTTTCGGCCAGGTCTATCATTCCGGCTTTCCGGGCTTCCTCTTCATATAAGCTTTCCGAAAGAGATAATCTGTCATCCGCTTCGTTTACGTATATAAGAAAAACGGTTTCAAAGGCCCGTCCTTCAGGTGCAATCCAGCTGTTGTTGGTGACCATTGAGTGATTGAAGGCATAATCTTCGGGCAGGTATTCCGGGAGAAGGATTTCAAAGCTCGATTCGGCTTTTGCTTCCTCAAGACTCAGTTTCTCAGGGGCTTCAAAGTCCTTTTCCAGGTCCAGGTTTTTTATTTCAGCTCCCTCCGGGACCTCGAATACGAATTCCGACTCCGGGATTCCTGTATTGATTTCCAGGTCCCTGAGTTCCACCTCGCTTATGAGGGATTCCCTGTTGTCGTAGAGTTCAATCCTGGTGGGCATCCAGGTCTCCTTATCGACCCATACCTTTGTTTTGCCTATGAGCTGTTCGTTCTCTTTCGGGCTCAGTTCCAGCAGGTATGCGGGTCTTCCGTCAATCTCTTCCGTACCCGGAAGCGAGACCTCACTTTCGTTCAGGAAATCCTGCACAATAGCCAGGTAATTGATTTCCGGGGATTCCCCTGTATCCGGGAGTTTTATCTTCGTAACCATGTTCGTTCCCGGGTTATAGCTCCAGACGAACTCTCCGTCCGAAACTACCGTAACTTCTTCATCTCCCTCCTTCCCGATACTTTTCATCAGGTTCGGCTTCCTGTACATGGTCGCCATTTCGCTTTCCATGGCCTTTTCCCCGTTGAGGTAGGTGGTCATGTACATTGTGTATGAATAGTCTTCAATTCCTTCTTCTTTCTCCTGCATTTTTGTTGCAATCTCTTCCGCACTCATATTTTCCTGACAGCCCGAAATAAAAAGGGTCAGGGCTATCAGAAGCAGTACAAAAAGAGCTTTTCTTGATGGCATTTCTTTAATTCCTCCTGCACATCTTTTATTATTCTTTACAATGTTAGCATTTTCTATTAAGAGGTCATATCCGCATCTTCATGACTTCATGTTTATTCCTTTAAGGTCCTTTTTCAGTCAATTTTTCGGTCCTTTTTTCCGGTTATTCTTTTGCTGAGATGGATTCCGCAATCTTCAGCAGTTCGGCCTTCTCGACGGAAGCAAGCAGGTTCAGTTCCACATCCCCTATTTTCCATTTAAGCCGCTTGAGTTCCCCTTCCGGGTCTCCCGGCTCTTCAAGGTACCAGCCCTCCCTTCCGTTGACCATGATTTTTTCGGCTCTTTCAGTGAGAGAAGTTTCCCGGAGTTCGCCTTCGTACCCGGTTTCGGAAAGTACTATGAGTTTACTCTCTTCTTTCAGGACAAATGTCAGGAAGACCGACCCGGTAGCCGGGTTTTCAGTCCCAGTTTCGTCCATACTTCTGTACCTCGAATCCAGGAAGGCGTAGCCCTCGGGCAGGTATTCCGGAAGCAGGACTTCAAAACGGGCCTGTTCCCGGATGTCTTCGAGGGGGATTTTCCCGGATTCTCCGGCGCGGAAGGTGGCGGTGCTAATTAGCTCCCCTCCCTCGGGGACCTCAAACACAAATTCCGAGTCCGGAATCCCGCGGTTCACTTTCAGGTCCAGGATTTCGATTTCTGCGGAGAGGTTTCCGTCGTTATCGTATATTTCATACCTGAGAGGCATCAGGTTTTCTTTATCGACCCAGAGTTTCGTACTGACCTGGGGCCGGCTCTCTTTGTCCTTTCCGGGGTCTCGCAGTTCAAGCAGGTAGGAAGGCCTTCCTTCCAGTTCCTCCATATCGAGCAAGGTGACCTGGTTTTCATCCGGGATGTACTCAATGAAACTCCTGAGCTGGACGTCCCCGTTAGCCACTCCTTCCCGAATCCTCGCCCTTGTGGAGGTGTCCGAACCCGCTTCATGCTCCCAGTAGTACTCTCCATCCGCTACCGCAAGCCTCTCCCTCTCGTCCCAGAATCCTTTTCCAGAGCTTTTCAGCAGGTCGGGGGTTTTGTACATTACATATTTTCTGCTTTCCGGGGTCTCCCCGGTTTCCCCGTCACCGTTGTAATCGATTGCATGACTGTGATCTATTGCGTGTATTGTACAGGAATAGTCCTCGAGGGCTTCCTGCCTCTCCTGCATCTGCGAAACGATTTCTTCAGGGGTAATTTCTGCTGGCTCTTCTGTTACTCCTGCTTCTGCTCCGGCTTTTTCCACCACGTCTGTTTCCGTACAGCCTGACATAAAAAGGGTCAGGGTGATCAGGAGTAGGAAGATCAGGACTTTTCTTTTTGTCATTCTTTTCTTCCACCAGTTACCTTTTCCTATTCCAAACGATGCTAATTATTTCATTCCTATTTCATGGCCTGATATCCGTTATTATTCCTTTCCAGTTCGTTTTTCAGGCCTTTTTCGGGTTATTCTTTTGCTGAGATGGATTCCGCAACCTTAAGCAGTTCGGCTTTTTCAAGAGCGGCCATTATGCTTATCTCAAGCTCTCCGTCGTTCCACTCCAGTTCCTTCATGTTTCCCCCGAATACCGGATGGAGTACCCCTTCCCTGCCGTTTACCCTGATGTTTTCCCCTTCTTTTTCAAAAAGCCGGTATGCGGATTTTTCTTCTTCATAGCGGGTTTCGGAGATTCTAATCCGGCCGTTTTCTCCGGTATATACGAGAGTGACCCTCCTGTAGTGGGGCATTGCTGCAAATGAGCTAAGGTCACTGTTAATTACCGTCAAATATGCCCTGTCTCTGCTGTTAAAGCTCGTTGAATGATTGAATACGTAGCCTTCGGGCAGGTATGCCGGGGTAAGGACTTCAAACCCTGCCCGCTGCTCGGCTTCGTCGAGTGCCAGTTTCTCCAGGTCGATTTTATAATCTTCCGGACTCAGGGTTTTTACCCGCGCCCCTTCCGGCAGTTCGAATTCAAACTCGGAATCCGGGAGGCCCGAATTTATTTTAAGGTCCTGGATTTCAATTTCAACCGCCATCCTTTCCCTGTTATCGTATAACTCGTATCGGATGGGCAGCCAGGTCTCTTTGTCAATCCAGATTTTTGTTTTCAGGAGGTAAAACTCATGTTCTTCTTCAGGAGTAAACTCAAGCAGATATGCGTCCTTTCCTTCGATTTTTTCTGTCCCGATCAAGAATATTTTGCTATTGTTCCTGTTCAGGTTTTCCCCAAAGAAGAGGGGACAGGCCTCGTTGTCGCTTATATCCGTTTCTTCGGAAAGCTCTGTCTTTAAGGCGGTATTTGAATCGGAGTTGTATATCCACTGGTAATTTTCATCCGAAACTATTACTGACTCTGTGTTTTTTTCCGGTCTCCGAATAGTACTTTTCATAAGGCCCGGTTTTTTCCACAGAATCTCATACCTTTCCTCGTTTTGTTCAAGGAATGAGGATTTCATATTCGCTGTATAGGAGCAGTCTTCTATACTCGCCCGTTTTGCTCTCATTTTAGCTACAATTTCCTCTGCGGTTGGTTTCTCTTCATGAGCAGGGTTATATTCCTGTTTTTCCAGTGTCTCCGTCTCATTTTTTTCTTCACTGGTTTTTTCTTCACAATTCGATATGAGAATAACCACTGTCAGCAGGAGCAGTACGGCCAGGGGCTTCATTCCTTCAATTCCTCCTCCATCATGATTAATATTCTTAATGAGTTAAACTTTTCCATTTTACACGGATCTGGTTTTGTTCTTCCAAACATCGGGATTTTTTTCAGTGCTGTCTGAGGTCAAGGTAAAAATTGCCCGCAATAAAAAGGCAAGCATAGCCTGTACTTTTTCTTTTGCCATTTCCTTTATCCTGCCAACTATCTATATTTTTATATATCATTCCCTCTAAATTTTATTTGTATATACCTCTTCTGGCCAGATCCTCAAACAATTCGGCGGGCTCTCCGGATTTTTCACTTCGTGAAAGAGATGCATGTAAAACAGGCCGGATTTAAAAGCTGGAAAATTAAAATTGAAAATAAGAACAAGCTCCTGTTTCCGGGCTTTCTGAAATAAACCACCTCTGTGATAAAGATTCAGAGGGGGCTGGGGACCTTCCTGGGTAGCTGTCGCCGGGTGAAAACAGGGAAAAATCATGGCCCTGAAATACTTTATAAATAACTTTCTCACGCAATTACGACCCCGTATTTCGCAAATACCTTTGAAAATGCGGTCCTCAATTCTTCAGCGGTTTTTTTTGTCTCCTCCGGCCCTCCGAGGCTTGCGGCCTTTTCAAGTCCATGGATTTTTTCTTCCACTTCTGCAAGGGCCGGTTCATAAGCTTCATCCGCACTGGCAGGAGGCTCTGCGGCCTTCACTCCGGTCCAGAGGAATTCCAGTTCCGGGATAAGCATTTTCACCGACAGGGTGTCATTTTCATTGGCTGCATCGACTGCGAGTTCCATTACCGTATGAAAATTGGTCAGGCGGTCCCCCATAAGCTCAATCCCGTTTCTCCGGTGCAGGTCAAGGAAAAGGGCCCGCATGGGCTCAAGGGCCAGGTGGGCAGCTTCAATATCGTTTTCCCGCAGGAAGTCCCGGGAATTTTCTGAAATCTTCAGGGCCTCCCCGAGGGTTTCCGGCCAGGTTTCGTCGGCCGCATAGGGGGCCGGAGGAGGTTTTACGTATCGGGTTTCCACCGATTTAAGGTCATATGTCAGGGCTTCAAGGGCTTTTTCGGAGGCGTTGAAATCCTTTTTGCCGGTCGAGAGCAGGGCTTTAACATAGTTTGAATTCGCGCTTTGCATAAGGGTTTTAAAATAGGCTTCTTCGGAGGCGCCTGGTTCAGTTTCCCCTGATTCAGTTTCCCCTGATTCAGTTTCTCCTGATTCAGTTTCCCCTGGTTCAGTTTCTCCTGATTCAGTTTCCCCGGGGCCGGAGGTTTCGGGAATTTCTTCACTCTTGTTTTCCGACTCCGATACGCAGCCGGACCCGAAAGTTGCCAGGAGCAGGAGAAGCATCAGAAGCAGGAGCAGTATGCAGCTTGCTGGTTTTCTTTTCATTTCCATCCCTCAATGTGGTGATTCCGCATTCTTGTTTCTGTTTTTGTCTCCGCTGAACTTATAACTGCTCAGATTCATGTTTTTATGGAAGGCAGCCGGCCTTTATTTAATATCTGCAGACATTCAAAAGTTTAAATACCATCCATTCTAATTATGGTTCAAACATTAATGGAGGACTCTAAATTAAAGAAGAAATCTGGATTGAAAAATACCGGCCGGTCAGGCTGGATCAGGTCGCGGGGCAGGCTGACACCATCGAGCGCCTGCAGTCCTACGTGACCACCAAAAACCTGCCCCATCTCCTGTTTTCGGGCCCTCCTGGTGTCGGGAAAACGGCCTCTGCGGTCTCTCTTGCAAGGGAGCTTTTCGGAGAAGATATCTGGCGGGAAAATTTCACGGAACTCAACGCCTCGGACGAGAGGGGAATTGACGTTGTCCGGAACAAGATAAAGAACTTTGCAAAAACCGCTCCCATAGGGGGGGCCGAGTTCAAGATCATCTTCCTGGACGAAGCCGACGCCCTGACCTCGGACGCCCAGTCAGCCCTGCGGCGGACGATGGAACGTTTCAGCAATAACTGCCGCTTCATCCTCTCCTGCAACTACTCGTCCAAAATCATCGAACCCCTTCAGTCCCGCTGTGCGGTTTACAGATTCGGGAGACTTCAGGACTCTGCCGTCCGGGAGAGGCTCGAGTTCATTGCGGAAGACCGGGGCCTGAAGGTTACGGAAGACGGCTACGAGGCCCTTGTCTATGTGGCCCAGGGGGATATGCGAAAAGCCGTTAATTCCCTGCAAGCTGCAGCCTCCATTGATCTGGAAACCCCTATTTCCCGGGAAACCATCTTCAGGACAACCGCAACCGCAAACCCGGAAGAGATCAGGGACCTCGTCGAAACCGCCCTTCTCGGCAATTTCAAGGCCGCAAAAAAAGAACTTGACCGCTTCCTCAACGAGCAGGGGCTTTCGGGGGAAGACCTGGTAAAGCAGATTTACAGGATGCTCTCCGACCTGAGCAACAGGGATATGCTGGACCTTGGAATCTCCGAAAGGGGACTTGTGGAACTCGTGGACATTATAGGGGAAATAGATTTCAGGCTCTCCGAAGGAGCCACCGAAAAGATTCAGCTCGAAGCGCTTCTGGCCCATTTTGTGCTTCTGGGTAAGAAATAATGTAAAAAAGTAAAACCCCGGCCAGAGAAAACAGTTGATGATCACAATGTCCGTACAGGCTACTTTAGTAGAACTCCTTCAGGCCGTGCCCGATTGGCTTGCGACCATAATCATGGGGGCACTTCCCATAAGTGAACTTCGGGGTGCAATCCCCGTGGCAATCGGGGTCTATGGCATGGACCCGTTTCTGGCATACGCCCTCGCAGTATTCGGAAACCTTCTCCCGGTGGTCCCCCTTCTCCTCTTCCTGGGTCCGGTTTCGGACTGGCTCAGGCGTTACAGGCTCTTTGAACTCTTCTTCACCTGGCTCTTTGCAAGAACCCGCCGCAAGCACAGCGAGAGGTTCGAAAAATACGGCCTCCTTGCCCTGACCCTTTTCGTTGCGGTCCCTCTTCCCGTTACCGGGGCCTGGACCGGCTGTGCGGCGGCCTTTGTCTTCGGGATAAAGTTCAGGCATGCTTTTCCGGCAATTCTGGCAGGGGTTCTGATTGCAGGCGTGGTCGTAACCCTTGTTACGCTCATGAGCATCGGGGCTGTGGGCCTGATTTATTAAAAATTTCCGGGGGCGGGGGTTTATCGCTCTTCCGGAGGGCTTGCCTTCTGATGTTTACCTTTTCCCCGGAATATTCGTAATCTTCATATACTTTCACAATATCAAATATATAATAAATATCTCCAACATATAATAAATATCTCAAATATAAATTTAATTTTATATTTGTTCATGCTTTCTTACTTTTGGTTGTTTTTCATGCCGGTAAGCTCTTCTCATAGGGCTGGCATTGAGAATGATTCATGTTTTAAGTTTTTAAGGTGATTGCTATGGCAGCAAAGAAAAATAAAAAAATAGTCCAGTCTGAAGAATGTATTGGGTGCGGGGTCTGCACTTCCGTATGCCCTGTCAATGCAAAGCTTGAAAATAAGGATGATTTCAATCCCGAGACCGCAAACCTTGCCGTCAGGGTCGTTGACGGAAAAGCCGTTATCGATGAGGAGTTCTGCATCAGTTGCGGGGCATGTGCCCGGATCTGTCCTGTAGAGTCTCTGACCGTCGTAGAGCTGGAATCAAAGTCCGAATCCGCAGCAGCCTGATATTGACAAAATCCAAGTAAAAAATAATTTGTGGAAAAGAGGAAATGCTGCTTTTGCAGCCTTCCTTTTATACTTCATAGCATTTCTTTGGCCAGTTTGATGTCTTCGGCCTTTACGGTCTTTCTTCCGGCATGTTCTGCCAGTTTTATAGCTTCTTTTGAAATTGCAAGCCCGTATTCTTCCAGAATGTCCGTAAGAGCCATTCCTGCGCTTTCACTTACTCTATGGGCCCCTGCTGTCCTTATTAAACGCTCAATTGGTGCGAAAGGTATAACTTTAGCCATATTATCCTCCTAATAAACTTGGATCTTTAAGATTAATCCTTTTCAACCTTTGATTTTGTAATTAATCCCTATATATATTTTTTCCCTTTTCAGAGCATTTTTTAATGTTTATTCTGGATTTTATGCCCTTTTATCTCTTTATTTTACTTTTTAAAGGTATTTTTTCCCTTTTTCCCGCCCTAATTCCTTCCTGATTTTCCCTAAATACTTTTTAGCTTTTCTTCGAAATATTGATATTTCATTACCCGAATTTAAACAGACATGCTTTTACAGGAACTATCCGGAATTACCGAAGATATCTATCTGGTTGAAGAGAGCTACCCTGCCCAGAGAAGAATAGAATTAACCCTCCGCTACCTTAGCGGAGCTTACGCTTTTCCGGAAGGGGAAAAAATGCACCTCCTCCGGGTTAAGGAGGGGGGGCGGACTCTGGGGCTTCTCCTGTTCAATCCCGGAAACGAAGAACTTCCCGTGGATTTCTGGTCGGTCTTTACGGGAGCTCTTGCAAAAGAGTCTTACAGGGTGCAGTTCGAAGAACTTGTAGCCTCCGTCCTGGCCCGGAACCCGGCCGAACGGGAGCTGGAAGTCTCCTCCGATCTCTGGAGGGATGCTGTAAACGAATACTACTCCCTCATGCTCGTAAACCGGAACCTCTGTCCCGGCTGCAGCACCGGGGCCGAGTCCTATAACAGCGTGTTTTCCGAACAGAGGGTCAAAAGGGTCTCGGAGCTTTTCGAGCGTCTGAAGGCAAAGGGCTACTCCTTTGAAGGCGGAGAGGGCGGAGAGGGCGGAAAGAGTGGAAAGAGCGGAAAGAGTGGAAAGAGCGGAAAGAGTGGAAAGAGCGGAAAGAGCGGAAAAATGCTTGAGGTCTGTTGCGGAAACGGCATGTCCACCCTTGCCCTCCACAGAATGGGCCTCGACCCCCTGGGCGTGGAGGTAAACAAGTGCACCCTCTGCCAGGGTCTGGAGCACGGGGTCCTGAACCCGAGAAAAGCCCTTGTTATGGACGCAACACAGCTTTCCGAATACTTCGGGCCAGGAAGCTTTGAAACCGTTGTGGGTTTTATGCTGGGCCTGGTCTACGAGTTCAATAAAGGGCTCTGGACCGGGATTGTAAAGGAAGCCGCAAAAGTCACGGCCGAAGGAGGGCTTTTGCTCTTTACCGTAAAAAGCAGACCCGAAATCGAGATCCTGGCAAAGGCCCTGGGAGAGGCCGGGGTGGAGGGAGAAATCGTGGACAATGAGGATTCCGACGGGATTTTTGATCAGTGGCTTTTTGTGGGGAGAAAAGGCCGGAGCTGAGAGTTCCGGGTTTTTCGAAAATTCCTGAAGTTTCGTCTCAAGCCCCGGGCCGAAGCTCAAGCCCGGCAGCTGGGCCCGGGGTTCCGAAATTCCTTTTGGTATGAAAGTACGTTCAAGTACTTTCATTTATTTGTGCCTGTTACTCGAAGAGTTTCATGTGCGTTTTTTCGGGAAATATTCCGGGGTTGGGCTGTCAAAAGAGCCTAATTTCGAAATGCGTTAACTTCATCCCTGTTAACAAATACTCCCCGGTTTTCTATTGTTCAGGCAGCTTCCTCCCGAAAATGATATTTTATTTTTAATGTTAACAAGGGTAAAATGTATATACCTGTTAACAATAATTATACCTACAAACTCTCTGTACACCTTAAGCTATTTACCGGAGCCTGCGGGCAGGAGCCTGCAGGACCGATATTTTTAAACAATTCCAATCAAGGCCTTTCTTAATAATTCCAATCAAGGCCTTTTTGAACAATTCCAATCAAGATTTACATTTTATACCATCACTGAATTCGATTTTAAAGAGGTCTTATTAATGAGTGTAAAAATAACAGAAACCGTCCTCCGGGATGCTCACCAGTCTTTACTGGCCACAAGGATGAGGACGCGGGACATGCTCGATGTGGTTGAACAGCTGGACCAGGTCGGGTACTTCTCCCTTGAAATGTGGGGAGGCGCTACTTTTGATAGTTGTATCCGTTATCTTAATGAAGATCCCTGGCACCGCCTGCGGGAAATCAAGAAAAGGCTCGAAAATACCAGCGCTCAGATGCTTCTGCGGGGCCAGAACCTCGTCGGGTACAGGCACTACTCGGACGACGTCGTTGAAAAATTCGTAACCAGGTCCTACGAAAACGGGATAGACATTTTCCGGATCTTCGATGCGGTAAACGACATAAGGAATATGGAACTTTCCATAAAGGTCGCAAAGAAACTCGGGGCCCATGTGCAGGGTACGGTTTGCTATACCATTAGCCCCGTGCATACTGTGGAAAAATACGTGGAGCTTGCCAGGCAGCTTGAGGAGCTTGAATGCGACTCCATCTGTATCAAGGACATGGCAGGGCTCCTTTCCCCGAAAGATGCCGGAGACATAATCAGGGGGATGAAAAAGGAAGTCTCGGTCCCTATTTCCCTGCACTGCCACTGTACCTCGGGAATGGCTCCCATGAGCTACTTTGCAGCCTGTGAGGCCGGAGTTGATATCCTGGACACGGCCCTTTCTCCCCTGGCCTGGGGCACGTCCCAGCCGCCCACCGAGACCACGGTTGCGGCCCTGAAAGGGACTCCCTACGACACGGGGCTGGATCTCGGAGCCTTCGAGGAGGTCGTGAACTACTTCAAGGCCCTCAAGGACAAGTACAGAGGTATCCTGGATCCGATTTCCGAGCAGATAGACACCAACGTCCTGATTTACCAGATCCCCGGCGGGATGCTTTCAAATCTCGTCTCCCAGTTAAAGGAACAGAACGCCCTTGACAGGTACGGGGCTGTCCTTGAGGAGATGCCAAAGGTCAGGAAAGAACTGGGCTACCCTCCGCTTGTCACCCCGACCAGCCAGATCGTAGGCACCCAGGCCGTGCTTAACGTCCTTATGGGGGAGCGCTACAAGGTTATCCCGAAAGAGGTTAAGGACTACGTCCGCGGGCTTTACGGCAGGTCTCCCGCCCCCATCAGCCCCGAGATCATAGGAAAGATCATAGGGGACGAAGAACCCATCAATTGCCGCCCGGCCGATCTCCTGAAGCCCGAGTACGAGAAACGCAGGAAAGAAGCTGAAGAACTGGGTATTGCAGGCTCGGAAGAAGACGTTCTGACCTACATCCTCTACCCGGCAATCGCGCCCAAGTTCCTGAAAGGGGAAATGGAAGAAGAGGCCCTTGCGGTTGTGGCTCCGGCCCCCACGGCTCCGCAGGAATACACCCTTCCCACCGAGTTCAAAGTCACTGTTGATGACGAGGTCTACGAGGTTAAAATAGAGCCCAAGGGCGGAGTTTCAATCTCCGAACCAAGCACAAAACCGACTGCGGAATCCGTTAAAGGGGCTGTAACCTGTTCCATGCAGGGCATGGTTCTTTCCCTCAAGGTCAGGGTCGAGGAGGTCGTGCAGGAAGGAGATACCATAGCCGTCGTAGAAGCTATGAAAATGGAAAACTCGGTCCATGCACCGCATTCAGGCACAATCAAGGAAATCTTTGTCGCCGAAGGGGACGCGATCTCTCCCGGGGATTTGCTCATGGTAATTGAGTAAAGAACCGGAAAAATGATTGAAAATTTGCGGAGGCCAGTATGTTTAAAAAAGTACTCGTAGCAAACCGGGGAGAAATAGCAATCAGAGTTATGAGGGCCTGCAGGGAACTCGGTATCGAAACTGTGGCGGTCTACTCGGAAGCCGACAAAAATGCCCTTTTTGCCAAGTATGCCGATGAGGCTTACCTGATAGGTCCTGCCCCTTCGAGTCAGAGCTACCTTAAAATGGAAGCCATACTTGAGGTTGCCAGAAAGTCCGGGGCCGAGGGGATTCACCCCGGATACGGATTTCTGTCGGAAAACGCTGAGTTTGCAAAGCGTTGTGAGGAGGAGGGTATTATTTTCATTGGTCCCCCGAGCAATGTCATTACCGAAATGGGAAGCAAGATCAGGGCCCGGAACCTCATGATAAAAGCCGGGGTCCCGGTTGTCCCGGGAACAAAAGACGCGATTGAAGATGTGGGGGAGGCCCGGGCCTTTGCGGATGAGATCGGATATCCCGTCCTCCTTAAAGCCTCGGCCGGAGGCGGAGGGATCGGGATGAAGGTCGTCAACTCCGGAGATGAGTTAGCGACGGCTCTCAATTCCACCAGGCAGATGGCAGGGTCGGCTTTCGGGGACTCTTCGGTCTTTATTGAAAAATACGTGGCCGAACCCAGACACATTGAAATCCAGATCCTCGCGGATTCCAGGGGAAATACGGTCTATCTCTCGGACAGGGAATGTTCTATCCAGAGGAGGCATCAGAAACTTATTGAAGAAGCACCCTCTCCTATTATGACCCCCGAACTCAGGGCGAAAATGGGAGGTACTGCGGTCAGGGTCGCAAAAGCTATCGGCTACGTAAACGCCGGGACTGTGGAGTTTCTCTACTCGAAAGGAAATTTTTATTTCCTTGAGGTCAACACCAGGCTCCAGGTGGAACACGGGATTACCGAAATGGTCACCGGGATCGATATTGTAAAAGAACAGCTCAGAATCGCCTGCGGAGAGGAACTTGAACTCAAGCAGGAAGATATTTCCATTAACGGGCATGCAATCGAATGTCGGATTAATGCGGAAGATCCTTTAAACGACTTTGCTCCCTCCCCAGGCAAGATCCGAAGGTACCGTTCCGCAGGCGGGCCCGGAGTCAGAGTGGACAGCGGGGTGCATATGGGCTACACGATTTCCCCTTATTATGATTCCATGATCTCAAAGCTTTGTGTCTGGGGCAGGACCAGGCAGGAGGCAATTTCCAGAATGGAGCGGGCTCTTTACGAGTACGTGGTAATGGGCGTTACGACCAATATTCCCTTCCATAAAGCGGTTATGCGTAATCCCGTATTCCGGAAAGGTGATCTGACGACCGGTTTTATCGAGGAGCATAACATCCTTGAAGCCGTGGAAGAAGTTGTCATATCCGAGGCTTCAAAAGGGGCAACCCTTGCTTCGGCTCTCGATTCAAGGGATAAAAAGGTTGCAGCAATTACAGCTGCGGTAGAGAGTTATGTAAGTATGGCCCAGAAAACACAGCGATAATCGGGCTGTCTGCAAATGAATCTTTAATTTATGTATAATGTTGAATGTTGAGCGCATATATTTTTAGAGGGTGTAGTGTATGGGAGATAAACGATCTCAGATAATCAAAGCTCTGAAAGAAGCGAAGGGTTCCCCCGTTTCAGGTGAAGAACTGGGTTCGAGACTCGGGATTTCCAGGACAATGATCTGGAAGTACATAAAATCCCTCCAGGCTGATGGGTATGAAATCGATTCCTCTCCCAAGAGAGGCTACATCCTGAAGTCCGTACCTCAGCTCCTTTACCCGGAAGAAATCCAGATGGGGCTTAAAACAACCCTGCTCGGGAAAAAAATCCATTACTTTGAGGAGCTCAGCTCCACAAACAGCACTGCAAAGGAGATTGCCCTTTCCGAAGAGGAAGGTGCCCTTGTTATTGCGGAAATGCAAAAAGGCGGCAGAGGCCGTCTTGGCAGGGAATGGGTGTCTCCCCAGGGTGGGATATGGATGTCCATAATACTGAAACCCGGGGTCCCCCTCACGCATGCCTCGAGGTTAACTCTTGTTGCCGGACTTGCGGTTGCAAACGTTATACGGGACCTGGGCCTTGACGCCAGGATCAAGTGGCCCAATGACGTCCGGGTTATGGGGCGAAAGGTCTGCGGAATCCTTACGGAGGCGAAGGCCGAAGTGGACAGGGTGGACTATGTTATTGTGGGGATAGGGATCAATGTCAATATGGATTTAAAGGACATTCCCGAACCTCTCAGGGAAGGCTCCACAACTCTGAAAGTGGAGCTTGGAAGGCATGTCAGGAGGGTCCGGTTCCTGCAGGACCTGCTCTTTGAGTTCGAACAGCAATATATCAACTTCAAGACCCAGCCCTTCTCTCAGATCCTTAACGACTGGATGGCCCTTTCCGATACCATAGGAAGGGAGGTAAAGGTCACGACCCCTTCCCGGATTATCGAGGGAAAAGCCGTAGGTATGACCTCCGACGGGGCTCTTGTCATTAAAAAATCGGATAATACAAAAGAAGAGGTTATCGCGGGTAGATGTGTCTATGAATATTCAAAATAATTCTAAAAGACGGGGGGCCGGGCTTAAGGGTTTTTATACCTTTTCATGCCCTTTTTCTTTCCGGTTTTTTCTCTCCGTTCTCTTTATGTTAATCCTTTCTTTACCTGCAGCCTCAGCTTCGTTGTCCTCCGCATCCCAGTTTTCCGCCGCCGCATCGCTCTCCTCCGTACCTCGTTTTTCCGCCGCATCCCAGGACTTTACTCCCGAAAATGCTTCCAATGCAACCCCCCTTTCCATTGTGGTTCTTAACGGGGAAGATCTCTATGTGCATTCAGGGGGTTACCATACCTTTTATCAGGGTTACCGGCTTCATGTAAAAGGGACAAGTACGGAGGGCAAAAGGGTCTGGCTCGAACTTTCCCTGGGGGATGAGACCCTCAAAGACCTTATTGCAACTGAAGGCAGTTGCTTTGTGTATACAAAAAACTCCGAGATACTGAACCTTACAGTGGACACAATATATGCCGGAACTGAAGGGGTTCTGGTCAGGTTTTCCCCTGTTTACCAGTACCTTGACTCGCAGCTCCCGAGGCCCGTGGAAAGGGAGGACCCAAAGCTCATATTCCCTCTGGACCCTTCTCAACCTCTGGAATTTGAAAATAACGGTAGAGAAGGATTTAGTTCTTCCCTGTCTCTTATAGTTTTTTTGATTGCGGTTTTGCTCATGGGGCTTTTTACGGGCAGAACTCGAAAAAAGTGAATTACAAAAGTTAATTACAAAAGTTAATTACAAAAGTTAATTACAAAAGTTAATTACAAAAGTTAATTACAAAAGTTAATTACAAAAGTTAATTACAAAAGTTAATTACAAAAGTTAATTACAAAAGTTAATTACAAAA
>JAQVBP010000149.1:0-2774 GCA_028690255.1 Methanosarcinaceae archaeon
CGCCCGGACCGGGATTCGAACCCGAGTCGGAGCCTCGACAGGGCTCCATGATAGGCCTCTACACTATCCGGACACTTCCGATAATTCAATTATTGCTCACGTTGTGAGCAACTCTTAAACGCACTTCCAATATATAAAGGTTTTCGGTGACGTTTTACTTCCATTTTGAAAGTTTCAGGTCCCGCCTCCCAGACTCGAACCGGGGACATCGCGGTAACTGCGCGAAAAGGTGCGATTTCTCGCATGATCCGAACTACAGCCGCGCACTCTACCACTGAGTTAAGGCGGGATGAGGTAATCCCAGTTCAGTAAAACAATGCACTGAACTCGCACTTAACTAGTGCACTCTCTCCATACTTAATTATTGTATTTATGGTTTTCGCTGAGATACCCTTACTTGTCTAATTATTTAGGCCATCCCCAAAACATTTTCAATATATCTTACACATACTTTTCTATATTGTTGGAAATAATACTATCATCTAGTACTTAATATGGAGAGGAATGACAGTGATTCAGATTTTTACGGATAAAAATAACTTTGATACGGTTACCGTTAAACTGGGAGAGTCCTTCCTGGTAAAACTTCGTGAAGAACCGGCCGAACATATTTACAGCAAGGGAGAAGCACACGAAGAGGGGCCTGTCTGGATAATGGAGGCAAGCAAGGGGCTCAGGCTGATAAGGAGTGAGTTTATCCCGGATATCCCCGATACGACCACCGTGCCCGGAGTCCATGAGTGGGAATTCGAGGCTGTTGAGAAGGGTGCACAGGAAATCCAGGGCAAATACCCAATCTACCGTTTCGGGGGCGAGGAGAAGTTCAAACTCAGGGTCAAGGTTGAATAAAAATCAAAACTAATGTCAAAAGGGTCGTAAAATCAGCAGTATTTTAAATAAAAGTTTTCGGTAAAAAAAGGGGGGTGTCTTAGAAAGTATCTAACTCTCCGTTGATCACCATTTCCGTAATCTTTGTTATGTTGGAAAACCAGTCGTCCATAACAACTTCGGCCTCGGCCTGAACTTTTGTAAAGGAGGCACCTTCTTCCGGGATTATCTGGGCGCTTGCAACAAGCGGCTGGTCGATTGGTTTTCCTATCTGGGAAAGAAGTCTTATGTAAACGTCCTGTACCTCGGGGACGGCCTTTACGACATCCTTTGCCATCTGGGTCGAGAGGAGGTTGTATATTTTTCCTATGTGGTTGATCGGGTTCTTTCCGCTGGTGGCTTCCATGCTCATGGGCCTGTTCGGGGTGATCAGCCCGTTGCAGCGGTTGCCGCGGCCCACTGAGCCGTCGTCGCCCATCTCGGCCGAGGTCCCGCTCACGGTCAGAAAGACACTACCTGTGTTAAGGTCGTCGGCGGTGTTGAGCTGTACCTTCACATTGCGCTCCGTGTAGTTGCCCGCAAGGTTTTCCACGTAATCCGTAATTTCTTCTGTCAGGTTGATATAGTGATCGAGGTCGTCCACATATCTGCCTACCATTCCACAGCAGAGGGTGAGAGTTATGTCGTCGTTTTCCCTGAATCCCATGACCTTAATGTCCTCCCCGACTGCCGGAAGCCTCGGTTTCAGATCCGTGATAAGCTGCCTTTCGGTATTGTAGACGATCTGTTCGAGTTCGGAGAACGGAGCGTGCCCGACCCCGAAGGAGGTGTCGTTTGCGACAGGCACCCGGTCCCGCTGGAAGACGTCTCTGAGGTCAGAAGACCCGGTTCCGAGTTTGCAGTCCAGGATTACGTCCCTTTCGAGGTCCAGGTTAACAACAGTCTTTTTCAGGTATCTCCGCGCGGCTTCAAGGGCCACGGACTCGGTTGCAAGTTCGATTCCCTCAAATTCTTTCGTAGCCCTACCCACAAGCAGGATATAGATGGGCTGCAGCAGTTCCCCTCCCCCGAACTTCGGGTGGGAACGGCCGGCCACTATCTGGGTCTCGTCAGTATTGTGGTGGAGTACTACTCCGCATTTTTCAATGTATTCCTTACATAACGCCCGGCTAACCGCTTCGGCAAGCCCGTCTGAAATGCTGTCAGGGTGCCCTACCCCTTTGCGTTCGACGAGCTCGATTTGCTGCTTTTCGATGGGAGTCTGTAAAAGTTGTTCTACCTTTATATTTCGGGCCATTTGAATCCTCTTTTTTTAAAATGGTTAATAGGAAGGGTTAATGGTATTGTGATAGCCTGATTCTTTTCTTTCTCTTAACAGGATTTCTTTATCCCTGTAAGCGGTTTTGCTTATTTCCGATATGTTTGTCTACGGTTTTGCTTATTTCAGGTTTAAAAGGGGCTGCACTTGCCGAATCAAGCTTTATCCTGTATTTCTTCAATAATATTATATTCCTGATTCTCCTGTTCTTTTCTAATAAATTACTGCTTCTATATAATATTTCTCATACCTTCATAACTGTTAGTAATATCGATTTTCCGTAAACGATTGGAACTGCCATGATTATTAATAATGTATAAATGTGTCTGCGGAAACTACCCGGGCCTTCCCTGAACTGCACGATAATGGCAGTTCTGTCGGGCTCCGGTAATGAAGTTTTTCTCCTGCGGCAGCTTTGTTGAAAAACGTTTTATAAGAACGCAGCAGAAACCCCCTGAGTCTTTAGCTCAAGGATAAAGCAGGAACCCCGTTAAATCTTTAGATTTTGCAGATCATTTACTTGAGAATTATCTGTGGTAATTACTTTCTAGAATAATTCTCTGCGTATGTCAGAGCTTATAAAAGTATATAAGAATATATAAGATCTCATCAGAGCATCAGAGCATCA
>JAQVBP010000149.1:2874-6850 GCA_028690255.1 Methanosarcinaceae archaeon
AGCATCAAAGCATCAAAGCATCAAAGCATCAGAGCATCAGAGGACCTATCAAATGATTCGTATTGCAATACCCAATAAAGGGCGCCTTCACGATCCCACCGTATCAATTTTCAGTGATGCTGGGCTTCCCATAAGCGGGGCCAGCCGCAACCTCTTTGCGAAAACCCCCGATCCCGAGATCAGCATCCTCTTTGCCAGGGCTGCCGACATTCCCGAGTACGTACAGGACGGGGCTGCCGATGTGGGTATCACCGGGATTGACCTGATATCCGAATGTGGAGCAGAGGTCGAGGCCCTGCTTGACCTTAAGTTCGGAAAAGCCACCCTTGTCCTGGCCGTTCCCGAAGAATCAAAGATCGAAACCCCGAAAGACCTGGAAGGAAAGAAGGTTGCAACGGAATTTCCTGGAATTACGGGCCGCTATTTTAAGGACCTGAACATAAACGTAGAGGTCATAAAGGTCAGCGGAGCCTGCGAGATGACTCCGCATGTGGGGATTGCGGACGCCATTGTGGATATTTCCAGTTCCGGGACCACCCTGATGATGAATCGCCTGAGGGTTATCGAAAAAGTCTTTTCTTCAAGTGTTTATCTTATCGCAAACAAAGAAAGCTGTAGGTCCAAGGAAAAGATTCAGGACATCAAGACCGCGCTCGAAAGTGTGCTCAACGCAAAAGAGCGGCGCTACCTGATGATGAACGTGCCCGAAGGGGCCCTTGAGGCCGTTAAGGAAGTTCTTCCCGGCATGGCGGGCCCCACCGTCATGAAGGTGGAATCAAGCAACCTGGAGGAGTCAATCCTCGCCGTACATGCGGTTGTGGACGCGTCCCTTATCTTTACCCTTGTAAACAGGTTGAAAAAGGTAGGGGCAAGGGATATCCTGGTCGTACCCATTGAAAGGATCATGCCATAAGGGCCAGATAATTATGAAGATTTCGGAGAGGTGATATTTCCGTGAAATTTGAAGTAATTCCCGCCGTGGACATGAAAAAGGGAAAGTGCGTCCAGCTCGTGCAGGGTGTCCCTGGCAGTGAACTCGTATCCCTGGACGACCCGGTTGAAGCTGCCCTGGACTGGGTGCGGCAGGGGGCAGAGACCCTGCACCTGGTAGACCTTGACGGGGCCATAGAGGGCAGGCGTGTAAACTCCCTGATTATCGAGAAAATAGTTGAAGCCTGCCGGGAAAAGGCCGTGGAAATTCAGGTAGGCGGAGGAATCCGAAGTTTCGAAGATGCCGCAGGTCTTCTGGACCTTGGAGTTTCAAGGGTGATCCTGGGCACTGCGGCCCTTCAGGACCCCGAACTTGTACGGAGACTTTCCGGGGCCTATGGAAGCGAGCGGGTTACCGTGGCGCTCGACGCAAAAAACGGAAAGGTTTCCATCAAAGGCTGGACCGAAGAGTCCGAATATACCCCCGTGGAAATGGGCCGGGACTTCGAGGCCCTCGGGGCAGGGAGCCTCCTTTTCACGAATATTGATTCCGAGGGCCTGCTCCAGGGCGTAAACCCGGGGCCCACCGAAGAACTCGTAAAGTCCGTCGGAATTCCGGTAATCGCCTCAGGGGGGGTAAGCTCTCTTGAAGACCTCCGGACTCTGAAAAAAATCGGGGCTTCAGGGGTTGTGGTCGGGAGCGCTCTTTATACGGGCAGGTTCACCCTGGGGGAAGCAATTGAGGCTGTCCGGGTCGACTGAAAACATTTAAATTTTTTAAGGCAGGTATTTAAGTATGAGAAAATCCAGCATCTCCCGCAAGACAAAGGAGACCAATATCCTGCTTGAGCTTGACCTGGACGGGACAGGCAGGACTGATATCAGTACGGGTATCGGTTTTTTTGACCATATGCTCAACGCTTTTGCAAGGCACGGAGAAATCGACTTTAAGATAAAAGCGGAAGGAGACCTCCATGTGGACGAGCACCACCTGGTCGAAGACACGGCCATAGTGCTCGGCCAGGCCCTCTCCGAGGCCCTCGGGGACCTGGCCGGAATAGCCCGTTTCGGAGAAGCCAGAATTCCCATGGACGAGGCCCTTGCCGACGTTGCCCTCGATATGGGAGGCAGGAGCTACCTTGTCCTGAAGGCAGAATTTGAAAGTCCTTACGTAGGCCAGTTCGGGACCCAGCTCGTCCGCCACTTCTTCGAGACCCTGGCCTCAAACGGCAGGTTCACAATGCACGCGAGCGTCTGCGGGGAAAACGATCACCACAAGATCGAGGCCCTTTTCAAGGCTTTTGCCTATGCCCTGAAAAGAGCCGTAAAAATCGAAGGAAAGGAAATCAAGAGCACGAAAGGTGTGCTCTAATTTTTATTTTTTCAACTTGTTTTATTTTTTCAACTTGTTTTATTTTTTCAGTTTCCCCTCTCAAAGCCCGGAGGCATGGCCTTTGTCAGAATAGCTTTGTCACGATAAGCGGGTCCTTTTTATCCAATTATTTTATAATCCCCACTGCAATAAATGAATGTGTAGTAAGGGTTGAAATCTATTCTGAGGAATCCATTGTCGGTTGTTGGGGAAGGGCCAATATTGCACAGATTGATTTCTGAATTGTTAGCCGGGTACCATGAAATTAACTCATTTCCATCAACTATCAGTGAGGTTCCACTTGTATACGGGGGAATATTATATTGTAAATTGGAGGTGAAGTTTGAATATCCTCCTATCCAGATGTCTGTGATATATCCTCTTCCAAACTCCTTCCCATTGCGCATAATTATCACATTAAAAGCATATTTGGAAATAGAATTAATGCCCATGTCGGCTTCTCCAACAACCTGATTTCCATTCATCACAAGCTTTATGTGATCATTTTTGTTCAGATTAATATTCTTAGGATGATTCTGTTCGTTTATATATGTAATATAACTGGTTTGATAATCATTTTCAAACTCAATGTAAGTCCCGGAGAAAATTTTGCCTCCTTTATCTGGTTTATTTAATATTATGCGCCCCCCGTGTCCGTTTGTACTACCTGCTTCGACTGTAATCGTCTCTGTCGCGGTACTGCTGTCAACAGAGTTTCCGACGGTCAGGCTGGCCGTATATGTTCCGGCAGATGTATAATTATAGCCTGGATTTGCCTCATTTGAATCCGTGATGCCGTCGCCGTCAAAGTCCCAGGCCCGGGAAGTCGGGTTTCCTGTCGAGGTGTCGGTGAATTGCACTACAAGGGGTGCAAAGCCTGAAGTCGGGTTTGCCGTAAAGCTGGCTACCGGGGATTCGGGCAATGTGACCCTGATGTACTTAACGGATGTTTTTGTATCGCTATTCGTGCCGTTTTTTACGGTCAGGCTGACGGTGTAGTTTCTTGCATCTCTGTAAGTATGAGTCGGGTTTTGCTCTGTTATTTGTGTACCGTCTCCAAAGTTCCAGGTCCATTCCTCGGCGTTTTTTGAGAGGTCTATGAACTGAACGGTGAGGGGGGCCGGTCCCGAGGTTATGTTTGATGTGAAATTGGCGACCGGCATTAGCGATGCAGGTTCACTCCCGTTTTCATTACTCAGGTATATTGCGAGGTAGTCGATTTTTATATTTAAGTTTCCATTTGCATTAATTTTCAAACCTAAGAGAAGGTCATTAATGTCGGTAAGGTTGTCAAGTTCCACCGTTCTGTTAAACAGGTACCAGGTCTGATGGTTGACCGGCCCTCCCGGGTTAAAGCTGCCCACATCTTTTTCGGCAATATTAATGTCTGACGATATGCTGTTGCTTTGTTGGCAGTAAACCATCCGAATCGTCGCATAGGTTGGGATGCCATTGATTCCGCTGTAATTATCTTTGAAATCGAATGTTAGATTTAGATCATTATTCTGTAGATTATGATCAAATGTAACGTTCGTATTGTAACCTTCTAATTTTTGGTCCACTCCCTCGTCGCCTGGCAGGAGGGGTACGTTTGTATTCCAGTACCTTAAGGCTTCGATAATGCTTTCGGGCCCGGTTGCGTCAGGTCCGGTTACGTGGGGGAAGGTATACCAG
>JAQVBP010000150.1 GCA_028690255.1 Methanosarcinaceae archaeon
TTCAACCTCTTATTTTCAACCTCTTATTTTCAACCTCTTATTTTCAACCTCTTATTTTCAACCTCTTATTTTCAACCTCTTATTTTAAAACCCTGATTTCTTCATTTTTCAATAAATAGCCATTTCAGGCCAGGATAGACTCTTCGAGCACGTAGACCCAGTATCCCTCATAGGGTTCTACTGTGAAGTTGTCCGTTCCCATCTGATTTCCGTTGAGCATACCGCTCTGTCCGTTGTAGCCCACATATGAATAGCTGCCTGAGCCGACCTCATTCGGGACCCAGGGGCCCACGACCTTTGCATAATAGGGATCTATGGAGGTGAAGACAACTTCTGCAGACAGTGCAGAGAGCACCGGAGACCCAACGGCGTTCCAGCCCTGATACATGTGCAGGGATGTCGGGGTTGCAGGCATTTCTTCTTTAATGGATGCAAAGATTTCCGTTGTATTGAAATCCCTTCCTGCGGGAACCAGGATCCAGTATCCTTTCAACGGTTCAATCTCATTTACGTTTTCATAAAGCCCGGCCGTGTTGTTGTAGTGGATCAGAGCATCATAATCCACTCCCATAAGCAGGTATTCCGCGGTAGAGTTCATCGCTTTCCGGGGCACTGAGAAAAAGTGCCACATCCCGGGTTTCACTTCCTCCGGCGGAAGTAACACGGCATCGATTGCGTGGATAACCCCGTTGCTTGCCTGGATGTCCGACATTATGATCATTGCATCATCGACCATTACGGCTCCTTCGGCAGTAACGTTTACTGACAGCTTACTCCCCTCCAGAGTCAGGATTTCGGTCAGGTTAATGAGCTCGGATTCATTCAATTTTTGATCCGTGACATGATAGAGCAGGAGCTTTTCAAGAGCTGCCGTATCGTTAAGGAGAGCTGCCAGAGTCCCTTCGGGAAGGGCGGAGAAAGCAGCATCCGTCGGGGCAAAGACCGTGAAAGGGCCTGTCTCTTTCAGAGTATCGGCAAGGTTTGTGGCCTCAAGGGCTGTCAGGAGGGTACTGAAATTTCCGTCCTCGGTGACCACTTCCACAATGTCCATTTCCATCCCATCCTCCGGCGGAAGCAGTACGGCATCGATTGCGTGGATAACCCCGTTGATCGCCTGGATGTCCGACATTACGATCATTGCATCTCCAACCATTACGGCTCCCCCGGCAGTAACGTTTACTGGTAGCTCACTCCCCTCCAGAGTTGGGATTTCGGTCAGGTTAATGAGCTCGGATTCATTCAATTTTTGATCCGTGACATGATAGAGCAGGAGCTTTTCAAGAGCTGCCGTATCGTTAAGGAGAGCTGCCAGAGTCCCTTCGGGAAGGGCGGAGAAAGCAGCATCCGTCGGGGCAAAGACCGTGAACGGGCCAGCCTCTTTGAGGGTGAAATTGAGTTCTGTGGCTTCCACCGCCGTAACAAAGGTGGTGAAATTTTCAGCTATTGCGGTATCGATTATATTTTTAAGTTCTTCAGTTACATTCCCGTCAGTTTCGTTCCCGTCCGTAGCGTTATTACCATCCCCCACCGGATCGGCAGCAGAAACCGCACATACGGAAATTGATAACAGGAAAAGGGCCATAATTAACCCTATCCCATACTTTGTCTTGAGTGTCGTATCTATTCCCCCACATTTTTATAGAACGCAGCAGAAAACCCCCGGGTCCTCAATTCGGGGGTGGTTAATCCGAATTCCCTTACAGAGCTCCGGAACCTGTCGGACCTCTGAACAGGAGCTGGATTTTTTTTATGTTGTGTGTATCTGTAGATCACAAAATACATATTTTTAGATCCTAAAGCAGATACTTTCGGATCATAAGTTACGTATCTTTAGATCGTAAAATACGTGTTTTTATATAATAGAATAAGTATATGAATATTACGAATTATATAATATGGCAGAGAATATTAATAAATATATATTATTGTACGTTTTTGTATTCCCTATTTATCAGTATTAGAAATTGAATTTTTGATAATATAAAATATGTTTTTTGAAGGGGCCTTTCTATCCATGTTTGCTTTTATGTGCTTAATTGAGCTTCATTCTTTTTTTTATTTATACGAACTCATAATTTACAAAATACAATATTAAATAATATACACGCATTTTTATATTATCAGGTTATCAAAAAATGACGTAAAATAGTCAAGAACATCCGGTCTAAAAGGAATTTTTGTAAAAAGAAAAACATTCCTGAATTTCAGGCCCGGTAAAAAAGATTTTTTGTCCCGAAATGAATTTCATATTATAAACAAAAAAAGAAAAAAGATTGGAAAGAGGTTTATTTTCATTGGTATAAAACCCCTTTCTTAAAAATCTGATCCGTGTTTGGCTAAGGTTTTATGGAGGAGGAGTTTATTTCCTTTCTTTTGCATATGCAACGATTGCTTCCTTGATCCCGTACTTGAAGGCGACCACGACGGCAATTCCCCAGGCGAGCGGCCCGAAGAAGAGGTAGAGGATCCCGGTGTCTATGAGCATAGTATCGAGAGCAAGAAGAACCACGATGAGGATCAAAAAGCCTCTCAGCAAAGAGACTATAATATTAGCTCCTTCGATCTCCATGCCTTCGACTGTTTTTTCCAGGTAATCCATCACAAAGTCAATTGCCAGGACCCCTATCATGAGAATCAGGATGCCCGTAAAGAGGCGTGGCAGGTACTCGGTGATATTGATCAGAAGTTCGGCGAACATGGAAAGCTGCAAAATATCCACCGCGGCCGTAATGAAGATCAGGTAACCGAAAAGCTTAATCAGGCCGGCTATGATCCCGGAGGCCGACATTCCTCCCTCTTTTACTGAAGCTCCAACTGAACTTTTTTCAAACTTATCGTCAATCCCGGTAGCTATCACCACTTTCTTGACAAGGTTGCTTATGAAATCAACAATCAAAAGGCCTATTAGCAGGACCAGAAAAGCTGAGATAATAAGCGGGATGAACAAAATAATCTGGGTAATGAAGTCCGCAACAACCTGGATTTTCAGGATGTCTATAATAATAACAGCGAATATAATGTAGACAAACCACCTTATTATCGCTGCAAAAAAGCCTACCGTACTCATTTCGGCTTTTTTGATCATTCCTCCGAGAACCGTTTTATCGACGATGTCATCAAGCCCTATTTTATCCAGGACCTTTGACCCTATACTCCCGAGGATACCCCCGAGGATCCTTCCCACAATCAGCAGGACAATAACTGCAACAAGAGTCGGAATAAATGATATGAACTGATCTACCATACCTAATAAACTATTCATGATTTCCGATTGAACCAATTCAAGTACCCCCCATCTGTTTATAAGAACGCAGCAGAAAACCTCTGAGGCTTATCTCAGGGAATAAATGCATCAAAAGTTTTGCCGCTTCTGTTTTGTTGCTTTTTTGACAAATAGATATTCAATTTTATCCTCCTGTTAAAGAGTGGGGCCACATCGCCAATGTATACCGGCTCGTCAATGACCTGAGCATTCCCCCAAAAATTACACATGGATGTTTAATCCGGGTCGAAAGCTTCGTGAACTTATGAAGTATCCACGAATATCATGACCTGCAAAACTAAAGGCTATTTAACTATGGCTTACCGAAGTAAACTTTTAAGTTGAGCTCAGAGATAGTTGACTTTAGATTAACTCATCTACTTTCCGGAATTCCCCCTTTTCCGGAGGTATATTTATATTATATATAAATTAGTTTATAATATGTTTGACCCCCCTTTCTGGATGCGTTTTTATATTATATATATTAGTTTATAATATCTCCGATATAATACAAAAATCTATCTGGAATATAAGATTATAAATCAAATTAAATCAAATTAGTCTCCGGAATTCATCAATAATCATTTAAGACCTGATGATTGACGTGACACTAGCAGTTCATTATCTGCAGGTTCATTATTAAACCTCAAACTGCACAAATAATATTGCGTTGTTTGCAATATAGTAGGTTAATATAGTAGGTTTATCGTGCACAAACTCATCTACCAGCATTATAATTTCTGAAGGGAAAGCCGCCGTGAAGCTCAGAAGATCCAAAAGCAAAAAATCGGAACTTGGACTTGCCCCCGGGACACTTGTGCATGTAGGGGAAAAGAAAACTGAAAAAATAGTGATCAGGGTCTGGGCCTACAATAAGGATGAACTGCTGGAAAAAGAGCTGGGGAGTGTGGAGGAATGCCTTGCCTTCCGGGAAAAGCCCGGCATGAAGCTCTGGGTTAATGTGGACGGGCTTTTTCAGATAGAGGTGATCGAAAAGCTCGGAAGCTTTTTTAATATCCATCCCCTGACCCTTGAAGACATCCTCAATACCGGGCAACGGCCTAAAATGGAAGATTATGAGACCTACATATATTCCATTTTAAAAATGCTCCTTTTTGATGAAAAAACCGAAGAGATAGTAATGGACCAGGTAAGCATAATCCTCGGGCCGGATTATATTCTCTCGTTTCAGGAAAGGGAAGGGGACGTCTTTAATCCTCTCCGGGAAAGGCTGAAAAATCCGAATTCCCGGCTCCGGAAGCTCGGCGTCGATTACCTGGCCTATGCCCTGATCGACGCGGTAATCGATAATTATTTCCTGATCCTTGAAAAGTCGGGAGAGCAGATTGAGGCTCTCGAAGACGAACTTATCTCGACCCCCCGGCCCGAGACCCTGCAAAAGATCCAGAGTTTCAGGAGGGACATGATTCTCCTCAGAAAATCGGTCTGGCCCCTCCGGGAACTCATAAACGGGCTGCAGAAGGTGGAATCGGACCTTATTAAGGACTCGACCCAGCTCTATCTCAGGGACGTCTACGACCATACGATACAGGTAATTGACGGGATAGAAGCTTTCAGAGACATCCTTTCTTCAATGCTTGACGTCTACCTTTCAAGCCTGAGCAACAGGATGAACGACATCATGAAAGTCCTGACCATAATCGCAACGATCTTTATTCCCCTGACCTTCATAGCCGGGGTCTACGGCATGAACTTCGAGCACATGCCGGAACTTAAATGGGTCTGGGGCTATCCTGTGGCCCTTCTCCTGATGCTTCTGACAGCCCTTGTTATGTTTGCATATTTTAAAAAGAGGAAGTGGCTCTGAAGGTGTGTCCCTGGAATTTTGCCAATGGAATTTTGCCAATGGAATTTTGCCGACAGAATTTTGCCGACGTAAAGTGTCGGAGCTTTCCGGGTCTGAATTTACCCGGGCCCCGGAGAAGGGAAAACTCTTTCTATTCTATCTCAGTCAGCCGAGGCCCGCTTCCCCAGCATCCAGAGGCCGACAGAGGAGGCACCCCGCCTTTTTTGTGATAAAATGTGAAAAAAACACATGAAATTTTCTAATTACAGGTACAAAAAATGTTTTCAAAATGATTCAAATGTAAGTAAAAAATGTTTCTGCAGGATAATGGAAGCTTCCGGATGCAGGGACTATGTATTTTAAGAATTATTTGTCAGTGGCGATTGTGAAAACTCGTTCACATTCGGAATTACGGCCATTCGAAACTGCTGCAAGTACATTCAGATTTTTCAATTTTACAATTTCAGGAGGGAGGAACGTTAGTTCATTGAAAGATACGTCAAGTGCGGTCAGATTTTTCAATTTTACAATTTCGGGAGGGAGGGCCGTTAGTTCATTGAACGATACGTTAAGATCCGTCAGATTTTTCAATTCTACAATTTCAGGAGGAAGGCCAGTTAGTTCATTACTGGATAAGGAAAGAGAACTAAGATTTTTCAAGCCCTGAATTTCAGAAGGAAGGGCCGCCAGTTGATTCCTGGATACGTTAAGATCAGTAAGGTTTTTCAACTCGGAAATTTCAGGAGGAAGGCCCGTTAGTTTATTGAAAGATAGGTCTAATTCGGTCAGATTTTTCAACGCCCGGATTTCAGGAGGCAGAGCTGTTAGTTGATTTCTGAATACGGAAAGAGAAGTGAGATTTTTCAACCCCTGAATCTCAGGAGGAAGGCCCGTCAGTTCATTTAAAGAGATATCGAACTCGGTAAGACTTTTCAAGCCCTGAATTTCAGGAGGAAGACCTGTTAGTTTATTCCCGGACAGTTTAAGTGAAGTAAGATCTGTCAACTCTTGAATTTCAGGAGGAAGGGCCGTTAGTTCATTGAAAGATACGTCAAGATAAGTAAGATTTTTCAACTCTTGAATTTCAGGAGGAAGGGCTTTTAGTTCATTCCCGGATAGTTTAAGTAAATTGAGATTTTTCAACTCTTGAATCTCTGGAGGAAGGGCCGTTAGTTTATTGAAAGATATGTCAAGGGAAGTAAGATTTTTCAACTTAAAAAGATCAGATGGCAGAAACTGTAGATATTGAGAAGACAGATTTAATACATTACTTTTGCTTCGTTGAGCCTCTTCAATCAGTTTCCTAGCTTCGTTTACTCCCAGGTGAAATTCCTCCGTCATTTCCCTTCAATTTCAAGCACACGAATTATAAAAATAGAAAGATGTTTGTAGCCGCATCTCTGTAGCTAACTCTACACAAATCAATATAAAAAATATAGGATGTAGTTTACTAAATAACTTTCGATATTATCCGATTAAGAAAAAAAAGCCGCGCAAATCAAGGTAAAAAACACTGTTTCAGTCATCTCAAAACCAGGGCATCCTAAAAAAACATCTGTAAAAGTTCAACTCTCCCCAACTATCTTCTCAATATCCTCAACGGTATTAATATTAACAAAAGTCAGCAACTCGGGATCAATTTTCCTGATCTCCGAAACATCAACGTAAACCACGTCTTTCAGCTCAAAAACCGGGGCCAGCACAAACCTCTCCCCCCTCTCAAAAGCTTTTTCTATCTCCGGAATCAGTTTCTTCGAGTAAACCGCATGCAGGGACTCGA
>JAQVBP010000151.1 GCA_028690255.1 Methanosarcinaceae archaeon
ACAAGAAAACAAAGCTGAGGGGGGCATTTCCCGCAGCAAACTGCGGGAGATCCAAAAAAGAACGAGCTACAAAAATCAGAGGATTTCTGCAACCTTAAAGACGACAATTGCACTGAAAGCAAACAACAGAGGAAGGATTGCAAGATTAAATGAACTGTTCAGGGATTTGTTCCATTTATCAGATGCTGAAAGGACCTCTTTCAGAGAAAGGAGAATAATCAACCCAACCACTACCGTAGCTCCGTATTGAGGAAGTCCGGGGCTTGTGAGCATGGACATAGCGCTTGAAGACATAGCACTTGAAGAAATGATACTTAGCATGAAATATACACCACCTTGATACAGAAAATCATTTATATACAACAAATATTCATTCTGAATCATATGGAAATACTATAAAATGATATGTAATCAATATATAAAAAAGTGTTGGTGGAATGGGTATATATTAATTTACAGATATGGAATATTTGATTTACTTTTTTTAAGATAGTAAATGATAGAAGGAGCATAAAACAATATAAAGATTTCTAAAATAATCAGAATATTATATAGCTCTTCGCCATAGGTAAAAAAGAAAAGATGTAACTATTAAGTATAGGAAAAACAATATCAATAGCCATATTTAGTACGATTCAAAGAGCAACACATAAGGGGAATTTTATTTACTTACAGGCAATTGATTGTGTTGTTATAAACCTAATATTTTATCGATTAAGGTTATCTATTTTTAATTTAGTTAAACTGCAAACTATTGATGAAAATTCATATAATATAGATTAGTATTCTCTTATAAAATTATATAAGTAACCCCCAAAATCAAATTCAAAATATGCAGTAGAATCAGGCCAGCAGATACAAAATACCCAATATTTCCTGCTGAAGTTTTATGAAAAACAAACACACCGTCCAAAATCAATAAAAGTATATATAAGAATTACATAATGTTTACATAACTTTGAAAAAGATTTGATGAGAATCTGTTTCACATGCCTTTCTGGAAATATAGTTATTGCGCTTCCAAATTATGTTCACAAATTTGAATTTTGAAATCGACTACTGTCGCTTAAATCATCAGTTATTGAACAATCATAAACAATTGTAAGCGATTTTATACGGCATAATATAGTTGATGCGAAACTACTGGTAAAAGTAAAGAACCACAAATAGGACACGTATAAACACAAATTCCACCCGTATTCATCATCTGTATTAAGCCGTTGCTTATCCTCATATTTAGGAATCTATACAATAGTTTACATAATTTGAAAAAACGTACATGGAATCTGAATTACAGGCATAAAAAATGAAAGTACACATAATACTTTCATCAAAAGGAGTTATTTAAATTGATACAAAAATCAAATTTTAAACTCAGGCAAACTCCAACATTCCCTAAAAATTCAGTGAAATCTGCTTTCCTTCCCTTAATCTCATTTTTACTTTTGCTGATTTTGCTGATTTCTCCCGCCATGGCATCCATCAACTGGGATATCAGCTCCGAAAATCCCAGTTTAGGGGACACACTTATTATAAGAGGTACGGCAGCCCCCAATGAGAAGCTCAGGGTTGAAGTCTCTTTTGAAAAAGAAGCTTCCGTATCAGACGGGGAATACTATTACGAGATTGAGGAAGTAAAAATTCCGGAAGGAGACAACACATTTACCGTAAGAGCCGAAGGGGTAAATGACCTCTATGTAAGGGTAAAAAAAGTTATATGGATCAACTTAAAGGAAGAAGCCACAGATGGAGTTGCCTCAATCACTCAGTCACATGTACCCGCCTGGACATACAAAGTTGTGATTGACGGGGAAGCCCAGAGTGGAAAATCCACCGTGGATCTAAAAATCACGGCAGCTCAGACAATAGAAGCCGACTCTGAAGGCAAGTTCGAGTACAGCTACAAGACTTCTTCAATGCCTGCAGGGGACTTCAAGATAAAAATAGATGGCTCTTCAAAAACGATTACTCTTGCACCCAAAGGAACAAAACCTACTCCCAAACCTACTCCTGAGCCTGAACAAGTGACAGGTTTTGCTCCTATAAAAGAAACCCGTTCATATGAAGAAAATGTAACGGACGAGAATATAACATCTGATGAAGAAAAACTAATAGATATACCTCCAAAAAATATTTCTAAAAGTGGAGCTGCTCCGATAAAAAAAGACACTAAAGAAAACAGTACAAATAGCTCAAGTGGCTCTATTCCGAAAAACCCCCAGAGTCCGGCTATGGGAATATTCGGAGTGACCCTGATACTAATTATTCACTCAAAAATGAAGAAAAATTGAAAAATGAATCCTCGTTTTTTTGTGTGTTTAACCCCCCAAAAACAGATACAATCTTGAATTGAAACTGATCTTACCAATGAAAAATGGTGAAAATATTCTTGAAAAACCCTCAGATGCTTGGTTTTACATATCAAGTGCGTAACTCATATAAAAGTAAAGAAGGTGCAGAATCTTGAAAAAAATGATATTCCCACTAATATTACTTATAATGGTTACATTTACAGTGCTTGCTGCAGGTTACGCCTCCGGAGGATCTGATCCTGCGTACCTTGCGCAGTTTGAGCTGAAGGAACATAACCTTAGCATTGCACATAAATACAACAACAATGATGGGAATTGGATTGCTTTAAGTGGAGGAGACTCCTTCCCCCTGCCAGATCCCCTTGAATTTTCCTACCAGGGAATAAACCATACTGGATACAATAACATATCTGCAAAACTGAATATCCCGGAAGATAATGGAAAATGCTCCAAAAAAATAATCTATCCATATTCAACTCACCAGATGTATACCAACGTAAGCGGTAAAAACACTGTGGAAATGAATTTTAAAGGGGAAAGCGCTTTTAGAAATAAAACGGTGAACGTATACCTGATAAAAGCAGACATAGACAGGGTTTACGATATCATTGATGACCTGAAAGCCGAGAATGCAAATGATCTGCTTGATGTTTTTGGTAAGAATCTGGATAAGAACGACTACGAAAAGCAGACAGGAATACTGGATAAAAGCGGGGACATTTCCAAAAAATTCACCAACCTGGATGCAGGGCATTACGGAATAGTCGTAGCCTTTGACACAGGGGACAGAAAGAAATCCGTACTACTCTCAGCAACTGTTTTTGAAGTAACCCAGTACGACTCAACTCTGACTGCCCCCTCAGCAATCACACCTACAGACAAACTTAAGATTGAATTTAAGCACAACGGCCCGAACACTACATACACGTATGCAGCTCTTCTGATAAACAACGACGAATACGAGGCCGAACTTGAGCTTGAAAGTAACGGAACCCGGGCAGGAACCCGGCTTGCACTGAATAATGCAACACTTTATGAGAATTCAAAGCGTCTTGGCACCAGTGACGCCGGAAAACTTATGGATACACTGCAAAACATAGCAGGAGATCATGCACAGGTTTATAAATCGGACCCGGAAAACGCAAATGTTACAAGCTTTAGCCTCAGAGATGTTGATGGGCTTCCTGAAGGCAATTACTCCCTCTTCGTAGCAGCTGTGAAATCAAAGGATGACCTGGTGGACAACGGAGTTCCCGCCTTTGCATACAAACTAATCGAGGTATCATCTGACCTGAAAATCGCAGCCTTCTCCCCGGAAGATAAACCTGAGTCAATGGCAGGGAAAGAGCAGACATTCAGCATCCGGACAAACAAGAATTGTGATATAAAATGGTATCTGGATGGAACCAATTATGAAACAGATACCAACACAGACGAAGGGAACTACACGGTAACCGGAACTGCCGGAACCCACACCGTAAAAGCAAAAGCAGTTTCAGGAAGCGAAACTGTTGAGAAAAGCTGGACCTGGAAAGTCGGGTCCTGGGCAGTAAAAGCCAACTTTTCCACAGGTTCCCCTACTTCTGGAAATGCCCCCCTTACAGTTAACTTCATAGACAATTCAACAGGAGTTGTGGAAAACTGGTACTGGGACTTTGGAGATGGAAGCAACTCAACCAAGCGGAACCCCAGACACAACTATACAAAAGCAGGCACCTATGACGTGACCCTGACCGCAAGCAACGCCTATGACTCGGACAAGTTTAAAAAACTGAAGTGTGTCAGCGTCATCCCGACCTGCATAAAAGCCCCCGAAGATAAGCTCAGCGAAGGTGAGGTCGAAGCCTTCTCCGTAGAAGTTGCCCAGCTCGCTTCAATTGACACGGTCAATTTCAAACTGGAATTCAATGAATCCCTCCTTACAATAGACAATGTGACTTTCAGTGAAGACATTTCAGGAAACCTTGTATGGGATGTAAAGAACGGGCTCTTAAACGTATCCGCAAGCCCGAACTCTCCAATCAGTGTGGAAGAATACACCGAGCTTGTAGATATTACATTCAATGCAACCGGAGATGTACCCTTCCCGGGTGTCAGCACCCCCCTCACATTCACAGAAGCAAAAGTCGTCAAGGGTTTGGATGAGAGCGATATTGACCTGAAAACAAACGGAGCTCTTGAGCTTCTTCCGGCCACGACTATCAAAACCGGAGATGCAAACCTCCAGGTAGGGGATAAAACAACTTTCACAGTAGCCGTTAAGGACCTTCAGGCTGAGAAAGTTGACTTCGTCATGAACTTTAACAACTCTCTGATCTCGGTAAAAAACATCAAGGAAAATAAATCCGACTTCACAGACCTGAAAGTAAAATCGAAGATCAACAACAAAGCAGGGTGGTTTACCGTTTCCGTGGAGAGTAAAACCACCATTAGCTCGGAGAACCTGGCTTCCCTCGTGGACATAAACATAAAATCAACAGGTGTACCCGGAAAAGGAGCCCTTACGTTCGGGACTGCTTCCTGGAGCACGGACGAAGAAGATTACGAGTTTAACTTGAAAATCCCCGGAGAAGTAAACGTTACCTCAAAGGAGCAGGTAGTCAAAAAATCTGCACAGGCCACAATCAAAAATGTGACATTCTATGATGAGGCTAAGAAAGTCAGAGTAAATACCAGTTCCGGAAATATAAACGTTTCAGGAGACAGGAAAACTATAGAGATCCGGAACAGTGGCCTGAACATCAACCTGAATTCCACCGATGAAGGAGGGTTTAAACAAAACGGAACTGCGGCAGGAGTTCTGGAAGGAAACTTCACCGCTCAGATTGAAAAGTCTCCAATAGAGGCTCCGGTTGGAGGGGAAATCGGAAACGTTGCCCCGTCCTTCGGAGCCAGTGTCAGTGGAGCACTTTCCAACCTTACCAGGAAAGGTGCGGCCCTGAACGTCAGTGTAACTCCCGGTATTCCGAAAGATAAAGCAGGGCAGATGTTCTCTCTTGCCGGCTTTAATATCGAGGAAGTTGCCTATACAATGTCAATTGAAAAGAAGAACCTTACAGGCGTGAATTTCAAGAACGCTACTATTGTCATGCCCGTGCCCCAGTCCTATGTGAACGAAAGGGGAGGGCCGAAGGACTTCAAAATACTGAGCATAAATGATAGCGGATACGTAACAAACCTTTCCACAACATATACTCAGGACAATGACTCGGTGCCCCCGCTCTACATCTTTAAGGCAATTTCTCCGGACGGGTTCTCCGACAAGATTCTGGTAAAGGCCCCCGGAATAACAAAACCTGTGGCTGACTTCACCTATACCCCATCAACAATCAAGGACGGAGACAGCGTGAACTTCATGGACAATTCCAGCAACACCCCGACTACCTGGGACTGGAACTTCGGAGACGGAACCGCACATGCCGCTATCTCGACTCCGGTCCACAGCTTTGAAAACCCGGGAAACTACACCGTGACCCTTAACGCCAGCAACTCGGCAGGCTGGAGCGAAACTACAAAAGCCATCACAGTCGGAACCGAGCCTGAAGCAAACTTCACGGCCTTACCTAAAGGTGGAGATGCTTCACTTTCTGTGAAGTTCACCGATCTGAGTGAAAACGCCACAGCCTGGGCATGGGACTTCGGGGACGGGATAAAAGCAACTGTAAACAATGCAGCCGAAAAGAATGTGACCCACCTCTACAGGAAAGCAGGTACTTACAACGTGAGCCTGACAGTTACCAACGCCTATGGGTCTGACACAGTAGAAAAGCCGTCTTACATCCATGTGACAGCTTCTTCCAGACCTCCTGTAGCAAACTTCACAGCTACCCCCCTATCAGGAGAAAGTCCCCTTACCGTGCAGTTTATGGACCTCAGCGAGAACGAGCCGACTGGCCTGGCCTGGGACTTCGGAGACGGCAGTAGCTCATTCGAGGCGAGCCCTGTGCATACCTACACGGCAGCAGGTACTTACACCGTATCTCTGAACGTCAGCAATGCCCTGGGCTCGGACAGTACGACCCGGACAGACTACATCACAGTCAGTCCCAAAGACAGTGGCAGCAGCAGGGGTAGCAGTCCAGGAATCGCCCCGGGAGAGCCAGATAAAAATGTTAACCGGAGAGAAATCTCACAGGTCTACGTCTCTGCAGGTTCGACCACAAAAATGATCCTCAGAGATGAAACAAACGATGTTACATACGTTGCCTTCATTTCTGAAACCAATGCAGGAAAGGCTGTAATAAAGGTAGAAATCCTTAATGGCAAACATTCCCTGGCTTCGAAAGACCCTGAAGGCGAAGTCTACAGGAACCTGAACATTGAGATAAGCAAAGGCATAGGCAAAAAGATAGAAAGCGGAACAGTAGGCTTCAAGGTTTCAAAACAGTGGCTGGAAGAGAATAATATTAACCTGGAAACCATCGTCCTCCAGCACTATGTAGACGGAGAATGGGTAAACTGCCCGACAACAAAGACAGAGGAAGATGAAGGGAACTTCTACTTCGAAGCTGAAGTTAGCAGTTT
>JAQVBP010000152.1 GCA_028690255.1 Methanosarcinaceae archaeon
TCGGTTTCCAGGGGCCTGTAGCCCACAGTTGCACCTTCGTCAATCAGGAGCTGGAGGGAGGCCGTAATCTCAAGTTCGCCCCGGACCGAAAGGTTCGTCCTGTCGATGTACTCGAAAATGGAGTCATGGAAAAGGTAGATCCCGGCGTTTGCCAGGTTCGTGGGGGGGTTTCTGGGCTTTTCAATAATCCTTGTGACCTTTTCTCCCTCGGTTTCCAGCACCCCGAAGGCCCGGGGGTTCTCGACTTCCTTTACGCAGATAACGGCGGCCTCTTTTCTTGAGAGGAGGGGGCGGAGGTCTTCCGGACTTACGAGCATGTCCCCGTTGAGCACCAGGAAGGCCCCTTCCACATAGCCCCGGGCGCAGCCTATGGCATCGGCGGTTCCGAGCTGTTTTTCCTGGCGGACGTAGTCAATTGCGACGCCCCAGCGGCTCCCGTCTCCGAAGTATTCCTTTATCTGCTCTTCCAGATAGCCTGTGATGAAGACGAAACCGTCAAGCCCGGCTTCCACGCCCGCCTCCACGATGTGCTCGAGGATGGGTTTGTTTGCCACGGGGAGCATGACCTTCGGGCAGGCCGTAGTCAGGGGCTGCATCCTGGTGCCTTTGCCTGCTAAAAGGATTACGGCTTTCACTGGAGGGCCTCACGGACAATTTTCTCGGCGGTTGCGTAAAGCTTTTCGACTGCGGCCTCGTCCCTGGCCTCGGCGGTGATCCGGACCTTGGCCTCGGTCCCCGAGGGGCGGACAAGCACCCAGCCCTCGGCCGTCTCGACCCTGACCCCGTCGATTGTCAGGACCTCTCCGAGAACCTTTAGCCGGGTTCCGGCCTCTTCCATCAGGGTGGCTTTCCTGTCGTTTGCACAGGGGACGGCTCCTCTTCGGGTTGCGTATTTCGGAAGTTCGGCCCGGAGTTCACTGAGTTTTTTATCTTTCACGATCTCGACAAGCTTCGCTGCCGCATAGATTCCGTCCGGGCAATAGGAGAGGCGCGGGAAAATCCAGCTTCCCGACGGTTCCCCTCCGTAGACGGCCCCGTGTTTTTTGATTCCTTCGGCGACATAGACGTCTCCCACCCTCGTCCTTAAAATTTCGGACTTCGGGAGGGAATCGGCCACAAGCATGGAGGTATCCACAGGAACGACCACGGCCCCCCCGGACTCTCCGCACTCGGAACGCCCGAAAATGGCAAGCAGCTCGTCGCCCGAGACAAAGCTTCCTTTTTCGTCCACGGCCATCAGGCGGTCGGCGTCTCCGTCCTGGGCAAGCCCTAGCTCGGCCTCAAATTCCACGACGGCTTTTTTAAGAAGGGAGAGATTCGCATCGTTCGGCTCCGGGTTCCGGGCCGGGAAATGCCCGTCGGGCTGGGCGTTTAAGGTTATGACCTCGCAGCCCAGTTCCTGCAAGAGATAGGGGGTAATAGTCCCCCCGGCCCCGCAGCCACAGTCCAGGACAACCCTCAGGGAGGCGCTTCCGACTTCGGCCTTGATAAGCTCCATATGAGCCCTGATTGCCTTTTCGTCTTTCGAAACCCTGCCCATTTCGTCCCAGGCGGCCCGGCCAAAAGCCTCCTTTTCAATTGCTTCCTCGATTTCCTCCTGCTGGGCCGAGTCAAAGGCCATACCGTCCGGGTTCCAGAGTTTGATGCCCACATATTCCGAAGGGTTGTGGGAGGCCGTAACCATCACCCCGCATTCATAGTCCCTGGCCGCACAGGCAAGGGTTGGGGTGCTCACAAGCCCGATCCTCGTAACATCGCAGCCGGCCGAGCTCAGCCCCGCAATCAGGGCATGTTCGATCATCGGGGCCGCAGTCCGCGGATCTCTCCCGATTACCGCACTTTTCTTCGTTTTTCCGAGCACCTGCCCGACCTTAAGCGCCAGTTCGGGGGTGACCTCTTCGTTTGCTATGCCTCTTATCCCTGAAGATCCGAATAATTTCATTTTTTTCCCACCACTGTTTAAAAATTAATGGATTTTAAAAATTATAATCAGGTACCAAAATTCCCTAACCAATCTCTAACTATAATTTGAACCACGGAAGACACGGAAATACACGGAAGAAAGAACGAAGGAGATACGCCATTTAAGGTTGCTCTGGCGTTTTATCCTTGGTTTTATTTTCTAATTTTGGAATCAATACAGTAGTTCCTGACTATATTAATCCCAGATTATATAAGTTAAAAATGAATGAAGCTGGAATTAAATTAATTGAAACATAAATAATTTACCAAATTCCGGAATTTAAATTCAGGAATCACTCCACGGTCACGCTTTTTGCGAGATTGCGCGGTTTGTCTATGGAACGGCCGAGGGCAAGGGCGGTATAGTACGCAAGCAGCTGGAGCACGACACAGCTCAGGATAGGGGAGAGCAGTTCATCTGCGGAAGGGACTCTCAGGACCACATCCACGTATTTCTCAATCTCGGTATCATCCGTGTCCGCAACGGCTATTACGGTCGCATCTCTTGCTTTTACTTCCTTGATGTTACTCAGGATCTTCTCATAGGTCTGCCCTTTCGTGGCAATTGCAACCACCGGCGTCCCTTCTTCAAGCAGGGCTATCGGACCGTGTTTGAGTTCTCCTGCCGCAAACCCTTCCGCGTGGATATAGGATATTTCCTTAAGCTTGAGAGCTCCTTCAAGAGCAATAGGGAAATTCAGGTGCCTGCCCAGGAAAAAGTAGCTTTTGGCCCCGGAAAAACTCTCGGCGCATTCCTTTATGGCATCTTTCTGGCTCAGGACCTGCTGGACCTGCCCGGGGATCTTTTTGATTCCCTTGATAAAGTTCTTGGCCGTATCCTGTTCGAGTTTACCTCTTATAAGCGCAAACTTCACAGCCAGCAGGTAAAGAACAATAAGCTGGGCGGTGAAGGCTTTTGTGGAGGCTACCCCGATTTCCGGCCCCGCTCTCGTATAGATTACGCCGTCGGTTTCCCTGGTAATGGTGCTCCCCACAACGTTCGTGATAGCCATGGTCCGGCAGTTATAGGCATTCAGGCTCCGGATGGCAGCGAGGGTATCGGCTGTTTCTCCGGACTGAGTGATTGCGATTGCAAGAGTCTTTCCCTCCACGACCGGGTTTCTATAGCGGTACTCCGAGCAGACCTCAACATCGGCATGGATTCCTGCAAGCTGTTCAAAGAGATATTTTCCGAGCAGCCCGGCGTGCCAGGAAGTCCCGCAGGCCAGGATCTGTATCTTTGAAAGCGTTCTGATCTCCTCCTCGCTCAGGGGAAGACCTTCAAGCTCGATGTCTCCTTCAAGTTCCAGGATCTTGCCCGCCAGGGTGTTGTTGATGGAAGAAACCTGCTCGTGGATCTCCTTGAGCATGAAATGCTCGTATCCGGCTTTTTCCGCGGCCTCAATGTCCCACTCGACCTTTTCCACGGTTTTGTCCAGGATTTCTCCGTCCTTTCCGAAGACCCGGACTTCATCAGGGCTGAGCACGGCCGTTTCATAATCATTTACATAAATAACGTCCTTAGTATGCCCGAGAAAGGCCGTCACGTCCGATGCCGCAAAGTTTTCCCCGCAGCCGACCCCTATTACCAGGGGACTGTCCTTGCGAGCAACAAAGAGTTTTCCCGGCTCTTCAGGATAAACCGCGGCAATCGCATAGGAACCTTTGATTATTCCCATAGCCTGCCTCAGGGCTGGCAGAAACTCCTGTTTGCATTCTCCACTACAGGAAGGGCCCCCGAACAGTTCCCTGTGCAGGAGGTGGACTATTACCTCGGTATCGGTTTCGGATTTGAAAACGTAGCCTTCCCTCTCCAGTTCCTCTTTTAATACCATGTAGTTTTCAATGATTCCGTTGTGCACCAGCGAGAGCCGGGCCGGACCCCCGGAATTATGAGGATGGGCATTTTGAGTACTCGGCCGGCCGTGGGTCGCCCACCTGGTATGCCCTATCCCCACAACCCCATCCAGTTTCTCAGGGATTTCCGCTTCAAGGTTTACGATCTTTCCTACCGCCTTAAAGGTCTCAAGTTTGTCCTCAAGCACTGTGATTCCTGCGGAATCGTATCCGCGGTATTCAAGTTTTTTAAGAGATTCAATAAGAACCGGTACTGCAGGCCTGTTTCCCGCATACCCTACAATTCCACACATATTATTCACCCGAACTTTTTTCGTTCTTATTATTTTAAAGCACGACCGAGTCCCGGGAAAGGTTCCTGTGGACGGTGTTTCCGGACTCTACATTGCAATTAACAGCAATTCTCACTCCGGCTTTAACAAGCACCCTGTCCCCGATCTCGTTGCCGTCCCCAATGATTGTTCCGAGCCTGGGAGCCGGGTGGAGCTTGCCATTTATTATTATTTTCAGGCCCTCTTTTTCCTCAGTGACAAAATAAGCTCCTATGCTGTTGTTGCTGCCTATCAGTGAGTTCGTGATTCGGGAATGTGTGGAAATAATGGTGTCGTCCATTATGATGCTGTTCCGGATTTCGGTAAAAGGCCTGACCGAGACATTGTCCCCGATCGTGGTTGAGGGCAGGATCACCACGCTGGGCCCGATATCACAGTTATCCCCTATCATTACAGGCCCTACGATATAGCTCCCGGAACGGATTTTCGTATTTTTCCCGACCGAGACTTTTCCTTTAAGGACGGCCCCTTCCTCGACCCTGCCTTCTATTTTCAGGTCAGAGGCCGTATTCAGAGCACTGGCGTTGGCCTTTAAAAGGTCCCAGGCAAAGGCCGCATCCCTCCATTTTGCTTCGGTCGGGACGGCCGTAACCTTCTTCCCTTTATCGATCATGAGCTGAAGGGTGTCGGTTATTGCGTATTCCCCGGATTCCGAAATGGGCGTATCTTCTATATATTCAAAAATAGGGGGGGTGAAGACATAAATTCCGGTATTCACAATATTGCTTTCCTTCCCGGGCTTTTTCTCCAGAATCTTCAAAACCTTTTTTCCGGCTGTCAGGACCACCCCGTAGTCTTCGGGGTCTTCCATTTTAACCGTCAGAAGAGTGGCATCCCCTTCTCTGTTTTCCAGGAGGTCGGCAATGGTCCGGGCTTCGACAAGGTTGTCTCCGTTTAAAACCAGGAATTCCGAATCTTCGGGACCTATAAGGCCTTCGGCCCTTTTTACGGCATGGGCTGTCCCAAGCTGGGCTTTCTGGTCCACATATTTTATATTAACCCCGAAGGTCAGCCCGTCTTCAAAATAGTCCATTATGCGTTCTTTCTCATAACCGACTATCAGGATAATGTCCTTAATCCCATTTTCCGCAAGGGCCCTTACAACATGCTCAAGAATCGGTTTATTCGCGACCGGGAGCATCACCTTAGAGCGGGTGAAGGTCAACGGCCTGCAACGTAAACCTTCTCCGGCGGCAAGAATGATCGCTTTCATAGACGTATAAAGAATCTTTTTAAATTTATACATTTTCGTCCTGACCACAGGAATCCTTTTTCCGGGCATATTTGGAATATATTGATGTATATGGGCATGTATTTATTAATTATTCAAAAAAGAAGGGTTCTTTTACCCGTAAAGGGTAAAAAGCCCACCCACGTAGGCAAAATAAGCCGCGAGCATGACAAGCCCTTCCCACCGCTCCAGTTTTTTTCCTGTAAACCCAAAGCATACGAAGGCGAGCATGATGAAGAGCATGAAGGGAAAATCGTAGCCGTTTAGCTGGGCCGAGACCGGGAGTTCCCGGATCTGGGAAGAGACTCCGAGGATCATGGCAATATCCATCGTATTTGCCCCGAGAATGTTTCCGACGGCCAGGTCCTGGTGCCCTTTTTTCATGGAGGTGATAGCCGTTACGAGTTCGGGAAGAGATGTCCCTATAGCGACCATGGTAAGGGCAATGATTACTTCGGGAACCCCGAGCCATTCCGCGATCTGTATTCCGGAGTCTACAAGGATGCGGCTGCCTATGACGACCGAGAGTGAGCCTGCGACAAAGAGGAAGATGTCTTTTTTCATGTCCTTCAGGCTGCACTTTTCCGAATTTTCTTTTTTATCCCCGAAAAGTTTGTACTGGGTCCTGTAGGCGTGATAGATAAAGGCAACAAAGACCAGAAACATAACAAGCCCTTCGGCCCAGGTGAGAAACCCGTCTCGACTCAGGAGAATGAGAAGAACTCCGGATAAAAGCATCAGCCCGCTTTTCGTAAGAAAGGTCTCATCCCTGACAGGAATGGCCTTTACCGCGATAACCGAACCCAGTATGAGCCCGATGTTACAGATTGCGGAGCCCACTGCATTTCCTATTGTCATATCGGTATGCCCGATATAGGCCGCAGTTGCGGATACTGCAAATTCGGGGGCAGTGGTTGCAAAACTGACGATAGTAGCCCCTATGATTACCTTGGGAATCCCGCTCTTGTTCGAGATTGAAACGGCTGATTCCACAAACCATTCCGAGCCCCGGCTTATCATAAAAAGGCTCAACAGGAATAGAATAATTAAGAGGAAATCCATGGGAGCCCATAAGAGCAGCAAAGCATATAATTCAAACGGCCTTGTTTTTTTCAGTGAGTGGGCCTGCTTCGGAGATGCCGAAGACCTTCGGGATTTCTTAATGTATTATGGCTGAAACTCCAGCCACTCCCAAAAGTATTATAGCTGAAACAGCACCCCTCCCTAAAAATTATATGGTAAAGGGGTTCCGTCGGCAACTGTTTTATTATTTCTCAAAAAGTACGAAGAAAAATTATAAACTTAAAGAGGTTGCAATTAATCGAATAAACATTTGTATTGAAGGGACACATTGAGGTTTAATATATTTTAATATATTAACCTGGGGGAGGAGCTTAAATGAAGTTACGCTTTCTGCCAGTACACGGATTCTAGATTCCAAATAAACACA
>JAQVBP010000153.1:0-2367 GCA_028690255.1 Methanosarcinaceae archaeon
ACCCTGTATACTTTCATTTTTTGTACCTGTAATTCGAAAAATTTCGTGTGCCTTTTTTAGTGGCACGAATCGGAGTGTGCAATTCAGCTAAATAATTTTTGAGGGCCAGATATGTTTGAAAAAAAAAATGAACAAAATTCAAATATTCAGGGTGAAAGGCTACAGGTTGTGGTTTTTAAACTTTCCGGGGAAGAGTTCGGAGTTGATATCATGCATGTCTCCGAAATCATCTCTGTCCCGAAAACGATTACCCGGGTGCCCCAGGCTCCCGATTTCGTAAAAGGGCTTATCAACCTGCGGGGAAAGATCATTGTCGTAATAAATCTGAATACCCGCCTCGGGTTTGCACCACAAGAAGAAGACGAGCATTCCAGAATTGTCGTTGTCGAGGCAGGAGAGAGTCAGGTTGGTATGCTTGTCAATTCCGTAACCAGGGTAAAGTGGCTTCCTCTATCGTGCATTGAGCCTACTCCTGAAATGATCAAATCAAAAATAAATGCGGAATATCTCGTAGGCGTCGGAAAAGTGGAAGAGGAGTTGCTTATTCTCTTAAATCTTGCAAAAGTGCTTGGGGAAGAAGAAGTAGATGAACTCAGCCAGTTGCAACTCGACCGTGGCTTAGATATATGAAAATATTGTTATATGATAAAGCCTTTTTTGAGGTAAATCATGAATCCGGTTTTTATATTTCTTTTCGCTCTTCTGCTCATCCTGCTGATGACAGCGAAGTTCAGACTTCATCCTTTTTTGAGCCTGGTTTCGGTCTCCATTCTCACAGGGATCCTTGCAGGAGAGCCCCTGGGGGCGGTAGAAGCCGTTTCCACGGGTATGGGCCGGGTTTTTTCCCATTTTGCCATAATCATTAGCTGCGGGAGCATTATAGGGCTCGTGCTTGAGAAGACCGGGGGCACGGCCGTGATTGCCGCAGATCTGGTCCGTTTTTCCAGAAAGCCTCTGTTGGGTCTGAATATTCTTGGTTTTCTCTTTGCCGTACCTGTAATGTGTTGTATTCTTGCCTATGTTATCTTTGTACCAATTTCAAGAGAGGTTGCGTCCAGGCTTGACATCCCCCCTGTTTCCACTGCAACTGCCCTGGCGCTTGGGACCCTCGCTTCCTTTAACCTTGTTTACCCTTCTCCTGTCATATTTTCAGCAGCACAAGAGCTTTCAGCAGACACAGGAAGCCTCATCAAGCTCGGCTTTTTTATTGCAGTGCTCACTTCCGCTACCGGCTGGCTTTATGCAAAAAAATTCGCCGGGAACCGGGTTGAAGGGCCCGGCAGGCCGAAAGACGGCGAAAAAACCGGAAGTTCCGGAAATTCCAAAGTTTCTGTTTCCCTTCCTTCTTCTAAAAAAAGCACACAATCTGAAGTGGGGCCTGAAAAGCGGATTTCCGGAAGGCTGGCGGCCTATATGCCGGTTTTTTTCCCGCTGCTTTTGATCCTCCTGAAAGCTATTTATGAACATCCTGTCCTGGTCTTTTTCGGAGACCCCAATATCGCCCTCCTGACAGGCGTTTTACTCTCCGTTTTTTCCGCAAGAACACTCGGAATTGATGCTCTGAGAGCACTTATAGAAAAAGCAGTCCGAAGAAGCGGGGTTGTGCTCCTTGACCTCTGTGGGGGAGGAGCCCTTGGGGCCACGCTTGCCATGACAGGGGCCGGTCAGGCCCTCGGACAGCTTTTCTTTGATCTGAACCTGCCCTCCATTTTCGTGCCCTTCCTTGTTGCCGCCTCCCTTCAGAGCGTGCAGGGCTCAAGGGTCGTAACCATGCTTATTGCCCCGTCTCTCATGATTCCTTTTTTACCTGAACTCGGGCTGCCGGCAGAAATCCTCATCCTGTCCATGGCCTCCGGCACTTTTCTGGTTTCCCATGTCAACGATCCCTTTTTCTGGATTTTCGGGGAACTGGCGGAACTTGAACCGGGCCAGGTTTTAAGGACGTACACCTTGGGGGGCGTTTTGATGGGGTTTGTGAGTTTCCTGCTGGTCTGCGGGGCATATGTCCTCTTTTATTGAAATGTTTATAATATCCAAAATAAGCCCTACAAATTTGGTGTATGCCCAAATTTTACCAAAAAAATAAATACTGCTTTTTTGTATATTCATCTGCATGGAAGAGATGACGGGCCTTGAACTTTCGCCAAGAAAAGCGGATTACCTGAAATTCATCCTGAAAAAAGGGCATACAGTAAAGACGACTGAAGTTTCCTCCAGTTTCAATGTGGACCCCTCCACCACAAGCAAGGCCCTCAACGAACTTGCCTCCTCCGGTTATCTGGATCACATCCCCTATAAAGGTGTCAATTTAACGAAAAAGGGGCGAACTTATGCGGAATTCCTTACCCGGAGACACAGGATCCTCGG
>JAQVBP010000153.1:2467-3702 GCA_028690255.1 Methanosarcinaceae archaeon
GGAATTAAACGATTTATGCGGAATTAAACGGCTTAATACAGAAAATCAGATACCCGGGATGGTTTTGAATAATTTGGGTGTATGCCAAATAATTCAAAAAAACTTGTGTTCATACCAAACAAATATTTGTGCTTATACGTTTAATCGGTTGGTGGAATTGGAAAAATGAGTTTGAATAAATTATTATTTGTGGGCCTTCTGGCTTTCAGTCTGGTGCTTTTCTGCAGTGGCTGTACTGAAACGGGCCAGGATCAGAGAAGTGAATTCGGAGCCTTAAACGGAAGCGATACCGCCGAAGGAGCAGGAAACGAAGGGGCAGAAGGTGAAAGCACAGGAACCGATGGTAATATTATCGTGGCCGTAAGCATCCTCCCACAGGCCGAGTTTGTTGAAGCGGTGGGGGGAGACAGGGTTCAGACCATAGTCATGATTCCTCCAGGGGCAAGCCCTGCAACCCATGATCCCACTCCGGGGCAGCTCAGGGATATAAGTGAAGCCCGGATGTATGCTATTGTAGGATCCGGGCTGGCGTTTGAGGAAGTCTGGCTGGACAAACTTGAGGTCATCAACGGGGAGATGCTGGTCGTGGACTGCTCAAAAGGAATCCCGCTCAGGGACATGGAGACCCATTTCCATGAGGGGGATGAAGCCGGTGTAAGGTATGTAAATGATGAGGAGTATGGAGCTGAAGAGGCCGGGGAACATGATGCGGAAGAAGGGGCTGAATCAGAGCACGAACATTCCGGAAAAGACCCTCACATCTGGAATTCTCCTGTTAACGCAAAGTTGATGGTCGAGAATATTTACCAGGGTCTCGTGCAGATTGACCCTGCAAATGAGACCTACTACAGGCAAAACAGGGACGTTTACCTGTCCCGACTCGATGTCCTGGATGCAAAGATCAGAAAAGACCTCGAAGGCCGGGAGAACAGTACTTTTATGGTTTTCCATCCCTCCTGGGGGTATTTTGCCGATGAGTACGGTCTGACCATGCTCCCGATTGAAATCGAGGGGAAAGAACCGAGTGTGCAGGACCTCGCCCGTATGGTGGATCTTGCTAAGGAAAAGGATATCAGGGTAATCTTCATACAGGCCCAGTTCAGTCCCCGGAGTGCCGAAGCTGTGGCTGAGGAGATAGGCGGGGAAGTGGTTGTAGTGGATCCCCTGGCCCCAAATTACCTTGAAAATATGGAAGAGGTTTCCGGAATTTTTGCCCGGAACCTTGCCTGATAAGG
>JAQVBP010000153.1:3802-6796 GCA_028690255.1 Methanosarcinaceae archaeon
ATAAAAGGTTTTGAAATGACTGAAAAGGGTTTTTGATGATAAATAAAAGGTTTTGAAATGACTGAAAAGGGTTTTTGATGATTAAAAAAGGTTTTTGAAATGACTGAAAAAAAGGTTATTGAAATGAAGGACGTCTGGGTTCGTTATGGAAACCAGATTATACTGGAAGCCGTTAACCTCGATCTGGATAAACCCGGGGGGCTTCTTGGCATAATCGGCCCGAACGGAGGGGGCAAGACCACTTTTTTGAAGATACTTCTGGGGCTTCTGGAGCCTTACAGGGGCAGTGTGAAGCTTTTCGGGAAAACCCCTGAGAAGAGCAGGGATCTGGTGGGTTATGTCCCGCAATATAAAGGTTTTGATTATGACTTCCCGATCAGCGTCTGGGAAGTGGTCCTGACTGGCAGGTTGAGCCACGCGGGTTTTCTGAAGCGTTATGGTCAGGAGGATAAAGGGGCTGCTCTGAAAGCCCTTGAAACAGTCGAGATGCTGGAATTTAAAGACCGACAGATAGGCCAGCTTTCGGGCGGGCAGCGGCAGAGGGTACTTATTGCCCGGGCGCTTGCCTCTCATCCCAAACTTCTCCTTCTGGACGAGCCTGACTCCGGCCTGGACCCTCATATGCAGGATGAACTCTACCGTCTCCTGGGTAGGCTCAAAAAAGACATGGCAATCGTCATGGTCACCCACGACCTGAGTGCGGTTTCCGTTTACGTGGATAAGATCGCCTGCCTGAACCGGAAATTGCACTACCATAACTCAAAGGAAATTCCGGTTGAAGATCTGGAAGCCACCTACCAGTGTCCGGTCGAGCTGATTGCCCACGGGATCCCTCACAGGGTCCTGGGGCGGCATAAGAATTGAAAGAGTATTGACAAGTAATCGAAAAACGAGTCGAAAAACGAGTTAAAAAACGAGTTAAAAAACGAGTTAAAAAACGAGTTAAAAAACGAGTTAAAAAACGAGTTAAAAAACGAGTTAAAAAACGAGTTGAAAAACGCATCAGGAGAATTATCCGTATGTTTGAACTCTTGCAGTACAGTTTCATCCAGAACGCCCTTGCAGCCTCGGTCCTTGCCAGCATAGCCTGTGGGATCATAGGTGTTTATGTGGTGGTAAAGAAAATCGTATTCATAAGTGGGGGGATAGCCCATGCCTCTTTCGGGGGGATTGGGCTCGGCTACTATCTCGGGATAAACCCCATGTATGGAGTCCTCCCTTTCAGCTTGCTCTCGGCCCTGGTCATGGGCACGGTGAGCAAAAAATCAAAAATCCCGGAAGACAGCGTAATCGGTATCCTCTGGTCTTTCGGGATGGCAATTGGCATCATCCTGGTCAACCTGACTCCCGGTTATGCCTCCGATCTCATGACCTACCTTTTCGGAAACATACTGACTGTTCCCCGTTTAGACCTCTACCTGATGCTGGGCCTTGATATCATCATCCTGGGCACGGTCTGCCTCTTTTACAAGGAGTTCCTGGCGCTTTGCTTTGACGAAGAGTTTACGACTGTCCAGGGCCTTCCCACTCAGAAGCTTTACCTTCTCCTGCTCTGCATCATTGCCCTGACAATTGTGGTCCTGATCAAAGTCGTGGGGATCATCCTGGTAATCGCTCTCCTCACCATCCCGGCCACTCTCAGCCGACAATTCACCCACAACCTAAAAAAGATGATGTTGATTTCCACTCTCTTTGGAGGGCTTATCAGTATTGCAGGAATCGGGCTTTCCTACGCGTTTGACCTGCCTTCGGGGGCAACTATCATCCTGGTACTGAGTCTTGTATACGGGCTTGTGAGTTTTGTAAAGGGGAGGCTTGATAGCAGAGGGTTTGGGTCAGGTTCCAGGGCCTGAACCGCTTCCCGAACAACAACGGGAAATTCATAAATATAGCTCAGGGCGCTGCCATCTGCGGCTGGATTCCCAGGCCTTTTGCGACTCCTTCCCCGTATGCCGGATCAGCCCTGGAAAGATAGGGAATCATCCTTTCCTGGATAAAGCGGGGCGTTTTTCCGAGGCTGTCAATTACAGCGTTGATAAGGGCCTCCTTCTGCTTTTTGTTCATGAGGCGGAAGAGGTTTCCGGGCTGCACAAAGTCGTCGTCCGTAAGGGTTTGTTTGTAGCGGGCGGCATCCCCTGAGATTTTGAGGGGTGGCTCCCTATAGGAGGAATCTTCAAACGGGCCTCCGAAACTGCTGGGCTCGTAGACGACCGAACCTTTCCCGTTATCGTCAAAGCGCATCAGGCCGTCCCTCTGGTAGTTATTCACTTTTACTTTCGGGTGGTTGACGGGCAGGAGTTCGTAGTTGGCTCCGAGCCGGTAGCGGTGAGCGTCGTTATAGGAGATCAGCCGGGCCTGGAGCATTTTGTCAGGAGAAGCTCCGATTCCGGGTACCAGGTTGGCCGGCGAGAAAGCCGCCTGCTCCACTTCCGCGAAGTAGTTCGACGGGTTCCGGTTAAGCTCCAGGATTCCGACATCCATTACCGGGTAGTCTCCGTGGGGCCAGACTTTGGTCAGGTCAAAGGGGTTCCAGCGGTAACTTTCGGCCTCCTCCTCAGGCATGATCTGGACCTGCATCTTCCATTGCGGGAAGGTTTTCTTCTCTATTGATTCGTAAAGGTCCCTTATGGCCCAGTCCGAGTCCTTTCCGCAGATTTCGGCCGCTTCCTCCGGCCTGAAGTTCTCGATCCCCTGCACCGTTTTGAAGTGGAACTTCACCCAGAAGCGCTCGTTTTCGGCACTTATGAAACTGTAGGTATGGCTCCCGTACCCGTTCATGTGCCTGTATCCTTTAGGAATCCCCCGCTCGGACATGAGAATCGTGACCTGATGCAGGCTTTCCGGGTTCAGGGACCAGAAGTCCCACCACATGGTATCGGACCTGAGATGGGAATCAGGCTCCCGTTTCTGGCTCCGTATAAAGTCCATGAATTTGAGCGGGTCCCGGACAAAGAAGACCGGGGTGTTGTTCCCCGTCATGTCCCAGTTCCCTTC
>JAQVBP010000154.1:0-3243 GCA_028690255.1 Methanosarcinaceae archaeon
AAAAGGCTTCTTTCAACTGACCCGTGAGCCTTGAAGCAAGGCCGACTTCCAGAGCCCGGTCAGTATTAAGGATGTCCACATAAAGGCTGATCAGTTTTACCTGGTGCTTCCTGAAAGAAAGCAGAACAGAACGGAGCCTGGAAATTCCCTCGGAGTCCAGAAGATCACTTTCCGTAAGGATGAGGGCCACATGCCCCGGAACCCTTGAAGGAGACCTTTTGATCTGCCATACAAGATATCGTTCGTAAACCGGATAGGTGAAAGAAAATAAATTCATGGAGAAAACCTGTAGAGTGCCTTAGTGTAGAGCTTACCCCTATAGAGCCGGCCCGGCCAGATCTGCCTGCTTTCGGATATGGCCGGGTATACTTAAAAATTATTCCACATGCATAAAAACCAGAGGACAGGTAGCACAGTTCACCTTGCGGTGGATACTATTTTGATTACATCCCCATCCTTAAGTTCGTGCTTCTCCCCTAGCCTCATCCTTGTCCTTGCGTCCATGGCATAGAGGAACCTGTCCCCGATCTCAGAGTGGATCTGGTAGGCCAGATCGTGACAGGTCGAGCCTCTCTTCATTAGATAGGCATCAGGAAGCATGTTTCCGTTTTTATCGGTCCACTTGCCCTCATCTTCCACGGGATAGACCACTATAAGGCCAAGGAGCTCGAAGACAACCCTGTTAATACATTCCTGAACTCCGGTCCCACCTCTGGCCACCAGAAGTTTTCGGAGGGCTTCCAGACCTTTTTGCTGCTTTGTACTCAGACCCTCGGCCAGGACTTCAAAGTCCCTGTCTCCGGGAGTGTAACGGATAGCCCCGCTTTTGGCAGCGGACCTGAGAGCCAGTTCGGCAGCCGCACTTGTGGGGACCACGATTCTTTCAAGTTCCCCGAGTTTACCCAGGTTTTCCGGAGGAGCGACGTCGGCCTTGTTTGCGGAGATGAGCATGGGTTTGCTTATCCGTTCCATGGCCTCACAGAGCCGGACCATGTCCTCATCAGTCCATTTCAGGTGCTCCACCCTGAAAAGCCCGGTCTCGATAAGGGCCTCATTTACGTGGAACTCGGTAATCCCGGCCCCGGCAAGCTGTTCGGCAATTACGAACTCAAGTTTGAGCCCTTCGGCCTGGATTTTCCGGGAAAGTTTGATCCAGTTCCTTTCAAGGATGCCGTAAAGCCACATGGTGATTTCCCGGTTCAGGAAGACGACGTCCTTCATGGGGTCGTGGGCCCCGATGTCAAGGGGATTTCCTTCCTCGTCCGTGCCCCCGGAAGCGTCCACTACGTGGATGATCGCCTGGGCCTGCCGGAGTTCGTCAAGGAAGGTGTTTCCAAGGCCCTTACCCTTGTGCGCGTCCGGGACCAGCCCTGCCACGTCAATTATGTCAATCGGGACAAGCCGTATCCCGGCTGTGCATTTCCCGCATTCGTTTCCTTTTTCTTTACAGGGACACTCCGTCCTCACATAGGTAACCCCGTGATTCGCGTTGATGGTTGTAAAAGGATAATTGGCAATATCAACATCCGCCATGGTGGCGGCCTTGAAAAATGTGGATTTTCCCGCGTTGGGTTTTCCCGCAAGTCCTATGGTCATTGACATGAATTATAAAATCGGGCTCGTTGCATTTAATCTTTATTGATAGAGAGACCGAAAAAGAAAGCATTTTCCGAAATTACCCGAAATTATCCGGAAGAAACTGCCGGTATGGAAATAAAAAAAATGAGTGAGTCCCCGCCTTTCCGGTGATAAGCTTTATATGATTGAATGTTGTTATGGAGCTGTACGTGCTTAATAGTGTCCCGATAGGGTAGCGGATATCCTTGAGGCCTGCGGAGCCTTAGACCTGAGTTCGAGTCTCAGTCGGGACGTACCATTTCTTTGTTTGTATTTTTTATACCTGACACCCTTCAAGCGTTTGCTTTGTATTTTTTTACCTGACACCCTTCAAGCGTTTGCTTTGTATTTTTTTACCTGACACCCTTCAAGCGTTTGCTTTGTATTTTTTTACCTGAGACTGTCAAGCTTCTTATGTTTGTCCGGCGTTGAAAACATGAGGGGGACCTATGGCAAACGTTTCTGCCGGCATCGGGGTCGGATATTGCTCTCCGAAAGGCGATGAGCACAGGATAGCACTCGAAGAGTTTCTGGAAAGGTTCGGGACGGGCGAGGAAGGCCTGAGCAAAGAGGAAGCTTTCCGGAGGCTCCGGGAATGCGGGGCCAATGTTCTGGAGGAAAGCGGAAAAGAGAACGTACTGAGAAAATACCTCAAACAGTTCAGGAACTTTTTTTCACTATTGCTTATCCTCGGGGCCCTGCTTTCTTTTCTTACGGAATACCTCAACCCCGGTCAGGGCAACCTCTACATAGGAATCGCACTCGGAGGCGTTGTGGTCCTGAACGGGACCTTCACTTTTGTCCAGGAATACCAGGCCGAAAAGACCATGGAAAGCTTCCGGGAGCTCATCCCCCCTCACGCCCGGATAATCAGGAACGGAAAGCTTGAGGACGTGCTCGCATCCGAACTTGTGGCAGGCGACGTTATCCAGCTTGAAGAGGGAGACAAGGTACCCGCGGACGGGAGGCTGATCGAGGTAAACGCCCTTAAGGTGGACAACTCCACAATCACGGGAGAAGCCGAGCCCCAGCTCCGCTCTCTCCGCTGCACCCACGAAGAGATTCTGGAATGCCGGAACATGGTTTTTTCCGGGACACTTGTGCAGAGCGGAAACGGAAAAGCCGTGGTCTTCGGAACCGGGAAAAATACCCAGATAGGAAACCTGGCCGTGCTTACGGAGCGGACCGAGGCCGTGGAGACTCCGCTTAGAAAAGAACTCAACCATTTCATAAAGGTCATATCGGGCATTGCAATCTTTCTCGGAATCACCTTTTTTCTTCTGGCTTTTTTCCTGCAAAATATCCTGCTTGCAAGCCTCGTCTTCGCAATAGGCATCATTGTTGCAAACGTGCCTGAAGGCCTTTTGCCGACAGTCACCCTCGCCCTTAGCCTGGCCTCAAGGCGGATGGCCGAAAGAAACGCCCTTATCAAACAGCTTGAATCCGTGGAAACCCTCGGCTCGACCACCGTTATCTGCACGGACAAGACCGGGACTCTGACCCAGAACAAAATGGCCGTGCATTCCCTGCTTGTGGGGCTTGAGGAACTGGAATTTGAAGATTTGGGGCCTGAAAATTCCAGAATAACAGAATTGGAAATTGAAGAAGCGGGAATTGAAGAAGCGG
>JAQVBP010000154.1:3343-5065 GCA_028690255.1 Methanosarcinaceae archaeon
AATTAAAGAAGCGGAAATTAAAGAAGCGGAAATTAAAGAAGCGGAAATTGAAAAACAGGAACTTAAAAAAATCCCTCCGATATTCATAAGGGCAGCCGGGCTCTGCAACAACGCGAGGCTTTCGGAAAAAGCCCCGGGGTATATAGGAGATCCCACCGAGGGGGCCCTGCTTGTTTACGCAAACGGTTTCGGAGACATCAGGGAACTTGGAAAAAGTTATCCTCGCATGGAAGAGTTTCCCTTTGACTCCCGTATAAAAAGAATGCAGGTAATCTGCAGCACCCCGGACGGCGGGTTTGAAGCTTACCTTAAAGGAGCCCCCGAGATGGTCATAGAGATGTGCGAATCCGTGCTTGAACCTGAAGGGGAAGTGAAGCTTGGGGATTCCGAAAAACAGGAACTTATGGACCGCCACCTGCAGATGGCAGGCAAAGGTGAGCGGGTGATTGCACTGGCTTTTCGGAAGGTCGATGAGAAAAAGGAGTACATGGAAAACTTTGTGTTCCTTGGGCTGGTGGGCATCGTTGACCCGCCCCGGCCGGAGGCGAGGGAGGCTATTGCAAGGTGCCATGCCGCAGGCATCAAGGTGGTCATGATTACGGGGGATCACCCGGTTACCGCGGAGTCCGTCGCAAGAAGTGTGGGGCTTGCAAACTCCGAAGAGCTTGAGATAATCACCGGGGACGAGTTAAAAGCCCTTTCCGGAGAGGAACTTTCCAGACGGCTTAAAAGGAAAAGCATTGTCTTTGCCCGCACCTCCCCTGTACAGAAGCTGAAAATCGTGCAGGTCTTCCAGGCCGAAGGGGAAACCGTGACCATGACAGGAGACGGGGTTAACGACGCGCCTGCCATTAAGAACGCGGATATGGGCGTGGCCATGGGTAGCGGGACGGATGTTGCAAGGGAGGCCGCGGATATGGTGCTGCTCGACGACAATTTCGCTACAATCGTAAACGCCGTTGAGGAAGGCCGGACGGTCTTTGATAATATAAAGAAATTCATCGCATATGTCCTGACAAGCAATGTACCCGAAATCCTGCCCTTCATCGCCTTTGTCCTCTTCGCCCTGCCACTGCCCATAACGGTGCAGCTCATTCTTGCAATCGACCTTGGGACCGATATTCTGCCCGCCCTTGCCCTGGGGGTGGAAAAAGGGGAAGGGGATATTATGAGACGGGCCCCTCGCCCGAAGGAGGAGAAACTGCTGACCCCCCGGATGCTCTTTACCTCTTACGGGATAAAGGGGCCCATTGAAGCTGCGGCAGGCTTTTTCTGTTATTTTGCCGTGCTCCGGGACGGGGGCTGGACCTGGGGGCAGGGGCTGCCCTACAGCGACCCCCTTTACATGCAGGCCATAACAGCCTTTTTCTCGGCGGTAATCCTCTGTCAGCTCGCAAATGTCTTTACCTCCCGGACCAGGCACCAGTCGGTCTTTACGAAAGGGCTCTTCGAAAACCGCCTGGTCCTGCTGGGAATAGCAAGCGAACTTCTGATCCTCGCCTTTATAATCTGGAGCCCTCTGGCACACCTCATTTTTAACACCTCCCCCCTTCCCCTGAACTACCTGGCCCTGGCGATTCCGTTTGCCCTCTTCCTGCTTGTGGTGGACGAACTCAGGAAGTACTTCATAAGAAAGGATGTGAAAGTCATAACCCGGTTTATGGAATGGTGAAGCTCGCACCAGAATACTCAAAACAGAATAATCAAAACAGAATAATCAAA
>JAQVBP010000154.1:5165-6777 GCA_028690255.1 Methanosarcinaceae archaeon
TGCTTGTGGTGGACGAACTCAGGAAGTACTTCATAAGAAAGGATGTGAAAGTCATAACCCGGTTTATGGAATGGTGAAGCTCGCACCAGAATACTCAAAACAGAATAATCAAAACAGAATAATCAAACTAAGCTCGAACAAAAATTAGAACCATGAAAGGGATGGAAAACCACACAAAAAATAATTAACGCGAGTGAAATGTGAAAAGAATTACGGAGTACACTATTTTACAGAATCTCTGGCGTTTTTTTGGAAGGCATTCCAAAATAAGGTTTATAGCCCGCTTGAGGGAGAGGAACGAGCAACGAGCAACGCGAGCGAAACAGAGACCGCCGCGAGGAAAATTTTTAAGTACTTCTGTTTTTTGGAAGCTTGTTTCCGTACTTAAGAGCGTATATATATAACGGTAATTATACAACAGTACTGTAATAAACTTGAGGTAATGGTATAATAGACTCTGAGAAAATCAGATCCTGGAGGTAACAAGATGATAGACTTCGCATGCAAGGAATTCAAAGTTGAAGACGTGATCAAATGTGCCCTTAACCTCAGCAGAGCCGACCTCAAGGTCCTGAAGTACTTTTTAAACGCCGGGCCGGAGAAAGGAACGGATGAAAACCCCCTTCTGTTCTCTGCTCCGACCCCTTCATCCGCCTACGCCCCCCCTTCCACCAACAATCCCTGGGTGGACACCGAGACCCTTTCCCGGACTCTTGAACTCGATCTGTCCACGGTCCAGCGTTCGGTAAAGAAACTCTATGAAAAAGAGGTCTTGCAAAGGTCTCAGCAGAACCTGGAAAGTGGGGGCTACGTCTTTATCTATAAAATTCACTCGAAAAACGAAATAAAAAACATAATAATGAACATTGTCCAGGGCTGGGCCGAAAAACTCGGAAAAGAACTGGAACAGTGGGAACAGCGAGGTTGATCCAATTTGCTAAAAATAACCCCATATCTCGGAATTCTTGTCCTTATCGTATCGATCGGGGGCCTGTGGTTCCCTGCTCTCGGATATTTTCTGCTGCTCGTCTTTGCGGCCCTCTTCCTGATAAGCCCCTTCAGAGGCCGCTGGTTCTGCGGAAACCTCTGCCCGAGAGGAAGTCTTGCGGATTTCTGGATAGTGAAGATTTCAAAAAAGAATAAAATCCCCAAAGCTTTTCGCAGTTTCTGGCTCAGGGTCCCTGTCTTTATACTCCTAATGGGCTTTATGACTTACAGGATCATAAGCGTCATAGGCAGCCTGAACATCTTTGATAAGATCGGTATGATTCTGGTTACAATGTGCATTGTGACCACTGCGATTGCAATCCTGCTCGGCAGCTACTTCAGCCCGAGGGCCTGGTGCACTTTCTGCCCCATGGGCACGGCCCAGCGCCTGCTCGGAGGAAAAAGATATGCCCTGAAAATCGAGAAGGAAAAGTGCATAACCTGTAAAAAATGCGACAAAATCTGCCCCATGCAGCTTGAGGTCCACAAAGGAGCCCCCCTTCCGGACTGCATCAAATGCGGGCGATGTATCGAGGCCTGTCCGAAGGACGCCCTCCATTTCTAATTTTTTTCTTTTTTACCTATCTACTTTTTTACCTATCTACTTTTTTACCTATCTACTTTT
>JAQVBP010000155.1 GCA_028690255.1 Methanosarcinaceae archaeon
AGTAATTGTCGGACAGCTTCTAAAGCCCGAGGGGTTTCTGCTGAGGTATTATGAAAATCGTTATCGAGACTCCTAAATACAGCTTTTTTAAGTACAATAAAACTGGAAGCGGTTATAAAAGAGCTTTTTTTTCCCCATTGCCCACAATATTCAATTACGGATTCATTGAGGGCACAAAAGGCCCGGACGGGATGGAAGAAGACGTAATAGTACTGGGCCCTCGCCTCCCCCAGGGAACGGTCCTCGAAAGGAATTATTTTGACGGTCTGGTGAAATTTTTGGACGATTCCTGCCGGGACAATAAAAAGATCGTCTATATAAGCGGGTTTCGATCCCCGGCCTTGCTTTCCGCTTATTTCAGAATCTATGCCCTCTTCAAGGTATTTCTTTATCTCCTTAGCAGGAAAAAGCTGACTGAATGCAGGTTTGAAGGCATTGTTTTTGAAAAAAGTGAACCTAAAAAAGTAAAATCGAATGAGGGTGGGCCATAAAAAAGGAAAAACCGGAGGTGTGTGAAAAACTTACGCGTGTGCTATTTCCAGCTCCGCTGCCCCCATTTCTCCTTCAAGCTCGATTATTTCTGCGATAGGTGCGTTTTGTTTCACCGATTCAATGCCTTTCAGGCACCCTTCCTTACTTTTGTAAGCCTGACCTGTAGCAATGATCTGGCCGTTTCTAGCTCTCAACCTGAAGCGGTAACCTCCGCTTTTGTCTTTGTATATCTCAAACTTAGGCATAATTACCCCCCGTTAATCGATATGGAAAATAAAAACTTCATAAACAGGGAGTTTTCGTAAGCAATATCCTCCCTGTTTTAATTTATGGGTCACATTCATTAATATATTTATCATTTTAAAAATTATATACACATATTAAACTCATCTAATATATTACAAGACTATTGAAGGCCCTTAAATAAGTTATAAGAAGCTCAGAACGATTTATCCCTCTCCTGGAGATGTTTTATATATTTTCACTTTCAAAGCTTAGATTATGTCAGAAAGTAAGCTTAAAAATACGATCACAAGGAGTTTTGAAATTCAGGATTACAGGCTTGAAGGTGCGGAACTTTCCGGCTTCTGGGCCGATCTGGTAAGCAAGGAAGAACTTACGGTTGAGGTTAACTACAGACCGGAACAGGGGACGGTCTTTTCTTCGGAAGAATTGGAAACTCTTATCCGGGAAAGCTGCCGGAAATGTGATATTTTCCAGACTGAAGTCCCTGAAAACATAAAGTGCGAGATCACCTTCAAAAACTTTGGGGATAGGGTATATGCCGCACAGCAGGAACCTTTTGTTCCGGAGCCCGGAAAACTCGAGGAAATCAAAGTTATGTATCGTTTCTATGTTGCTTATTATATCTGAAGAGAATTTGATTGAAACCTCTCCGGCTTTGGATGAAAATATCGAAGGGTTTTTGCGTTACTCGTTTACATGGCTTACGAGAAGACTCATTTTCCTTTTTGAGACTAAAAATAAATCCGTTCGCTTCCATGCGCTCCAGTCTGTTTTTGCCTTTCTGGAGCTTTCAGTAATCCTTGACCCTCTTCAGGCCCGGAGGCCCACGGTTTCATTGAATATTTTTTTATTAATCTGAATCCCTTCCTCTATGCTGTCCGGAAGTCGGTGAATCGAATTTAATTTATCTGCCCGGGACTTTGTAAATCAAGTCCAACTCATTCACCCGGATTCCGTGAATCAAATCCGATATTTCGGACCCCGAATTTTGGATAATCAAGTTCAATTAATCGGACACAACCGAATTTTGGAATGTCTAAAAACATTGCGGGTTCCAGACTAGCCCGACAGCCTCTTTTTGCCCCATCAAAAAAATCGGCTGGAGGTCTGAGTTTTTGTTTCTCAGGAGCGGAGCGGAAAGCTTTCGAAACATTGCGTTTTTTTGAATGCAATGCGCTGTAAATATTATATTGGACTCATGGAAACGTAGAAAGTATGTGGAATGCCCGGTATTTAGCTCAAAAAGCCCTTTTCAGGAGAGATATTTCAGAGATAATTCAGGCTTAAAACTGGGATAAGCTAAAGGCTTAATATGATGAACGCATATTGAATTTGGCTTCTGGCAGAGATGAAAATTATTAATATAAAAATCGCCGAATCAATTTGAGGACTTACCGAATTGAAGGGTTTTTTAAAAGCTTATTTTGGGCAGAGTTTTCTGGCGAATTTTGAAAAATATAATAAGAAGTTGAAAGCTGCCCGAGAGTACACATTAACAATATAATTTTTATGGAGAATAAACCCAGATGAGTGATAAACAGGTTTATGACGCTACACATATTCAGGTGCTTGAAGGCCTGGAGGCTGTCAGGAAACGGCCCAGTATGTACATAGGAAGCACGGACAGCCGGGGGCTGCACCACCTTGTCTATGAAGTTGTTGATAACAGTATTGACGAAGCCCTTGCAGGCTTCTGCACCAGGATAGACGTCACGCTCAACCCAAACGGGAGTGTTACGGTCCAGGACAACGGGAGAGGCATTCCCGTAGACCCCCACCCGGTGCACAAAAAATCCGCACTGGAAATCGTGATGACTGTTTTACATGCAGGGGGAAAGTTCGACAAAGATACTTATAAAGTATCCGGAGGGCTGCACGGAGTGGGAGTTTCCGTGGTAAACGGGCTTTCGGAATGGCTTGAAGTGGAAATCAGGAGGGAAGGAAAACTTTATTTCCAGCGATATGGCCGGGGGGAGCCCACAGGGCCGGTAAAGGAAATCGGAATTTCGGAGGAAGCCGGAACAAAAACCACCTTCATGCCTGACGCAGAGATTTTCGAGACCACGGAGTTTCAATACGACATCCTCCTGAACAGGCTCCGGGAACTTGCTTTCCTGAACAGGGGAATCACGATTAACTTTAAAGACCTGAGGGGCCCCGAAGGTCAGGAAGACACCTTATCCTACGAAGGCGGAATCGTTGCTTTCGTGGAATACCTTAACAAGAAAAAGCCTGTCCTGCATGAGAGACCTATCTACTTCGAACGGCAAAAAGACGACATGACCGTGGAAATCGCAATGCAGTACACAAACGGCTATGCGGAAAACGTCTACTCCTTTGCAAACAACATCAACACCCACGAAGGCGGAACCCACATTATCGGGTTTAAAACAGCCCTTACCCGGGTGGCAAACGACTACATAAAAACCAACAAACTCACAAAGGACGACACGAAACTTTCGGGTGAAGACATAAGGGAAGGGCTCTCCGCCATTATCAGCGTGAAACTGATGGAGCCTCAGTTCGAGGGACAGACCAAGACAAAACTGGGAAACAGCGATGTCAAGGGGATTGTGGACTCCATGGTAACGGACGGGCTTTCCGAGTATTTCGAGGAGAACCCCAAGGTTGCGGGCATTATCATTGAAAAGGCCCTGCTTGCGAAAAAGGCCAGAGACGCCGCGAAAAAAGCCAGAGAACTCACCCGGAGAAAGAACGCCCTTGAAGTCAGTACGCTTCCGGGCAAACTTGCGGACTGTTCGGAAAAGGACCCTTCACACTGTGAGATATACCTGGTGGAAGGAGATTCCGCAGGCGGTTCGGCCAAACAGGGACGGGACAGGGCTTTTCAGGCCATACTGCCTTTCCGGGGAAAAATCCTGAACGTGGAGAAAGCCAGGTTTGCAAAGATCATCAAAAACAACGAGATCGTTTCCCTGGTAACCGCCCTCGGGACAGGGGTAAGTGAGGATTTTTCCCTTGAAAACGCCCGCTACCACAAAGTCATAATCATGACGGATGCCGATGTTGACGGGGCTCATATAAGGACCCTCCTGCTGACATTTTTCTTCCGTTACATGAGACCTCTGATCGATGCCGGTTATATTTACATCGCCCAGCCCCCCCTTTATCGCATAAAGAAAGGCAAAAAGGAAGAACACTATGTGTATACGGACAGGGAAAAGGCCAGGATCATTGAGGAGATCGGAGAAAAAGGGGTCACGGTCCAGCGCTACAAAGGGCTTGGAGAAATGAACCCGGAACAGCTCTGGGGGACCACCATGAACCCCGAGACCCGGATTCTGCTGCAGGTGACCCTGGACGACGCCCTCCGGGCCGACGAGATCTTCCAGATCCTGATGGGGGACGAAGTCGAACCACGCCGGAATTTCATTGAAAAGCACGCTAAAGAGGTTGTGGAACTGGATATTTGAGGGGTGGAAAAAATGGCAGAATACGAAGAAGAAAACACTGAATACCAGGCCCCGGCAACTCCTGCTCCTGACTATGGGGAAGGAAACGGGCCTGAAGTAAAAGGAATCGTGCCCGTCCTGATTGACGACGAGATGAAAAAGTCCTACATCAACTACGCCATGAGCGTGATTGCTGGAAGGGCCCTTCCCGATGCCAGAGACGGCTTGAAGCCGGTCCACCGGAGAATCCTCTATGCCATGAAAGAGGCCGGGATAACTCATGATAAAGCTTATAAAAAATCCGCCCGTGTGGTCGGAGACGTACTCGGAAAGTATCACCCCCACGGGGATTCGGCCGTGTACGATTCCATCGTGCGCATGGTCCAGGAATTTTCACTCCGCTACCCGCTGATCGACGGGCAGGGAAACTTCGGATCCATTGACGGGGACTCGGCAGCAGCCATGCGTTATACCGAGGTCCGCATGGACAAAATCTCCCAGGAGATGCTGGACGATATTGATAAGGAAACCGTGCCTTTCAGGCCCAACTACGACGGGTCCATGGAAGAGCCCGTTGTCCTGCCGGCAAAACTTCCTAACCTCCTTATCAACGGGTCTACCGGAATCGCCGTCGGGATGGCCACGAACATGGCCCCGCACAACCTTCGGGAAATCATTGACGGGGCCCTCATGCTGATAGAAAACCCGGAAACGAGCATATCCGACCTGATGACCGTTGTCAAAGGCCCGGACTTTCCGACAGGGGCCCATATCCTGGGAACCACCGGGATCAAATCGGCCTACACCACAGGCCGGGGGCCGGTGAGAATTCAGGCGGTTTCCGAAATCGATGAGTTCAAGAAGGACAGGGCCAGGATTATTGTCACGGAACTGCCCTATCAGGTGAACAAGGCCAGACTGATCGAGAACATAGCTCAGCTTGTCCGGGATAAAATTGTTGTCGGGATCTCCGACTTAAGAGACGAGTCCGACAGGGACGGGATCAGGATCGTAATTGAATTTTCAAGAGGTGTAAACGCAAACGTCGTCCTGAACCAGCTCTACAAGCACACCCAGCTCCAGACCAGTTTCGGAATAATCAACCTGGCCCTTGTGGACGGGCAGCCGAGGGTCCTGGACCTGAAACAGCTCCTGAATATCTATCTGGAGTACAGGATGGAAGTCGTCCAGAAAAGGACCCTTTTTGACCTCCGGAAAAGCGAGGACCGGGCCCACATTCTGCGGGGGCTGAAAACCGCTCTGGACAACGTGGACGAGGTCGTAAAACTGATCCGCAACTCCAAAAACGGGGATGTGGCAAAAGAGGGCCTTATTTCCAACTTCGGATTTGACGAGCTTCAGGCAAAAGCCATTCTGGACATGCGCTTGCAGCGCCTGACGGGGCTTGAGACACAGAAGATCCTGGACGAACTCGAAAGCCTTGCCGGGCTGATTACCGACCTGATGGAAATCATTGCCAGTGACAGGCGGAAATACACGATTATCAGGGACGAGCTCCTGGACATCCGGGAAAAGTACGGAGACGAGAGGAGGTCCAGAATAGTGCCTGCAACCGGAGAGGTTATGGATGAAGATTTGATTCCGGAAGAGGAAGTGGTCGTAACCATCACGGACAGTGGCTACATCAAGCGGATTCCTCTGGACACATACAGCAAACAGCAGCGCGGAGGAAAGGGCATCATAGGCATGGAAACGAAAGAGGAAGACTTTGTCGAGAACCTTTTCATTTCCTCCACGCATAATTATATTCTTTTCTTCACGGACCGGGGCAGGCTCCACTGGCAAAAGGTCTACGGGATTCCCGAAAGCAGTCGCCAGTCGAGAGGAAAGGCTATTGTAAACCTTCTGGAACTTCAGGACGGGGAAATGGTCAACGCCATGATCCCGGTAAAGGAATTTACGGATGATCAGTATCTCCTTATGGCCACAAAAGCAGGAACGATCAAGAAGACTCCGCTTTCGGACTTCAGGAACCCGAGAAAAGGTGGCATTATTGCCGTCGGTCTGGACGAGGGTGACGAGCTTGTGAAAGTCCTTCTGACTGACGGTACAAGGGAAGTGCTGATGGTCTCGAAAAAAGGAAAAGCCATCCGTTTCTCCGAAACCGCTATCCGCTCAATGGGCCGTTCGGCCAGAGGCGTCCGGGGCATGACCCTTGAAGGTTCCGATGACGAAGTGGTCAGCGTGGACCTGGTTGATGAAAACGCAACCCTTCTCACCGTCACTGAAAACGGCTACGGCAAACGCACGAAGTTTGACCAGTACCCGATCCGGCACAGAGGCGGCAAAGGCGTGATTACCATCATCACGAGTCTCAGGAACGGCTACGTGGCCAATGTTAAGGCCGTCGCCGATGATGACGAACTCATACTCACGAGTGCCGAGGGTATCATCATCCGTATCCCTGCCACAGGCATCTCGGTCCAGGGCCGAAACACCCAGGGCGTCCGGGTCATGAACCTGAACTCCGGGGATAAGGTCGTGAGCATGGCCAGAATCGAAGCCGGGAAAGATAAAGAAGAAAATGAAGAAGAAA
>JAQVBP010000156.1 GCA_028690255.1 Methanosarcinaceae archaeon
CGAATTGTCCTTAGACTCTTTTAGCTCTTTGAGTCGAATTGTAAAGGGATATTTTTTGTGAATAACCGCTTTTCCCGCTTTAAGCAATTTTCTTGCAACTGCTTCATGGCAGGGACTTAACGGTTCTTTATTTTTGTTAACTACAAATATCATGCTGGATTTCTCCACTCTGCTCTGGAAACGAATTTCCGTAGCAGGTAACGCAATTTTTAAATTGTCTCCCCTCGCCAATGTTGGAAACGCTTGTCATGCGTAGTACACCGTCCCTACCTCCCAGGACTTTTAATACTACACGATAGAGCTGCAAACTGAGGAAGCATTTGCAGGTATCATGACATTTCCAACGTAGTCAATTAAGACTTAGGCTGGTCAACCAGGGCTTATACAAGCCCCACTGCTTTAGCGTGGGGTAGTTGACATTCTCGACCGTCTTCCGGTTTACGTTAATCCCGAAAAGGCCCGCAGAAATCGGGTTAATTAAATCCTCGTAAGCCGCAACCAGGGGGTTTCCGCTTCTCATGTGCTCGAGATTTATCATCTCCCCTCCGGGTTTGAGGACCCGGTGCATCTCCCGGAGAGCCCCCACAGGGTCCGGAATGGAGCAGAGCACGAAGGTCGTGACCACATGGTCAAAACTGTTCGCAGGAAAGTCCAGGTGCTCGGCATCCATCAGGAGCAGGGTCACGTTTTTCATGCCAACGGCCTTTTCCCTCGCTTTTTCAAGCATCCCGTCGCTTACATCGATTCCTATGAGCGCACAGCCGGAAGGGTAGTATTCCAGGTTCTTTCCGGTCCCGACCCCCACCTCAAGGACCAGGCCCTTAAGCCCCGAAAGGGCGGCCTTTCTCCATCGGCCGTAAAAAAAACGTTCCATGGGGCCTTCCAGAAAGTCATAGAAGGCCGCAATCCTGTTGTATTTTGAGACAACGGACATATTTCAGATTTTTGTGTTATTGATTATAAGGTTTCTCTCTGGCTTCTTTGCTTGTCTCTGAATCTGTGAGATCCAAAATATTCCGTTGAGCTCAGGATATCCTGGAGAGCTCCCCTCCGGTCGGCTTTTTCTTTCAGGCTGGCCAAACTATCTCGAAAGGTCCGATGTCCGGGTTTCCGGAATACCGATTCGTATTTATTGTTTTGAAACCATACCACGAGACCATATCACGCTAGAAATTTTTGGGCATCCAGGATTCAGCACATATCGCAGACAGTAATATTTATTGTTTTAAGTCCCCCCTGGATTATTTGGGGTTTAGCTAAACTTAAAATGTATTCATAGATTATCCGGAATCCACAAAGATTAAGAGGAATCCTTAGATTATCCGGAATCTAATTATCCAGAATTTACGAGAGGGAAAGCAATGAGCAACATTTTACGGAGGGGCAGACTTGATGCGGCCCCTGATGAGGAAATTTTGAAATACACCTCCTCAATGGAGGCGGACAGGTGGATTTTTGACGCGGACATTCTGGTGGACCTTGCGCACACCGTGATGCTGAAGGAGCAGGGAATTATAAGGGCCGAAGACTGCGGAAAAATCCTCTCGGGGCTTTTACAGGTCCGGGAAGAGGGCATGGACAAACTCGATTTCAGCTACGAGGACATCCACATCTCCCTGGAATCCCGCCTGATCGACCTTGTTGGAGAAGACACCGGGGGCAGGATGCACTCGGGCAGGTCCAGAAACGACGAGGTTGCAACCTGCATCCGGCTCGTGCTTCGGGACGAACTGCTCGGGCTCCTTGAGGAAATCCGGGCTCTCCGAAAGACTTTACTGGCCCTTGCGGAAAAACACAGCGAGACTCTCATGCCGGGTTTCACTCACCTCCAGCACGCCCAGCCAACCACCCTCGCCCACCACTTAAGCGCCCATGCCCAGGCCCTCGGCCGGGATTTTGACCGGGTGCTCGACGCTTTTTCACGGGTTAACCTCTGTCCCCTCGGAGCCGCAGCCTTTGCCTCAACAGGTTTTAAGCTCAACCGGAAACGGAGCTCCGAACTCCTGGGCTTTGCGGGGCTTCTTGAAAACTCCATGGACGCCGTGAGCAGCAGGGACTTTTTGATCGAGTGTGCTTCCGTCTTCACCAACCTCATGATCAACTTCAGCAGGATGGCCGAAGAACTGGTCCTCTGGTCCACTTCCGAGTTTGGCTATATCGAACTCGACGACATGTACGCCTCCACCTCTTCGATCATGCCCCAGAAGAAAAACCCGGACTCAGCCGAACTCATGCGCGGGAAAACAGGAGTTTCCGTCGGGGCTCTCATGTCCCTCATAACCATCTGCAAGGGCCTGCCCTTAAGCTACAACCGGGACCTCCAGGAGGCCACCCCCAACATCTGGCGCTCGGTCGAGACCGTGCGGGCCTCGGTCCGGGTAATGGAAGGGATGTACGGGAGCCTGAAAGTCCGGCCTGACGTACTGGGTTCCCAGGCCACGGCAGGTTTTACCACCGCGACCGAACTTGCGGACACCTTTGTCCGGGAAACCGGAATCCCCTTCAGGACCGCTCACCAGCTCGTCGGAATCCTTGCAAGAGAAGGCTGCGAGCCGACCCTTGAAAAAATCGATTCAATCTCCGAGGTCGTGCTCGGAGAAGCTCTCTCTGCCCGGGGCCTGACGGAAAACCTGGTTAAAGAAGCTCTTGACCCCGAATCGAATATAAGGCGGAGAAATGCAATAGGCGGGCCTGCTCCCGAAGAGATGGGACGTTATCTTGCAAAGCAGAAAACGGAGCTCGAACTCAATGAAGAGGAAATCGCAACCCTCAAGGACTCGATAGACTCCTCACTTGAAAAACTGCTGTCGGTTGTTGAGGAATACAGAAAAGGCTGAAAAGCTGAATTTTTAATAGCATTAGGGTCAGTATCTACATTACTTTATTTACGAACTATTAAGCTCATAAATTCAATAAGTAGTTTTAATTCACAATTCGGAAAAGGGATCTTCATGGAAATCAAACAGGGTGACTGGGTGCGCGTTGAAAAAGACGGCACGGTTTACGAAGGTAAGGTGATGCCCTCTGCGGAAGGGTACGTCACACTCAAAATGAATAGCGGATACAATGCAGGTTTTCTGGAAGCCGAAGTAACAATAACCCTGCTTGAAAGCAAACCGGAAGAGCCGGAGGTCGCAGAAGGTGCCGCAGAAAAAAGAGCCTTAAAAGTTTCCTCTGAACTTCCTGCAAAAAGGTCTGAAAAACTCCCGAAGGTGGCCATTCTCTCCACGGGTGGAACCATTGCGAGTAAGATCGACTACCGCACAGGAGCCGTCAGCTCCCAGTTCACTGCCGACGACATCCTGAGTGCGATTCCTGAACTTCGGGAAATCGCGGACTTCAAGGGCCGGGTAATCTCAAGCATCCTCTCCGAGAACATGGAATCCTCCTCCTGGGAAAACCTTGCAAAGGCCGTTGTGGAAGAGATCGAAGCCGGCGCTGACGGTATAATCATCACCCACGGGACGGACACCATGATGTACTCGGCAGCCGCCCTTTCTTTTATGATAGAAACCCCGGTCCCGATTGTTTTCGTGGGTTCCCAGAGAAGTGCGGACCGCCCGAGCAGCGACAATGCCATGAACGCCATCTGCGCGGCCCTTGTTGCGATAAGCGACATTGCGGAAGTTTCGGTAGTCATGCACGGCACTACCTCGGACGACTACTGTGAGGTCCACAGGGGCACGAAAGTAAGAAAACTGCACACCTCCAGGAGAGACGCTTTCAAATCCGTCAACTCAAAACCCCTGGCAGTCGTGGACTATGACTCCCGGAAAATCGAGACCCTCATTGCCCATACCAGGCGCGGAGAAGTTCCCCTGAAATTCAAACCCGGCATGGAAACGAAATGCGCCCTTGTCAAGTTCACGCCCGGGGCCGATCCGGCAATTCTTGACTATTATCTCGAGGCCGGTTATAAAGGAATCGTAATCGAGGGAACGGGCCTCGGGCACGTCTCAACGAAGTGGATCCCCTCGATAGAAAAAGCTACAGAGGCCGGGATTCCCGTCGTCATCACCTCCCAGTGCCTCAACGGCCGGGTCTGTGACCGGGTCTATGACACGGGCCGGGACATGCTGAAAGCCGGAGCTCTCGAAGGCGAAGACATGCTTCCCGAAACCGCCCTTGTAAAAATGATGTGGGTACTCGGCCAGACCGGGGCCTTCGAAGAAGCGGTTGAGCTGCTCGGGGCCGACCTGAGCGGAGAAATAACCGGGTGTACTCTTCAATGATTTATGGGGACCGAAAGCTGAAAGTTAAAGCCATTCGGTCTGTTTTTGCCTGTAAGTGTTATCACATATAATTCATTTTACAATTCATTTTCTTTTTTTTATTCTGTATCCTTTTGCTGTAATCTTTTTTCATATTTCGGTTTCAGGGTGGGGGAACAATACATTTAAATAAGAATGTGATATTATGTACTATGCTAACAAGTGTCATGTTAGCTACTGTCAATAATCGGATTTTCAAGTAACAATCAGCGGGTTTCAGGGAATCCCGGATAAAATAGGTTGATGAAAATGTTAGGAATCGATGATCCTCAGATCTGGCTTGCATACTTATCATGTATCGGAAGCGCACTTTTATGCGTCATCTACGGGGCACTTAACTGGAAAGAAAGGGAAAGTGAACAGACCCACAGTACAGGAAGCCCCATAGCCGCAGCTCAGGAGTGAAAGCCCGTCAGAAACCTGCATTAGCTGGTTCTTGAGGATTATGTCCTGTTGCTTATATTTTTTAACTAACACAGAAATTTTTTAACATGGCCCTGAACTTCCGGACACAGAGGCCTCAAAAACATCAAATTCATGGCGATTTTTATGGCTGTCAATACCTCTACTCTCTTATTTCTGGTTTTAATCTACCTTGTGTGTATCTTCTACCTTGCCCGCATGGGCTACAGGAAAGGCTCCCAGACCGAAGGTTATATGCTTGCGGGCCGAAAGGCGCACCCTGCTGTCATGGCTCTCTCCTACGGGGCTGCATTCATAAGCACCTCGGCGATCATTGGTTTCGGAGGCGTGGCCGCGTCCCTTGGAATGGGGCTATTGTGGCTCGTTTTCATGAACATCTTTTTCGGGATCTTCATAGCCTTCGTGATCTTCGGCCCGAAGACCCGGCGCATAGGCCTGAATCTCGGGGCGGTCACCTTTCCGGAATTCCTGGGGAGACGTTTCCAGTCCCGTTTCATCCAGGGTTTTTCCGGCCTCCTTATCGGGGTTTTCATGCCTCTCTATGCAGGCAGCGTACTCATCGGAGCTGCAAGGTTCATTGAAACGACCCTCGGAATCAACTACAACCTGGCCCTTCTTATTTTCACGGTAATCATCGCTTCCTACGTACTCAAAGGGGGACTGCTTTCCGTCATGTACGTGGATGCTTTTCAGGGCACCCTCATGTTCATCGGAATGGCTCTTCTGCTTGTCTTTACCTACGTAAAACTCGGCGGAGTTGTGGGGGCCCACCAGGCCCTTACCGACATGGCCCCCCTCGTCCCTCAGGCCCTCACAGATATAGGACATCAGGGCTGGACCGCCATGCCGGCTTTTGGCTCCCCGCTCTGGTGGACGATGGTCTCGACCCTCTTCATGGGAGTAGGAATCGGGGTACTCGCCCAGCCCCAGCTTGCAGTCCGCTTTATGACGGTCAAGGACGACCGTTCCCTCAAAAGAGCTGTCCTTGTAGGCGGCCCCTTTATCCTCATGATGGCAGGGGTTGCTTACGTCGTGGGAGCTCTCTCAAACGTCTACTTCTACCGGACCACAGGTATGACGGCCCTTGAGGTCGTGGGGGGCAACACCGACCTTATAATGCCCGAGTACCTGAACAGCGCCATGCCCGAACTCTTCGTGCTCTTCTTTATGTTGAGCCTGCTCTCGGCCGCCATGTCCACCGCAGGAGCCCAGTTCCACGCCATGGGCACAGCCCTCGGGCACGATTTCTACCAGCAGGGCCTGAAAGACGGAAAAGCAGGAGGTTCCACCATCCATGCCACAAGAATCGGTATAGCCATTACCATCCTGCTTTCGGTAATCCTGGCATACAACCTGCCCATCAGCATCATAGCCCGTGCAACCGCAATGTTCATGGGGCTCTGCACCTCGGCTTTCCTGCCAATCTACATGGGAGCTCTTTTCTGGAAGCGCATAACAAGAGAAGGAGCCCTTGCAAGCCTTGTGGTCGGAACTTTCGGAAGCCTGTTCTGGCTAACCTTCATCCACGCAAAAGAAGCGGTTCCTCTCGGGATCTGCAAGGCAATTTTTGGAAAAGCTACCTTACTTCCCGGCACCTGGACCCTTGTGGACCCGATCATGATCGCAACTCCGCTGGCCTTCCTTGTGGCCATTGTTGTGAGCCTTGCAACAGAGGCCCCTTCAAAAGAGTTTCTGGACAAATGCTACAGGCCCACCCCTGAAGACAACGATGGGAAGGAACCAGTATTCCCAAATACCGATAAAATAAGCAGCCCGGATTTCTGAAGTTCCGGGTGGAAGGGGGTGGCCAGGGACCCCC